>JADIMS010000030.1 GCA_017694555.1 Candidatus Avitreponema avistercoris
GTCCCCGGCTGCGTTCCCGCCGGGAGACGCGGTTTGCGGCGAAGCGCAGGCATTCAGGCAGAAAAGCAGCAAAATGCAGGACAGCGGGAAAAGCCGCCGCTGTGCGGAAATCCGCTTCCGGGGCGTGCGCCGTACAGGCGTGGACCGCGCGTTCAAATTTTTTCTCCGTAGTAAATGCCGGCCCATTCCCAGCGGCCGTGAATGTTGGGATCGGCGGGAAAATTCACTTTGCGGAAATACAGGTACCAGACCGTCACGTACTGGTTCCAGCCGGATGTGCGGAGATACGCTTCATAAGGCGTGGACGTCGGATCCAGTTCGTCCGCATACGTGATCCGGTTCCCGTGCATAAAATCGCGCATTTGGAATTCGACCTGTGTGTCTTCGGTGTCGGTATAATCCTGCTTCCAGGACATCGAAAAAAAGTTGACTTTCGCCCGGTACCGTTCCAGCGCACGGGCATCGTACCGGTCAATTGCCCGTTTTACGCTTGTCACCAGTTCGTCCAAAGTGGCAAAAGTCCAGTCCTTCGCCGAATTGTTGTAGTCGGTAATCCGCTTGGCGTATGCGTAGGCGTTGGGAATATCCGGGACGAGGATGTCGTACTGGCCAAGCTGCAAAAAGCGGGTGTACGATTGGATGGCTTTTTCCCATTCGCCGGCCTTTTCGTGCGCGCGGCCGAGCAGAAAATAAAATTCCGGAATTTTTTCATCCTGTGGAAATTGCCGGATATAATCGGTATAATACCGGACCAGATGGAACGGCGAATCGGTAATGCGGATCAGATTTTGAAGGCAAATTTGATGAATGGAGTTTCCCCGCACGGTCAAGTCTTTACAATTATCGAGAATCCGTTCAAAATAGTAGGCAGCGATTTGCGGCGAATTTTGTTCCATGTAAACGTCTGCCGCCATCAGCAGCCAGTATGCTGCGTAAGGATCGGCGCCGCGGACTGCGTCTGAAGTGAGGAAAGCCGTCAGCGCCGGTAGATTGTCCGTGGCAGCCAGATTTCTGGCGATACGGTTTTTTACGGTGAACAGCGCTTCCCGGCCGGTGTCCGGCGAGCGGAGAAGGCGCGTGAGTTCCTGCTGTTCCCGCCGGAGACTGCTGTCCGGAATGCAGTCGGACAGGTAATCGGGTTTGGAACAGGCGGAAAACAGCCACGGCGCGGCAAACAAGAGGAAGCAGGCTGTGCGGGGCAAATGCGGATGTTTTTTGGACACGCGCCGATAGTATCATAACGGAGGGTTCCGCCGCAAGCGGGAAAAGGCATGGGAAAAAACGGTTGCGGAGTGAAAAAGAAACCGCGGAAGAAAGTCTCATACATTTGCGCCGTGGCCTTTTTGTACCTGGCGCTTACATTTCTGGCTGTGAATGCCACGCTGCTGTTCGCCGGATTTTCCTTTTTTCCCGCGGTTGTACCTGCGCTGGCGGCGGCTGCCGCCTTTGTGTCTGCGGTGGTATCCGCCCGCTGTTTCCGGAAGCGTTTTTTGTTCCTGTTTTCTGCGGTCTTTTGTTTTCTGACATCGGCTTTGTTCTTCTTTTTCTTTTTCGGCTCCCGTTATAAAATGACCAGCGGCGTTTTATGGCCGCTTTTGGTGATATTTTGCGGATTTTCGTTTTTGACGGCCGGAATTTGGAAAAAAAAGCGGCTGGTTAATTTTTATTCGGTGATTGCCGCGGCATTTTTATTTTTGGGTGTGTTATTCTTTTTGTTTTCCTCCAATATAATTCCGCTTTCGTTTTCCTCGGTATTTTTGCTGGTATTTATCCCTTTTGTGCTGGTTTTTGCGGCGGCGGTTTCGGTGCTGGTGCATACGCGCCGGGAAAAAGCACAGGAATCCGGGAAGCCGGTTGATGCAGAACCGTCTTTTTCTGCGGAGACAGCGGAAGGTTTTGCGGGCACGCAGCAAAATGCGGCGGAAGAAGGGGTTTCCCTGTGAGGTTTTTGCGGCGGCTGTCCGGCCCGGCGGTTCCTGCTGTTTTGGGCGCGTGGTTTGTGTGCGTACTGCTGGCGGGATGCGCCTCTTCCGGCGTTCCTGCGCAGGACAGCGGACGGCCGGATGCGGTGTCCGAATACGCAGGTTCCCCGGATATGCCGCCTGCGGACGGCAGCAGGCCGCAGGAAAATGCCGGCAGTACAGTTCCGTCCGGGGATTCTGCCGCCGGTACGCGCACGCAGACAGGAAGCCAGGGCGGAACCGTCCTTTCGGTGCCTTCCAGCGAACAGCTGCGGCGGGACCGGCTGGATACCGGTATGCTTTCATATCTCGAGCTCGGGTCGCCGGACGGTATCCGGATGGCAGTGGACCGGATCCGCGTGGATTCGCGGGGAATGTCGGACTTAAACCGCTCGATTCTGGCTCTTGCCGGCGAGCTGATGGAAGTACTGTATCCGCTGGAAACGGTGACGTGGAGTATTCCCTCGGTACCGGAACAGGACGTTTACGCGCGGCTGATCCGGGCGGCAAAAATCGGGGTGACGGATTATTCCGGCGGCGAAGAGTTTTTTTCACTGACGCTGCCCGCGCTCGCGTTGTTTTATACGCCGGAAGCTTCCCTCGCTTTTGCGGAAGTGGATGCGGCTTTGCTGCGGGCTTCCCGGCTCAATCCCGCTTCCGTGCTGCCGCCGTGGTTCCGGGCTGTCATTGCGGTACGGCAGGGGCGGGATGAAGACGCGGCTGAATTTTACCGGCAGGCATGGACGCTGGATGAAAGCTGTTATCCGGCGGGCTTCGGGTATGCGGCCGCACTGATCCGCAGCGGCAATGCGCAGCTTGCGCTGGACATCGGACGGGCTGTGCTGGCGCGTTATCCTTCTTCCACGGAGGCCATGGGGCTGTGTGCGGATGCATGCGCCGCGATGGGCGACTGGACCGGTGCGGAACCGTATGTCATTTCGGCGCTGCAGGCCGATCCCGGCAATACCCGCTATCTTTTGCTCCGGGCGCAGATTCTGGTGGAGCAGGGCGATTACCTCAAGGCCAATTCCCTGCTGGATGCGTTCAGCACGGTCAACCGGACAAACCGCGAGTACCTGCTGCTGAAAGCCAGAATCGGAAGGGAATGGAACAAAAATCCGGCTGCCGCCGTTTCGTACCTGCAGGAAGCGCTGCGCCTTTATCCCGGCGATCCGGTGGTTTTGCTGGCTTCGGCGGAAATCTGCTACGAAAGCGGGACAACCATCAACGGAATGAGCGGACGCGATCTTGTGCTCCGGATTTTGGAGGAAAATCCCGGTCAGAGCGAGGCGCTCGCCCTTCTCGTGAATGACTACATCAACAATTTTGACTGGCAGAATGCGGTGCGCACGGCAGAACGGTTTTCTTCCGCTGCACCCGGGCCGGAAGCCTCCTTACTTTTGGCGCGGGCGTATTCCGGTTCCGGTCAGACCGGACGGGCGCTTTCCATTATGCGGGAACTTTATGCGGCGAATCCTGTCAACGAGGATATTGCGGATTTGTATATCGAAACGCTCGTCGATTCCGGGGATTTTCCGCAGGCCCGGCGCATCATCGACGCCACGATGGCTTCTGCTTCCCCATCCCTGCAAAGCAAACTGTATTATCATCTGAGCCGTCTGCAAACGGATCCGGAGCAGGAACTTTCTTCGCTGCGTTCCAGCCTGCTCACCGATCCGCGGAACAGCAAAGCGCTGTTTGCCATGTACGCCTGGTATTTCCGTACCGGCGAATACCGCCGCGCCCAGTATTACCTGAAACAGGTTGCGGCCATCAATCCCCTGAACCGGGAATACAGCCGCCTTTTGGCCGAGCTGGATGAATTGCTGGGCGGGTGAACGGGCGCGCCGTTTTCCGCTGCGGTTTATCCGGGTTGCCGTCCGCGCCCGGCGGCAGAATGCGGCAATTGCCTTCCTTTTCCGGAGTTGATAAAATGCCGGCATGAAAAGACATGTGATTTCGGTTCTTGTGGAAAACCGTTCCGGTGTACTGAGCCGGGTTTCCGGTTTGTTCAGCCGCCGGGGGTATAACATCGACAGCCTGACGGTAGGCGTGACGAGCGACCCGGCGTTTTCCCGCATGACGATTGTTGCCCGCTGTGACGGGGCGGTTCTGGCGCAAATCCGCAAACAGCTCGCCAAACTGGTGGAAGTGACGGCGATTGAAGTCTGCCCGCCGGAAGAAACCGTTACGCGCGAACTGGCCCTGATTAAGGTTTCCGCCGGCGGAACCGCCCGCGCGGGCATCATTGAGGTGGCGAATATTTTCCGCGCGCGGATTGTGGACGTTGCGCCGTCGTCCCTGGTGATTGAGGCAACCGGCAGTGAGGAAAAAATAGCCGGTTTGCTCCGCCTGCTGGAGCCGTTCGGCATTCTGGAGCTGGTCCGCACCGGACTGACCGCCATGCGGCGCGGCGCGGTTTTGCTTACCCCGGAAACGCAGGAACCGGCAGAAGCGGCAGAAGCGGCAGAAGCGGCGGACGACGGTACGGTTCCCCCTTGTGAAATCACGGGAAAGGCGGTAGAATAAACCATGCGGAAGGAATTTTTGCCTTACACGGTTGTACGCAACAATGCGCTGAAGATGGCCAAACGGATTTATGACGACGGATTCGTTCCGGACATCATTTACTGTTCTTTGCGCGGCGGCGCCTATATGGCGAATGTTATCAGCGAATATTTCAAGCTCATTAAGCGGACCGAAAAAAACAGCCGCCCGGTTCTGTTTGCCGCAGTAGTGGCCCGTTCTTATACCGATGTGCATGAATGCAGCAAGGTGATGATTGACGGTTGGACGTACTCGCCGGATTATCTCCGTCCCGGGGACAGAATCCTGCTGGTGGACGACATCTTTGATTCCGGACGTACCATCAATTTTTTGGTGGAAACCCTGTTGGAAAAAGGCGTTCCCCGCAAAGACGTGAAGGTCGCCGTCCACGATTACAAATACTTTTCCTATTTTGACGAACAGCTTCCGATCCATCCGGATTATTGGTGCCGGAAGCATGAGGTGAACAGCCCTTCCGAAGATTTGTGGATTCATTATATGAGCCATGAGCTGGTGGGACTTTCGGACGAAGAACTCGAACAATTCTATTACCGCGAGGATCCGGATTTGCGCCGGGTTTTGTCCGTCATCAATCATCCGGATTTGCCTGACCGCAAGGAATGAAGCGGTTCGCGTTCGCCGTGTGTTTCGCGGCCCGGATTTTCCTGTTTGCAGAGGAACCCGTTCCGGAAATGCCTGTTTCCGCGCCTGCGGATAACGGAAGCGCGCCGGCTCCGCTGGTTTCCCTTCCTTCCGGCGTTTATGCCTCTGCGGCGCCGGTGTCGTTTTTCTGTCCGGAAGGATGCCGTCTGTCCGGTTCTTTTGACGGAAATCCCGCGGCGGACTTTTCCGCCCCGTTTTATTTGACCGCGGAAGAAGGCACGGAACGGACATACCGCGCCCGCGTGGAAGTACGCACGCTTGCGCCGGATTCTCCCGTGCTGTATACCGCAGAGTTCTGCTGGCGCATTGACCGGAAGCCGCCCCGTGCGCCGTCATTTTCGGCTGTTCCGGACGGAACGGGCGGCAGCTTTCTTTCTGCCGTTTCCGACCCGGATGCTGAAATCCGCTACCGGATGTACCATCCGCAGTCCGGCGGGGAAAGCTCCGGCAGCATGGTTCCCGGCGGCCGTGTGTTTGTTCCGGCGGGCGCGGTACTTTGCGCGTTTGCGGAAGACGGCGCCGGAAACCGGAGCGCGGCAGTTTGTCCGGATCCGGGGATTTTTATGCAGCAGGGGGAGCCGTTCCGTATTGTAAGCCCTGCGCCCGGAAACTGGGCCAACCGGCAGGCAGTCGTTCTGGAAGCCGGGCCGGGTTTCCGGATTTATTGTTCGTTTGACGGACGTGCTTCCCGTTCTTCCCCGGAATATACGGAGCCGTTCCTTCCGGACCGGGACGGAATCCTGACGCTGGACGTTTTGGCGGTTTCCCCGGACGGGCAGCAGGAATTCCGGCGCCAGGTGGTGTATTCGGTGACGCCTTCGGCGCTTCCGGATTTGGACGGCGTTGCGCTGGACGGTGCGCCCGCCGTCGTGCCTCTGGGCAGTTTCCGGGAGATTACGGTTCCGGACGGATTGCACTACAGTTTCGGGGATCCGGTGCCGGCGCTTCCCGGCGGAAAGACCGTGCTGTTTTCTGCGCCGTCCGGTATTCCGGTGCTGTATCCGTTTTCTGTCAGCGACGGCCGTTCCGTGTGGCGCTGGGTTTTCCGGAGCGGGGAAGCGCTGTCCGGCCGGCGGCCGCTTTCTGCGGGCATTCAGCCGGATGCCGGAAACCTGCCGGATACCGTGCAGGATGCAGCCGGCGGTACGGATGCGGCGTCGTTCAGCGGGTTCCGGGTTCTGAATTGGCATTTTATTTCTTTTTCTTCCGGGCGGGAGATTTATTTTTCTTTTGATCAAACCAACTGGCAAAAATATTGCGGGCCGGTTTTGGCCGCGCGCCGGAATCCGGAAACGCTGTACTGGTATTCCCCGGACTGGCAGGATTCGGCAATCCAGCGCGTGGATCTGCCTGCCAAACCCGGTCTTTCCGGTTTGCCGGAAAATCATTTGTCCGCCGGATCGGTGTTTCTTTCTGCGGGCAATGCGGATTTTGTGTACCGCTATACCTGCGGACCGGGATTTTCACCGGAAACGCCCGGGCCGTCGGATCCGGTGCTGGACGGAGGCCTGCTGTTTGAAGTACCCGCCGGGGCAGAAGCGCGTTTCTTTTTGCGGATAGCCGCTTTTTACCGGGGTGTGTACCAAGGGGAACTTCCGGCTTCTTTTTGCATTGACC
>JADIMS010000031.1 GCA_017694555.1 Candidatus Avitreponema avistercoris
CATTCCGTCGTCCTGTTCCGGTTTGGGCCGGGGAAAGGAGGCCGCGCCGAGCGCGCCGGCAAATGCGGTCGGGTCGGTGATGCAGCCGGTAACCGCCGCCGCGGCTGCCGTTTCCGGCGAAACCAGATATACTTCCGCATCAGCTGTTCCCGAACGTCCTTTAAAATTGCGGTTGAATGTCCGCAGGGAAACGGCGCCGGAGTTGGGTGCGAATCCCATCCCGATGCACGGACCGCAGGCGCTTTCCAAAATGCGGAAACCGGCGCGGATCAGTTCCCCGAGCACGCCGCACTTTTCCGCCTGCATCAGCACCGATCGGCTGCCGGGTGCAATGCCTGCTTCTACTCCCGGTGCAATGTGCCTGCCGCGTACGATTTCCGCCACCGCCGTTAAATCGGCCAGCGAGCTGTTCGTGCAGGAACCGATAACCACTTGATCCACTTTTTTCCCGGCCAGATCCCGTACAGCCGATCCGGCGTCCGGGGAATGCGGGCAGGCCGCCATGGGCTGCAGGGCGGAAAGGTCGATTTCGATGACTTTGTCGTACACAGCGCCGTCGTCTGCCTTCAGTTCCCGGAAGCATTCCGGGCGTCCTGCATCCTGCAGAAAGGCGGCGCACACGGCGTCCGCCGGGAATATGCTGCACGTCGCGCCAAGTTCAGCGCCCATGTTGGTGATGGTTGCCCGCTGGGGAACGGAAAGGGTTTCCACGCCGGGCCCGAAATATTCATAAACCGCGCCTACGCCGCCTTTTACGGTTTCCCGCCGTAAAAGCTCCAGAATAACGTCTTTTGCGGAAACGCCGGGCCGCAGCGCACCGGTCAGCCGGACGCCGAATACTTTCGGCATATTCAAATGGAACGCACCGCCGGCCATCGCCACGGCCACGTCCAGACCGCCGGCGCCGATAGCCAGCATTCCGATACCGCCTCCTGTAGGCGTATGCGAATCCGAGCCGAGCAGGGTTTTCCCCGGTGCGCCGAAACGTTCCAGATGTACCTGGTGGCAAATTCCGTTTCCGGCGCGGGAAAACCAGACGCCGTATTTTGCGGCAGCGCTTTGCAGGTAGCGGTGGTCGTCCATATTTTTGAAGTCTTCCTGCAGCGTGTTATGATCGATGTACGAAACAGAGAGCTCGGTTTTAACCCGGTCTATGCCGATGGTCTCAAACTGCAGGTAAGCCATCGTACCGGTTGCGTCCTGGGTAAGCGTCTGGTCAATCCGGATTGCGAGATCCTCCCCGCGCTCCGGCAGGGAATCCGTTCCAATTTGGTGTTCTTTGAGAATTTTTTCCGTTAACGTTAATGTCATGACTGTCTCCAAACAAGAGTTTAACCTGTTGTCCGGCAATTGTCCATATCCGCTATCCATGCTATAGTTTTTTACAAGACGTACAGATGAAAATCACGGTGAAAATGCTGAATCGAATTCCGCTGCTGGCCGGGTTATTCCTCGGTCTGCTTCCGGCCCTGTTCCATGCGGCGGAACCGGCTGATGGTTCCGCCGGTCCCGGCGTACGCGCCCGGGCAGAGGCTTTTTTTTCGGCATCGGAATGGATCCCGGCGGAAAGTTTCCCGGAAGACGGGTCTGTCCGTATTCCGGATGCGGAAAATCTGCCCGGACGTGTTCTTCCGCCGCAGGACGGAAGCCCGGAAGAAAATGCATCCGCGCTGCCTTTTCCTGTTTTTCCGGCAGATACTCCGGAATCGCTGCGTTTTCCCGAAGTGCCCGGCGCAGGTTCCCTGGATTTTTCCGGCGTTCCTGCCTCCTTAACGGCATTATTCGCCGGATTGGCAGACGCATTCTCTGCGCAGGATTTTTCCGTTCCCGCTGTTGCTTCCGGGCCGGATTTTTTGGCGCAGTTTTTGGTTTATAAAATGGAGCGCCTTCCGCCGCCGCAGGACGTATGGTTCGCCGGCATAGAAATTTCCGGTGACGGAACCGCAGCCAAGGCAGGATTCCGGATCCGGTTCAGCCGGGGCGGCGGCAGCCCTCCGCTGGCGGTGTTTGCCGCTGCGGAAGCTGTGCAGGAAGGCGGCGTTTGGAAACTGCGCGATGTGATACTGGACGGGAATTCCTATGGGCAGGCGCTTGAGCAGATTGGAACGTGAGTATGTACTCGCTTCGGCCGGCCCGGCGCCGGCGCTGGAAGTTTTCCGGTGTCCGGAAAGCTTCCGTCCGGAAGCGGCTGCCGGTCCGGATTTGCGGCATTTTCCGGCTGTTCTTTGTCCTGCTTTTTCCGTCCGGGACGGTCTGTCCGGCCGGATTTTTTTACCGCAGGATTTTCTTGCCGCGCACGGGTTTACTGCCGGCTGCAAATGCTGTTTCTGTTTCCGGTTCCGGAGCCGCCTCGTGTTTTTTCTTTCCCGCTTGGAGCCGGCGGCCGGCGGGGCGTCCGCCCTTGCCGGGGATTTGTTTTATGCCGCAGATGTACCGGGAACCGTCCGTCCGTCCCGCCGGGCAGATGATGCAGAAGCAGGTGCGGAATCTGTCCCGGAAGCAGCCGGTTCTCTGGTTTTCTCCGGACGGACGCTGTATCTGGCTGCGGATTCCGCATTCCCCCTGCGGACTGCCGACCGGAAAAAACGCTTGCGTGCGTTTTTGTATGCTGTGCCGGAAAATCTGCCGGACCGGGAGCCCGGCGCGCGTTTCCGGGAAACAGGCGCCCTGTTCTATCTGGATCACAAAACTGCGCTGGCCGCTTTTTCCTCCGGTTATCTCCGTGCGGCGTTTCCGGAAGAAGACTTTCCGCAGATGCTTACCGGCAGCCTGCATCTGGCCTTTGCGGCGCGGCGGCTGGTATTGCCATGCAGCATCCGTTTTTCATTCGGTAAAGCCGGGGAAGATTCCGTCCGCCCGCGCCTGAAAATACCGGCCGGGCTGGCGCTTTGCCGCCTCGATTTCACCGCCCCTGTGCCGGAAGATGTCCGTTTTTTGTATGAATTATCCCGGGGGCGGAAGTACCGGTAACCGGCAAAAAAAAGACCCGCACTGCGGATCCTTTTTCCCGGTTGTTTTCTGTTACTCCCCGTCGATGGAGATTCCGTGCCGCCTTTGCTGGTAACGCTTCAGCATGGCCACGCCGTTTCTGGCATCGTTGTACACAAAACCGCCGTCCCAGTACTCCAGCGCCGCAAACAATGCGTTTCCGCCGTCCTGGTCGTCGCTCCGTTTTGTCCGGAACGAAACGTAATCGCCGAGGTTTTCAAAATCCTGCTGGTACAGGCACTCCAAGCGCTTGCGGTTGAATTCGTTCCATTTTTCCAGATCCTTGAAGCCTTCGCCTTCGTCTTCAACAATCAAATGGGCGTGGGTCGGGCTGAAAGAATACCACACATGGACCTTTTTATTCTGATCGCAGTTGTTTCCGTGTTTCACTGCGTTTTTAATGATTTCACTGATCTGCTGCTCCAGCAGGTTGATTTCTTTGATTTCCAGCGGGGCGGACTGCACAATCAGCAGCGTGAAATAACGGATCTGCCGGAAATCGGACGGAAATTCCTTGTACAACATATTGGTTTTATCGAACAGCGGATCGCTTCCATCCGCGCGGAGTTCTTTGATCGGCATCATAATATATCGGCTCCTTTTTTAACCTTCGAGCTGAAGAAGCGCTTCTTCAATGCTGTTTGTAATCGGGAAATATCCCATCAGTTTTGTCAATTCAATTACTTTTTTTACGGATCCGTGAATGTTGGTAATGGCCATTTTCAAATTCATCTTTTTGATGGTGGAGCAGATGTAAATGAGCGCGCCGATGCCGGACGAGTCAATGTAATCTACATTTTCCAGATTCACAATGAATAACTGGACGTTCTTTTCAAGCATTTTCATTACCAGCTCTTTCAGCTTGTAAGAATTGTACAAATCCATTTCCCCGTTCACATCGATAATGTAAACGTTCCCATTTTTCCGGATTTTAAGCTCCATACAACCGATTCTCCTTATCTCTTACTTTCAGTTTTTGATCTTCATCACGAGCAGGGACTGATCGTCATGCATCGTGGCAGATCCCAGAAAGTTTTTCAGATCATGCTTGACCGCAGCGGCGATGTCTTTAGCCGGGGCATCTTCATTCTCTGCCACAACTTTGGAAAGGCCGCCCACTCCGTATTGAACGCCTTCTGCATTCAATGCTTCAACAAGTCCGTCCGTATAGAGAATTATAATATCTCCCGGTTCAACTGTCAATTTTATTTCGCTGTAGGCCGACGTCCGTTCCACGCCGATCGGATCGGAATTCTGGTGAATGCGTTCAATCTTTTTTTCCGCACTTCTCCAGAGCAGCATGGGCTGATGCCCGGCGTTGGCATATTCCAGCTCATGCGTATCTGCGGAATACGACACATAAGTCAGCGTGGCATAATGATCGACGTTGATTTTCCCGGTTATGCCCTTGTTGACCCAGTCGAGGATCGTCGCTGCGTCTTTTGTGGTGTTTGTCACCAGATGCAGGATGGCGCGCAGCGAAATCATGACCATGCTGGAAAGCATTCCTTTTCCGGCCACGTCCGCCATAATCAGGGCAATCCGGTCGCGCCGCGCCAGGATGACGTCGCAGTAGTCGCCGCAAATGCCTTTCGTGGGCTGGAAGAAAAATCCGAATCCCACTTCCGGCAAATCCGGCAGCCGCTTGGGCTGCAGCGTGTTCTGGATTTCTGCGGCAATTTCCGCCCCGCGCTCCAAATCGGCATGTTCCAGGATTTCCTGGATACAGTATACGTTGTTGATGGCCGCGCCGGCATAATTGGCCAGCGTTTTTGCCGTCCGGAATTCGGTTTCCGTAAACGCCGGGTTCCCGGGCAGCCGGGCCAAACCGGCAATCCCCACCACTTTGCCTTTGATGGAAAGGGGGGCGATAATATAGCTGCCGGGTTTCAGGAAATCTTCCGGCCCGTTGACGTAAACGCGCGGATCTGCCGTTCCGTCCGGAATCAGGACGGCTTCTGCGGAAACAGCCGCCTCGCCGAACAGGTTGTCCTTGAATGGCAGCTGGACATACCGGAAACTGGTTTCGACCCGGATCGGCTTATGCGGCAGGTCGTCCGGCAGTTTGTACGGCGGGGGAAACTGCCCGCTGAAGGCTTTCGCGTTCAGAATATCTTCAAAGTCGTCCACGAGGAACACCACGCCTCCGTCCGCCTTCGTCGTGCGGATCAGCGTCTGGTTGGCAAAATCAAGCAGTTTGTCCAGATTGACGCCGCCGGTCATGGATTCCGAAATGTGTGAAATGAATTCCTGCCCGATTTGCAGCAGGGCGTCTTCCGTGTTTTCTTCCGGCTCTTCCCCTGTATCCGGGAAAAAATCCCCGTCCATAGCGGGCGTTTCTGCCTCAGGAACGGAGAACAGCGCCTCGCCGGAATCTGCCGCTGCCGGATCCGCACGGCGTACAGCCGGACTTTCCGCCGAAACATGAAGGATCAGGCAGAGGACGGCCAGAAAAACCGTGACCGGCAGCACGACAGCCGCTCCGGAAAACAAATACCCGAGACAGCCTACCGCCAGAAAACAGAAAGAAAGGACGGCGAAAATTATAGAAGAGGGCGGTTCGCCTTTTTGCGATTTGCGTTGGACAAACAGACCGGCTGCGGCCGCCGAAGCGGCAATGGCCAGCGCGCTGAACGCCACAGTTAAAAAATCAAGCGTTTTCATAGATTACTTTTCAGGTTACCATCGGAGTTTTGGCAAGTCAAGAGAATCTTTTTCTTTTGAAAAGATTTTTCAGTTTCCCTAAAAATCCCTGTTTTCCGCGGTCGTTTTCCAGTTCTTTCGGGACTTCCGTCAGCGGATATTCCACGCCGTATTTTTGCTTCAGTTCATCCCACTTGCGGATAATCCAGATATACAAATCCCCTGCGGTCCGTCCGGGAAAGCGTTTAATGAGCCGGGCGCTGCTTACAACGTCCAGCACGGGCCGGTACACGTTGGTATACCAGGAAAGGACTGCGGCGGGAAAATCGGTGTCTGTACCGGAATTCCGGCTGATGAAGTATTTGTGCCCCTGGATGTGGTCGTAAATGATGTCGTAGGAGCCCGGCGAGGTGAAATCCAGGTTCCAGTCGTCGG
>JADIMS010000032.1 GCA_017694555.1 Candidatus Avitreponema avistercoris
GAATTTTTCCTCCAGAGCCCCGTAATCCTGCGGCCGCTGGGACGTGTTGCGGATTAAAATGGCAACCGGGGTTCCGGTGGTGACGCCCCGGAATACGCCGGAAAGGATTTCCGCCTGGTCCGGTTCGTTTCTGGGTGTGACAGCCGGGTTTCCCTTTCCGCCGGGTTTCCGCCGGTCCAAGTCCCGCTGGATGTCCGCCGGATCCAGCGGCAGACCGGCAGGACAGCCGTCGATGATTACGCCGAGTGCGGCGCCGTGGCTTTCGCCGAAGGTGGTGATTCTGAAAACGGAACCGAACGTATTTCCCGGCACAAATTTCTCCTGCGGATCAAAAGCATATACGCTTTCCCGGCGGCCGGGGAAAAGCGTCAAACCAGAAGTTCAAAAGCGGGGCGCGCAAAGGGATGGGTGCGGTGCAGGTCAGTCAAAGTCGTCGTAGTCCAGCTCGTCATCCTCGTAGCCGAACCCGTCGTCGTCCTCTTCATCCTCGTCGAAGTCGTCTTCGTCCTCGTAATCGTCGAAGTCGTCCTCGTCGATGCCGAAGTCCTCGTCGTCTTCGTAGTCGTCAAAATCGTCTTCCGCATCGTCTTCGAAATCATCGTCCTCATAATCGTCATACGTGTCCTGGAACATGTATGCATCGGAAGAAGAGTCGTTTTCCAGATCAAACTGTGTAAACATCTACCGCATCCTGTGGGTTTTATGATTGACTAGCGCTTACGCGGAACGTCTTTTTCAGATTAAAGAGAGACATACATTCTGTCAACATCTATCTTTCATTTTTCGCCATTTTTTGATAAGGATTGTGGCATGGATAGAAGAAAGCGAATTCTGGCGGAAGCGCCCTGTAAGCTGAATCTGCACCTGCGTGCCGGCAGACGGAGAAAAGACGGTTATCATGAAATTGAAAGCGTATTCCAGCTGATTTCCGTGTACGATTCCCTGTCGGTGGAAGAAACCGGCGCGCCCGGCAGCTGTACCGTGGTCTGTCCGGATATGCCGCTGCCGCCGGATAATACCGTTGCGCGGGCGGTTTCGGCGTTCCGGAAAAAAACCGGCGCAGGCGCCGGCGTGGAAATCCGCCTGCAAAAACGGATTCCGGCCGGAGCAGGGCTGGGCGGCGGTTCCTCGGATGCGGCGGCCGTTTTGCGGGCGCTTGACCGGCTGTTTGATACCCGGCTTTCTGCACGGGAACTGGCGGATCTGGCGCTGGAAACCGGCAGCGACTGTCCGTTTTTTCTGGACGGACGCCCCGCCCTGGTCAGCGGCCGCGGTGAAGTAATCCGTCCGCTTGCCTCACCGGCCCGGCATTCCGGGATTCTGATTTGGCCGGGCGTTTTTTCCGGCACAAAAGAGGCGTACCGGCTTTTGGATGCATCACGGGCGGCCGGGGAGCCGGAAGAAGAAGCGGCGTTTCCGCTTGCGGAAGAATACCTGCGCCCGCCGTCTGCCTGGCGCTTTTTCAACAGTTTTACCGGGCCGGTGGGCAGGGCCCATCCGGAAATCCCCGCTGCGCTGGAAGACCTGCGGCGGCAGGGCGCAGATTTTTGCGGCATGACCGGCTCCGGTTCTGCGGTATTCGGAATTTTTTCTGCGGAAGATGCAGAAGCGCGCGCTTTTGCCGTACTGGCTGCAAAATGGAAGTGTAGCTTTCGTTTCTTTTTTCTTGCTTTTTCACCGGCGTTGGCTTAAAATAAACCATCAATGTTGCGCGCAAAAAGGAGAATCTGGTTATGGAAGTTACCGATATCCGGATCAGGAAGGTTGCTGCCGAAGGCAAGCTGAAGGCTTATGTTACGATCACGTTTGACGATTGTTTCGTGGTGCATAACGTAAAAATTATTGAAGGGAAAAGCGGTCTTTTTATCGCCATGCCGAGCCGGAAAATCGGGAACGGGGAATTCAAGGATGTTGCGCATCCCATCCGTCTTGACTTTCGTACAAAAATGCAGGATAAAATACTTGCCGAGTATGAAGCCGGTCATGTGGAGGAGGCAGATCCTTCCGAAGACTGACGGGAACGGGATTCCGTTTCCGGCGGCTTTTGGGACGTCGACAAGTGGTAAGTCAACGGGTTTTGATCCCGTCATTCCGCAGGTTCGAATCCTGCCGTCCCAGTTTTTTATGCGCAGCCGTGCGGTTGCTTTTTTTTCCTCTTTATGTTATAAAACGGAGACGGTTTGTCTCTCGGGATTCTCCCGTTTCCGGCGTTGCCGGATAGATTTCTTGCGCGTCAGCCCTTATTAAACGGTTAAGGAAGGGCGCGCAACAGATAAGGAGTCCGGAACATGGACAGGAAGGTTCTTTCCGCCCGCATTCGGAAAGAGAAGGGAAAAAGCGCGGCGAAGCACCTGCGCGCAGAAGGCCGCCTGCCGGCGGTAATTTATGACGGAAAAGGGGTGTCCACCCCGATCGATGTTTTGGAAAGTGATTTTGGCAAACTCTTCCATCAGATTACCCGTACTACCACAATCGACATCAAACTGGACGACGGACGGGATGTGATTGCTTTTGTGAAAGACGTACAGCATGATCTCGTTTCGGACCGCGTCCGCCATGTGGATTTTTATGAGGTGGAAGCGGGCAAGATGATCCGTACAAAAATCCGTGTGCGCGTGACCGGTGCGCCGGATGCGGTGCGGCTTGGCGGCGTGCTGGAGACCGGTGTGCCGGAAATTGAAATCGAATGTCTGCCCAAGGCACTGCCGGAGCGTGTTGCAGTTGATGTGACGGACCTTGGCTTGAATGAAACCATTTTTGTGAAGGATTTGCAGCTCGGCGAAGGCGTGAAAATCCTGACGCACGGGGATGTTTCAATCGCCAGCGTCAAGCATGTCCGTTCCAATGTTTCCGAAGAAACGGCAGGAGAGGCCGGTGCAGGGGAGGAAGCTGCCGCTGCGACATGATGCACTTTTGGTGTTTCCTTTTACCAAAAGCCGGTGCGCCGCGGTTCCGCGGCGCATTCTTTTTCCCCAAATGCCAGTGATGGTTTTTGTGTTGTGTGCATGAAAGGCTCCGGAACGGAATCCCTCCGGCGGGTATTCCGCCGTTATCTGGCCTCTTTTTTCCGCACGGCGGGTCCGCCCCGTTCCGGCGGTAAGTTCCGGGTTTTGGCAGCTGTTTCCGGGGGTGCGGATTCCGTCTGCCTGCTGTATCTGCTTGCGGAATGTTCTGCCGCTATGGGATTTTTACTGGCGGCAGTCACGGTAGACCACGGAATCCGTCCGCAGTCGGAAAGCGCCGGCGATGCGGATTTTGTGGAAGCGTTTTGCGCTTCCCGGCTGCACGGCGTCCCCTGCTTCCGTGTGCGGATTGCGCCGGGGCGGATTGCATCTGCCGCGTCCGGACGGGGAATGGGGCTGGAAGAAGCCGCCCGGGAATTCCGTTATGCCGCATTTGCTTCCGTGGCGCGGAAATGGCGTGCAGACGCCGTCATGACCGGGCATACGGCATCGGATCAGGCGGAAACGGTGTTGATGCGCGTTTTGCAGGGTGCAGGCCCTTCCGGCTGTGCGGGCATACCTGTCCGGCGCGGAATATTTTTCCGCCCCATGCTTTCTTTTTCCGGCGGAACGGTGCGGGATTTTCTGCGGGCAGAGAACATCCCCTGGCGTGAAGACACATCCAATGCGGATTCCCGGTTTCTCCGCAACCGGATCCGCAAACGGCTGGTTCCCCTGCTGGACCGGGAATTCCCCGGCTGGCAGAAATCCGTGCTGTGCGGTGCGGAAAAAATGGCGGCGGATGCCCGGCTGCTGTCGGATATGCATCTTCCGGCTTGGAAGCCGCTTCCGGAACCTGCGCCGGATCCGTCCGGTCCTGGTTTTTCCCCGGCCGCTGCCGGTACATTCGGTTTATTCTGCAATATAAAAACATATACTGCGCTCCCTCCGGCGTTGCGGCTCCGTTTTCTGTACAAAGGCCTTGCAAAGCTCGGTTCTGCCGGGCGGGTGCCGTACCGGTTGCTGCGTTCCATGGTTGCCGGACGTGAGTCCGCTTTTCCGTGCGGGTTTTCGGTCCGCGGCGCAGGAATCGCACTGGAAGCCGGCCGGCATTCGATTTTTTTGCGGCGCGATATTGTGCAGAATTCCAAAAACGGGTATCTTGTTTGGGTGTGGGACGCATGCACGCTCCGGTTTCCGTTCGGCGTCATTTCTGTCTGCCGCGCGTGTCCGTCCGGCGGACTGGTTGTCCGGGCGGGAAAGTCTGTGCTTGCGGCTGATCCGCCTTTTGCCGTCCGTTCCAGAATGCCGGGCGATACGGTGACAGGCAGGGACGGAAACCGGCGCAGTTTGAAAAAACTGTTCGGCCAATGGGGGGTTCCTGCGTTTTTGCGGGATTGGCTGCCGGTGCTGGAGACTGCTTCCGGGATCCGGGGGGTTTTCGGTTCGGTTCTGGGATTCCCGGATTTTCCGGATGGTGCGTAACGCGGCGGGGGTTTATGTCCGAAAACAAACAATTGCATCCGAAAGGAAATGCGCCGGGAGGAAAAGGCTCCGGTCCGGAAAAACGGCCGGGACGCTTCGGCTTTCTTTTTTTTCTGCTGATTTTGGTTTTGTTTTTTCTCCTGTTTTTTTCCGGTCCGGAAAAGCGGCAGGGGACGGAAATTCCGTATACGGAATTCCTTTCGCGGGTACGGCAGGATCAGATCGAATCCGTGGAAATTTCCGGACAGGAAAAAATCCGCGGCGTCCTGCGCGGCGTATATAACGAAGACGGATATTTCCGCACGCAGATTCCGTATGCCGATCCCGGCCTGCTTTCCCTGCTGGAGGAACACAATGTACGCATCCGGGGCGTTGCGCCGGAAATTTCCCCGCTTGCCGTGATTTTTCAGTTTGCGCCCACCATCCTCTTCATTATCGTGCTGCTTCTGATGATCCGCCAAATGCGCGGGGGGAATTCGGCTTTTCAATTCGGAATGAGCCGCGCCCGGAAATATGAAGGCAGAAAAAAAGTAACATTTGCCGATGTAGCCGGGCAAAAGGAAGCCAAAAACGAACTGGAAGAAGTTGTCGATTTCCTGAAAAATCCCGGAAAATATGTGAAAATGGGCGCGCGGATTCCCAAAGGTGTTTTGCTGGTCGGAATGCCGGGAACCGGAAAAACCCTGATGGCCCGCGCAGTGGCGGGGGAAGCCGGCGTGGCATATTTTTCCATTTCCGGCAGCGACTTTGTGGAAATGTTCGTCGGGGTGGGCGCGAGCCGTGTCCGCGATTTGTTTGATCAGGCGCGCAAAAACTCTCCCTGCATTATTTTTATCGATGAGTTGGACGCGGTCGGCCGCACGCGCGGGCTGGGCTATGGCGGCGGGCACGATGAACGGGAACAGACGCTGAACCAAATGCTGGTAGAAATGGACGGCTTTGATACAAAAGACGGGATTATCGTGCTGGCTGCTACAAACCGCCCGGACGTCCTCGATCCGGCGCTGCTGCGTCCCGGCCGCTTTGACCGCCAGGTAACCGTGGCCATGCCGGATATCCGCGAACGGGAAGAGATCCTGCGCATTCATGCGGAAAAAATCCCGGTCGGGGACGATGTCGATTTGCGTCATTTTGCCCGCGCAACACCCGGCATGAGCGGCGCCGATTTGGCCAATCTGGTGAATGAAGCGGCGCTGTCCGCCGCCGGGAAAAACAAGGAAACGGTCGGCGAAACGGATTTTGAAGAAGCAAGGGATAAAATTCTTATGGGTGTTGCCCGGAAGTCGGTTGTGCTGCCGGTGCATGAGCGGCGTATGACGGCTGTGCACGAATCCGGTCATGCGCTGCTGCATTTTTATCTTGCGCATTCGGATCCGCTGCACAAAGTAACGATTGTGCCGCGCGGACAGGCGCTGGGTGTTGCCTTTTCCCTGCCGGAGCGCGATACGTATTCCCGCACAAAATCGTGGCTTTTGGACAGAATCTGTATTTGCTTTGGCGGCTATGCAGCGGAAACCATCGTCTACGGGGAAACGACGACGGGGACAAAAGGCGATCTGGATCAGGCTACGGAAATTGCCCGCAAAATGGTCTGCCAGTTCGGGATGTCGGAAGATGTCGGCGCGGTCGCTTTCGGATCGGAGGATGAACCGATTTTTATCGGAAAAGAAATTGCCCGCCACAAGGACTATTCGGAAGAAACGGCACGCGCCATCGACGGAGCTGTGCGCCGGATTTTGCAGGACGCGGAAGGACGGGCGGCGGCGTTGTTGTCGGAACACCGCCGGGAGCTGGATTTGCCCACGGAAGCGCTGCTGGAGCGGGAAACGCTGGACAATGCAGAAATCCGCAGTTTGCTGAATCTTCCGGCGGCGGAGCCCCGTACAGAAGAAGAAAGCGGGGATGCCGGCGGAACCATGGAGGCCGACGCGGATGCCGGAAAAGAACGCTGAACGTTCCGTTTCCCGGCTGCGGAAAACGGCCGTATGGCTTGCGCTGTTTTTTTCCGCAGCCGCCCTTCTTCCGGCACAGACCGGGGAGGCAGACACGGAAGCGGCTTTGGCCTATTTGGATCATGCGGCTGCGTGGTATGCATCCGGGCACTATACGGAAGCGGCCGCCGCGGTGGAAAACGGAATCTCCTGCTCCGCGCAGGTGGCTGATTTTTTCTATCTGAACGCGCTGCTGCTGGTGCAGCAGGATGCCCCGGCAGCGGATGTGCTGGAGCAGGCGGAACAGGCTTTTGCGGACGGCCGCTTGTGGTTCCGCTTTGATCCGGCTCCGGCGGCTTTATTTACCGCTTCGGCTCAGGTGAAAACCGGCCGTTACACAGAAGCGTCCGCGCTTTTGGATCAATATGCCGCTGCCGCCGGCGTTCCGGCAGACGCCCAGCTGCTCCGCTGTGAAATTGCCTATGCTGCGGGCGGTTCTTCCTCTGCACGGGATTTGCTGTCTGCGGCGCTGCGCCGGTGGCCTTCAGACAGCCGTTTTCCGGTGCTGTTTTTCCGTATGGAAACCCCGGGCCTGAACGGCACTGTTCCGGAAGACCGGATCCTTGCGCTCGCTTCCGAAATTCTTTCTGTTTGGAATATCGCGGATAATCCCGATGCACCGGCAGAGCTTTCCCTGCTGTCGGTTCCGTTTTTGCGCATCTTGCAGCCGGAAGCCGTTTCCCGTACTGTGCGCCGGATTTGGTATATGGACGGCTTGGCTTCCCTTCCGGCAACTGCCGCGCCGTTTGCTGCCGTGGAAGCTTTCCGGGAACGGCTGATCACGGGCGGGGAAGTTTTGGATGCTTTTTTTCTGTATCAGGAAGAAGGAATTCCGGTTGAAGCGTTGGAATACCTTTGCGCGGCGGCGGAAACTTCCCCGGAACCGGAAATCCGGGAAGGAATTGCGGCGCGGCTTTCGGAATACGGCGGTGTTTTGTCCGCCGACACCAACGGCGACGGGATTGCAGATACCCGGGTATCGTACCGGCTCGGCCGCCCGTATTCCGTGTTTTACGACCGGAATCAGGACGGATATCCGGAAATGCTTGCAGAGTGCGGGTTCGGAGAGCCGGTTTCGGTTTTCTTTCCGCCGCAAAATGCGGCTGCGGAATATGAACGCTATCCGTATCCGGTTTCCGTCAAAAGCCTGTCTCTTATACACATCTCCGAGCCCACGAGACAGTTCT
>JADIMS010000033.1 GCA_017694555.1 Candidatus Avitreponema avistercoris
AAGTAACCGCGCCGTACCGTGCGGTGGTGATTGTGGAAGACGGAGTCCGGACCGGCGGTATAGGCGAGGCGCTGGAAAAACTTCTGCGTACCGCGCGGCCGGATCTGCAGGTCGGGGTTCTCGCTTTTCAGGAAAGCGTTCTGGCGGATAAAGAGCTGTTGCCGGGATTTGTCGGCACACGCCGGGAAATCCTGGAAGCGGCGGCGTTGTCTCCCGGACATATTGCCGGTGAGGTACGGCGGCTGCGTGCTTTGGCGCGTAAATCCGGAACGGATGCAGATTCTGCGCTGTTTCCGGCGGAATTTACCGGGAGGCATCCGTGACGCGGCAGAATTCCGCCGGCGTGCCGCTTTTGGTTCTCGCCGGCGGACGGTGCGTTCCACGGCCCCTGCCTGCATATATCATGGGCATTGTGAATGCCACCCCGGATTCGTTTTGGGAAAAGAGCCGGGTTCCCTGTGCCGGGGACCTGTCCGGGGCAGTGGAACGCGCGCTTGCCCTGGTGGAAGACGGCTGTGATATTTTGGACATCGGCGCGGAATCCACACGGCCGGGTTGGCAGGAAGTGCCGGCGGAAGAGGAAATGGCGCGGCTGGTTCCGCTGGTTGCAGACATCCGCCGGTACAGTACCGTCCCCATTTCCGTGGATACCCGGAAGCTGTCCGTGATGCGGGAAGCCTGGAATGCCGGGGCGGATATTCTCAACGATGTTTCGGCACTGGAAGACGACCCGGATCTGGCACAATTTGCGGCGC
Source organism: Candidatus Avitreponema avistercoris (assembly GCA_017694555.1). GTDB lineage: Bacteria > Spirochaetota > Spirochaetia > Treponematales > Treponemataceae > Avitreponema > Avitreponema avistercoris. The sequence continues at coordinate 756 of JADIMS010000033.1, forward strand.
ATACGGATATTCCGGTTGTCCTGATGCACCGGAAAGGTATTCCGCAGGCCGGACAGGATGCGGGCGGGCAATATACGGATCCGGCTTCCTGCGTGCTGCGCGGTTTGCTTGACCGGGCGGCTTTTGCGGAGAGGGCAGGAATTAAAAAGGAAAAAATTATCCTTGACCCCGGAATCGGTTTTGGTAAACAATATGAAGACAACCGGGCGCTGATCCGCGGCATCGGGACGCTGGTAAACAGCGGGTATCCGGTACTGCTCGGAGTTTCGCGGAAACGCTGTATCGGAACAATGACCGGCCGGGACGTTCCGCAGCGGCTGGCGGGAACGCTGGCGGCGGAAATGTACGCGGTTTTGCACGGCGCGGCGTTTGTCCGGGTGCATGACGTGCGGGAAACCCGGGATATGCTTGCGGTCGTGCAGGAGTTGACAGGCCGATGAATGTGTTTAACCAGCTGAAAGCGGTTTACGACTGGGTGAATCCGTTTTTGGATATTTTTATCCTCGCTTTCCTTTTGTATTCTATATACGGGATCCTCGTAAAGACGCAGGCGGCCCAGCTGTTCAAAGGCATTGTCACCCTCTTTATGATTTACGCAGCCGCGTTCGTCCTGAATCTGGAGACGTTGCTGTGGATTTTGAATGCGCTTGCGCCTGGTCTGGTAGTCGGCGTGGCCATTATTTTTCAGCCGGAATTGCGGAAAATATTTTTGAAAATCGGACAAAGCGATTTGTTTACCATCGGCAAGCGCTCCAAACGGTCGTATATCGATGCGGTAGTTTCCAGCGCCGAAAAACTTTCGAGTTACAAACGGGGTATGCTGGTAGTGTTTATCCGGAAAAATACGCTGAAGGACATCGTGGAATCGGAATCCGGAACCCGGCTGGACGCCCGGATTTCTTCCGGCCTTCTGGTTACGATTTTCGGGCACGATACGCCGCTGCATGACGGCGCGGTTGTGGTTCATGGCGGTACGATTTTGGCCGCGGCATGTTATCTGCCGCTTTCGGAGCAGCAGGATATCCGCAAGACGTTCGGTACCCGGCACCGGGCTGCGCTTGGAATTGCGGAGCAGACGGATGCTGTCGTGGTCATTGTTTCGGAAGAAACCGGCGCCATGAGCCTGGCTTACGATTCCAAACTGTATTACGATCTTTCTTCTTCGGAATTAACCCGGCAATTGGAAACGCTGTTGGATGTGTCTGACGAATCTTCCGGGCAGGAAGGTAAAAATGAGTAAGTTCGGCGATTGGATTGTACGCAACTGGCCGGAGAAAGTCATTTGCCTGACGCTGGCGTTGTTTTTGTTTTTGTTTTACCGGATCAGCAACATGGGGACAAAGACGGTTTCCCTGCCGCTGCAAATCGAAAATTCCGGTTCGATGACACCTTCTGTTCCGTTCCTGCGGAATGTCCACGTGACCTTACGCGGCGAAAGCGAAAGCATTTATGCAGTATCCGAAGAGCAGATAACGCCGTACGCGGACCTTTCCCATATACGGGAGGAGGGGGTATATGCTGTTCCGGTGCAGATCCGGCTTTCCGGGGCTGCATCGGGTATTGATCCGCTGGAAGTTACGGTGGATCCGCCGGAAATTACGCTGACGCTGGAGCGGAAAGCGTATAAAACGCTTCCGGTGCAGGGCGTGTTTTCCGGCTTTCCGGCAGAAGGTTACCGGCTGGAATCCTTTACGCTGAATCCGCCGTCTGTTGAGGTTTCCGGCCCGCAGTCGCTTGTGGAGCCGCTGGAAAAACTGACTACGGCGCCGGTTGTTTTGTCCGGCTGGAATACCGGTTTTGACGGATCTGCGGATATTGTGCTTCCCAGCGATTTGCTTTTGCTGGACGGAGGACAGAAAGTCGGCTACCGGGTAACGATTGTGCCGGAAATTACGGAGCGGCAGTTTCCCGGAACAGACATCGTGTTTGATTCATTGCGTCCCGGATTGCAGATTGCAGAATCCGGACTGACCGGCACGCTGGTCATTCAGGGACCGCGCATCCAGCTTTCCCGCTGGACGCCGTCCGGCCCGCTGCTTTCGGTTTCCTGCGAAACGGTTACCGGACCGGGTACGTACGTACTTCCGGTGTCTGCCGTGGTGCCGCGGCAGTTTTCCGTTCTCCGGCTGGAGCCGCGGGAAATTACCGTAACGGTGGAAGAGGCGGACGAATGATTGCCGGGATAGGCTTGGATTTGGTAAAGGCGAGCCGGATGGAGCGCTGGCTTGCAGATGCGGATTTGCTTGCGCGGTACTTTCATCCCGGGGAGGTGGAGGATATCCGCAAACGCCGCGGTACGCATGCCCTGAATTCCGCTGCAGCCCGGTTTGCCGCCAAAGAGGCTTTTGCCAAGGCAATCGGTTCCGGGATACAGGGATTCAGCCTGCGGAATGTGCGGGTGGCGCAGCTTCCGTCCGGGAAGCCCGAACTTCTGCTGTACGGCGATGCGCAGTCGGCTTTTTCCCGCGCCGGCGGCGGCAGGCTGCATCTTTCCCTTTCCCATGACGGGGGAATTGCGGGGGCGGTGGTGGTAATAGAACAGACGGATGGAATGGCGGCAGAAAATGGCAAAGACGGCATTTGAAGACAAGACAGAAAAAAGCGCAGGACTGACGTTTTTCTCCAAAGAACAGATTATCTGCCCGATCTGCAACACGCATTTTAAACGGGAAGAGCTGAAAAGCGGCGGCGGCCGGCTGATTGCCGGGGATTTGACCGATGAATTGCGGCGTATATATGATCCGTCTGCAAAATACGGGGAAATTTTTCCGCTGGTATATGCCGTTACGGTTTGTCCGAAATGTTTTTACGCAGCGTTTCCGCAGGATTTTTCAATCCTGGACAAAGAAAGCCTGAATGTCATTTATGAGAAAATGCAGGAACGGTATCAGGCGGTTACGGATATATGCGGGCCGGTGGATTTTACCAAAAACCGCGGACTGCCGGAAGGAGCGGCTTCGTATTATCTGGCCATGCTTTGCTACGAATCTATACCGGTCAAATTTTCGCCTACAATCAAGCGCGGACTTTGCGCACTGCGTGCGGCCTGGCTTTTTTCGGATTTGGAGAAAAAAAATCCCGGTGAAAATTACGCGTATGTCGCTTCCTTGTTTTACCATAAGGCGCTGTTTTTTTATCACCGCGCCGTAGAGCTGGAAACGAACGGCAGGGAAATGATTGCAGGGCTGAAATCGTTCGGGCCGGATTTGGATAAAAATTACGGATTTGACGGTGTGTTGTATTTGACGGCGCTTTTGGAATTCAAATACGGATCCAGATCGAATCCGGAAAAACGTGCAGAACGGATTTCTGTCCAGCGCCGTTCGCTTGCTAAAATGTTCGGGCTGGGAAAATCCTCCAAAAGCAAACCCGGCCCGCTTTTGGAACACGCAAGGAATTTGTACGACAATATTGTTGCGGAATTGGACGTCTCCGGCGAAAAACAGGAAGACGGGGAAGACGGTTGACGGTCTCCGCAGACGGAGGGATTCTCCGCAATATCCGGCTGGATATTTCCTACGACGGAACGAATTTTGCGGGATGGCAAAAGCAAAGCGCATCCTCTGCCGCGCGGACGGTGCAGGGTGAATTGGAAGCTGCCTTGTTCCGGCTGCATAAAAAAAGCATTCCGCTGATTGGATCCGGAAGGACGGATGCCGGCGTTCATGCCGCAGGGCAGGTTGCGAATTTCCATACGGATATTGCCGCTATGCCGGCAGAACGTTTTGTTCCGGCGTTGAATTCGCTTTTGCCGCCGGATGTGCGGATTCTGCGCGCGCAGGAAGTGCAGCCCGGTTTTCATGCCCGGTTTGACGCGCGTGAACGGACATACCGCTATTTTCTGGATTGTTCCGTTTCGGTTCCTGCTTATGAACTTCCGTATTGCTGGCCTCTTTTCCGCCGGCCTGATGTCCGCCGCCTGAATTCGATGGCTTCCGTCCTGCACGGAGAAATGGACTGTTCCGTGTTTGCAGCGGCCGGGGATAAAAGTTTTTCCAAATCCCGTTTTTTTTACCGTGCGGGTTTTTTCCCGGAAGGACGGAAGCTGGTGTTTCAAATTTCCGCCAACGCTTTTCTCTGGAAAATGGTCCGTTCCATTTTGGGTACGATTTTGGATTTGGAAAAAAAAGGCGCTTCACGGGAAGATTTTATCCGGATTGTCAAAAGCGGCAGGCGCAGCCTGGCCGGGCAAACTGCGCCTGCAAAAGGCCTTTTCCTCTGGAACATCCGTTATTGAACAGCCCGTTTCCCGTTACAGAATGCTGACCGGATCTACATCGGTTTCCAGGTAGACGCCTGGCGGCCCGCGCCAGCTTGCGGCGAATTTTGCCGCGGCAGGAAGCGTTCCGGCCAGGTTTTTGCATTTAACCAGCAGATGGAAGCGGTGGTTCCCGGCTATCATCGACAGCGGGCATTCTGCCGGCCCGAGAATTTCGCTTCCGGCAGGTAAAAGCCTGCGGAGCGTTCCGGCCGCTTCTTCGGCGCATGTTTCCGCCGCGCCGGCTGTTTTTCCCCGGAATAAAAAGCGGATCAGACGGGTGCAGGGCGGAAAATCCAACAGCTTCCGTTCGCGTAATTCCTGCTCATAAAAACGGGTTATGTCTCCTGCCGCCGCATATGCTACGGCAGGCGTTTTTGCGTCCCAGGTTTGGATCAGGACTTTCCCGCCGGCGGAAAACCTGCCCGCCCGTCCGGCTACCTGCACCAGCAGGGAAAATGTCCGTTCGGCTGCGCGGAAATCCGGAACCCGCAGCGTGGCGTCGGCGAGAATGACGCCTACCAGCGTGACGCCGGGAAAATTCAATCCTTTCGCAATCATTTGCGTACCCAGCAGAATATCCGTTTTCCCGTTCCGGAAATCCGTAAGGATTTTTTTCAGGCTGCCTTTTTTTTTCACGGCGTCCGTATCGGCCCGCTGGATTGACA
>JADIMS010000034.1 GCA_017694555.1 Candidatus Avitreponema avistercoris
TTCAATACAACATTCATAAAAATTGTACGAAAAAAAATAATATTCTCCATGTACTCCGGAGGTGTCCGGGATTATGATTCGCCTATCACGGGTAAAAAACCCGCATTTTTCAGGAGGAAAAAATGAAAAAGATTTTCGGACTGGTTCTGGCTTTTGCCTTGATTTCCGGCGGTCTGGTTTTTGCCGGCGGCGCGGCAGACGGTGAAGCGGCTGCAGCCGGAGACGATCTGATCGTTGTCGGTTACGCCCAGGTTGGCGCAGAGTCGGATTGGCGCACGGCCAACACCGAGTCTTTCCGCAGCACGTTCGTTCCGGAAAACGGCTACCGGCTGATTTTCGATGACGCGCAGCAGAAACAGGAAAACCAGATTAAAGCAATCCGCAGCTTCATCCAGCAGGATGTGGACTACATCGTGGTTGCTCCGGTTGTGGAAACCGGTTGGGAAACCGTTCTTGGTGAAGCCAAAGCGGCCGGTATCCCGGTGATTCTGTCTGACCGCCAGATGAAGCTCTCTGACGAAAGCCTCTATCTGTGCTGGGTTGGCGGCGACTTCCTCAAAGAAGGCCGCGATTCCGTGACCTGGCTGAACAACTACCTGGCTGAAATCGGCCGCGCCGATGAGCCGATCAATGTCGTTCTGCTGCAGGGAACCATCGGATCTTCCGCGCAGGTTGGACGCACCCAGGGTATCACCGAAGGACTTGCGGAGAACCCCAATTACACCCTGCTTGCCGCGCAGACCGGCGAATTCACCCAGGCCAAAGGTCAGGAAGTCATGGAATCCTTCCTCAAAGCGTATGACGACATCGACGTCGTGTTCGCGGAGAATGACAACATGGCTTTCGGTGCGATTGACGCCATCAAGGCTGCCGGAAAGGTTCCGGGAGAGGACATCATCATCATTTCCTTTGACGCTGTCCGCGAAGCCTTCAACCGCATCATCGCCGGTGAGCTGAACTGCGCTGTGGAATGCAACCCGCTGCACGGACCCCGGGTCGATGAAATCATCAAGACCCTTGAAGCCGGCGGCACCGTGGAGAAAATCCAGTACGTGCAGGAAGGCCTCTTCGACATCACGAACGCCGAAGAACTTCTGCCCACGCGCGCTTACTAAGCGTTTGCGGAAGGAAAACCGGGGAGGGAATTCCGCCCCGGTTTTTTTGTGCTTTCAGGTTCAGGAGGAGGATCTGATATGGAGAAAGATACCATTCTTTCCATGAAACATATCTGCATGTCTTTTCCCGGTGTACGGGCGCTGGACGATGTGGAGTTTACCCTGAAAAAAGGAGAGATTCACGCACTGATGGGAGAAAACGGTGCGGGAAAAAGTACGCTGATTAAAGTACTGACGGGCGTATATACCATGGATTCCGGGGAAGTCCGGTTGGCCGGGTACGATAAACCGATTGTCATTCATTCCCCGGGAGAAGCGCAGAAATTCGGCATCAGTACGGTGTATCAGGAGGTTAACCTCTGCCCGAACATTTCCGTGGCCGAAAATATCTGTATCGGGCATCAGCCCAGAAATGCATTCGGCGCGATTAAGTGGAAAGAGATGAACGACCGCGCCCACGAAATCCTGACCGGCATCGGGCTGGACAACATCGACGTTACCCGTGCGCTGGGGGATTATTCCGTAGCTGTGCAGCAGATGGTTGCCATCGCGCGCGCAGTGGACTTTCAGTGCAAGGTTTTGATTCTGGATGAACCGACCAGCTCCCTGGACGACGAAGAAGTTTATAAGCTGTTTGTCGTGATGAACAAGCTCCGGGAAGCCGGAACCGGTATTATTTTTGTTACGCATTTTCTTGAACAGGTTTATGAAATCTGTGATGCAATTACCGTCCTGCGGAACGGCGAGCTGGTCGGCCGCTATTCGGTGGATGAACTGCCGCGCGTGCAGCTCGTAGCCAAGATGCTCGGTCATGAGTTTGACGACCTGGCTTCTATCCGCAATCCGGATGCGCAGGCCGACGCCGCATCTTCCGACCGTCCGCAGGTAATTAAGGCAGTCGGGCTTTCGCACAGCGGAACCATTAAGCCGTTTGATATTGAAATCCGGAAAGGTGAAGTTATCGGTCTTACCGGTCTTCTCGGATCCGGACGGTCGGAAATGGCGCGTACACTGTACGGCGCAGATCACGCGGATGCCGGCGATTTGTTCTTTAACGGCAAAAAACTGCGGGCGCAGGCGCCGATTGATTCCATGCGCGCGGGAATGGCTTTTCTGCCTGAGGACCGGAAAGAAGAAAGCATTATTGCCGATCTTTCGATCCGGGAAAATCTGATTATCGCGCTGCAGGCCAAGACCGGTATTTTCAAGCTTTTGCCGATGTCGGTGCAGAACGAATTGGCGGATAAATACATTAAGGCGCTGAGCATTAAGGCGCCGTCCCCGGAAACGCTCATCAAGCAGCTTTCCGGCGGAAACCAGCAGAAGGTAATCATCGGGCGCTGGCTCATCACGCATCCGGAGTTCCTGATTCTGGATGAACCGACGCGGGGTATCGACGTCGGAACCAAGACGGAAATCCAGAAGCTTGTCCTCAAGCTGGCCGGCGAAGGTATGACCATTATGTTCATCAGTTCGGAAATCGACGAAATGCTCCGTACCGTAAACCGCCTGTGCGTGCTCCGGGACGGCGCAAAAGTCGGCGAGCTGAATAACAACGGTCTGGACCAGCAGGCTGTGATGGCCGCGATTGCCGGAGGAGGGAACAAGTAATGAGTGATGTAAAACTGAAAAAAACGCTTTCCATCCGGGGAATTATGCAGAAACAGCTGTTCCTGCCGATTTTCGCCCTGATTTTGATGCTGCTGTTCAACCTGCTCAATACGCCGGATTTTTTCCACATTTCGATTGAGAACGGCGTGTTGTATGGCTACATTATTGACATCATCAACCGTTCCTGCGAACTGGTGATTCTGGCGGTCGGCATGACGCTGGTTGTCGCTTCTTCCCGCGGAACGGATATCTCCGTCGGCGCAGTGGCGGCGGTTTCTGCGGCTTTGTGCGTGCGGCTGCTTGGTTCCAGCTACGATGCGTACAGCACGCCGATGTTCATCGCCATCATCCTTTGTCTGCTGATGGGCGCGCTGTGCGGTGCGTTTAACGGTTTCCTTGTGGCAAATCTGCGGATCCAGCCGATGGTCGCTACGCTGATTCTGTATACCGCCGGGCGCGGTATTGCGCAGCTGATCAGCTCGCGCGAAATCAACGGGCAGATGGTTGCCGGGCAGATTCTCTATGTACGCATGGAAAGTTTTAAATGGATCGGCGGGTTTTTCCCCGGCGTCGTAATTCCGACACCGGTGTTCATCGCGGTTCTGTTTGTCCTGCTGACCGTGGTCATTCTGAAAAAGACGGCGCTCGGTTTGTATATCCAGACTGTCGGAATCAACCCGAAAGCCGGACGGCTTGTCGGCATCAATTCCGTGCTGATTATCTTCCTCTGCTATTTATTCTGCGGTCTGAGTTCCGGTTTGGCGGGTTTGATTTCTTCCAGCCGTATTTATTCCAGTGACGCGAACAACATCGGACTGAACATCGAGCTTGACGCGATCCTTGCCGTTGCGCTGGGCGGAAACAGTCTGGGCGGCGGTAAGTTCAGCATTGCCGGTTCGGTAATCGGTGCGGTTACCATCCAGGCATTGACTACCGGTTTGTATGCAATGGGCGTTTCCGCCGACCAGCTGCCGGTTTACAAAGCCATTGTGGTGATTGTGATTGTCTCCATTCAGTCTGAAGAATTCAAACGCTGGCGCAATGCCTTCAAGCTTAAAATGCAGGCGCGCAGACAAGGAGCGGTATGATGGATTTATTGAAAACGGCAAAGAAAAAACTTGAGGGCAACAATTTCCTGCTGTTCATCACGATCGCCCTCTTCGTGGTGATGTACATTATCGGCATCATTCTGTTCGGCGACCGGGGATTTGCCAGAATGCAGACATTCATGAATATGCTTCTGGATAATGCCGGCTTGATTATCGCGGCGGCAGGTATGACCATCATCCTGATTACCGGCGGTATCGATATTTCCGTCGGATCCGTGGTAGGTCTGGTCTGCATGATGCTTGCTTTCTTCATGGAAAATATGCAGATGAATGTCTGGCTGGCAATTTTCCTGGTGCTCTTCTTCGGCGTGGTTTTCGGCGCGGTGCAGGGATGGCTTGTGTCTTACCTGAAACTGCAGCCGTTCATCGTCACGCTGGCCGGTATGTTCTTCTGCCGCGGTTTAACAGCCATGATCAGTTCCGCGCAGATTACGATTAAAAACGCGACGTTCCTTGCGATGGCTAACATGAACATTACGCTTCCGTTCGGCGCAGTGGTAAACCGCCGGGGCGTCAAGCTCTTCCCCTTTATCCATCCGAATGTTGTGATTGCGCTGGTGGCCATCATCATCGTGTGGTACGTGTGCAAGTACACCAAGTTCGGCCGGAATCTGTTTGCGGTCGGCGGTAATGAATCTTCGGCCCTGCTGATGGGTGTTAACGTGCGGCGCACAAAGTTCATCGCATATCTGATCAATGGGTTCCTTGCGGCGTTGGCGGGTCTGGCTTTCTGCCTGAATACCACGAGCGGTTTTGTGGAGCAGGCGCGCGGTTTTGAGATGGAAGCCATCTCCGCTTCGGTTATCGGCGGTACGCTGCTGACCGGCGGCGTGGGTACCGTCGTGGGAACGTTCTTCGGTGTGCTGATTAAGGCTATCATCGAAACATATATCCGCTTTGACGGAACGCTTTCGTCGTGGTGGAACAAAATCGTCCTTTCGGCTTTGCTCTGTTTCTTCATTGTGCTGCAAAGTGTCTTTACCATGATCAAAGCCAAAAAGAAATAAAACAAAATGTAACTTTTCGGAATCCGGATCTCCCATTCCGGATTCCAGAACCTCCTCTCTCTGCGGAAGCCGGGCGGCTTCCGCTTTTTTTTCCGGATACTTTTCCTTTTTCCGATTGTTTGTCATAGTGAGACCAACGTTTTTAGTGGAGACAGCTGTGAAGACAATTATGGTTAAGAACAATCCGGAAACTTCCCGCTGCGGCCGGCGGACGGGCTTGCGGCGCGCTTTTTTTTCTGTTGTTACGGTTTTGCTTTGCTGTGCCGTTCTGTTTTCGTGCGCATCGGCGCCGTCTGCCGGTTCCGCTGCGCTGCCGGAAAACCCGGAAGTGGTGCGGGGAACGATGGCCAACGGAATGCAGTATATGATCCTGCAAAACCGGGAACCGGAAAACCGTATATTTTTGCGCCTCGTGGTGCGTGCCGGTTCCGTGCTGGAAGAAGAAGACCAGCTGGGTGTGGCGCATCTCATTGAACACATGGCCTTCAACGGTACGGCGCATTTCCGGGAGAACGAGCTGGTGGACTACTTTGAATCCATCGGGATGAGCTTCGGGCCGGAGGTGAACGCTTACACGTCCGCCGACGAAACGGTTTATATGCTGGAAGTTCCTGCCGATGATCCGGAAGCGCTGCAGACGGCGTTCCTTGTGTTCAGCGACTGGGCTTCATCCATTGCCTTTGATCCGGCGGAGTTGGACAAAGAACGCGGCGTGGTGGTGGAAGAATGGCGGCTGGGACGCGGCGCTTCCGGGCGCGTGCAGGATGCGCAGATTCCCCTGCTGTATGCCGGATCCCGTTACGCGGAACGGCTGCCGATTGGCGATCCGGAAATTGTGCGCACGGTGCCGCGGGAACGCGTGGTGGACTTTTACCGCGACTGGTACCGCCCGGACCGGATGACGGCGGTTGTTGTAGGCGACTGTGATCCGCGGGAGACGGAAAAAGCCCTCATTGCCGCGCTGGAAAGCGTACCCGCTGCGGAAGAAGGTCCGCCGCTGCCGGACTATCCCATTCCGGTCCGTACCGGAACGGAAGTCCAGGTGCTGTTGGATCCGGAGCTGTCTTATGTGATGTTCCAGCTGATCGGACAGAGCAGGCCGCGCCCGCTGTATACCGAAGCGGATTTCCGCGCCGATCTTGTGCGTCGTATGCTGTTCTCCGTTTTTTCGGCGCGTCTGAATGAAGCGCTGCTTTCCGGGGATGCGCCGGTAATTGACGTGGCCTGCGGAATGTCCGTTCACGGCAGGAAGGCGGCATACCCGTATATCGGCGCGCTTCCGGAGACGGGAAAATTCCGGGAAGCGTTTTCGTTTGTGCTGGAAAAAACCGCGCAGCTGCAGCGCTGGGGCGTGACGGAAGAAGAAGCGGCGCGCGTGCGTGCGGATTTCCTCGCTTCCGCCGAACAGATGTGGCTTAACCGCGGTAAAATATCTTCTTCGGCGCTGGCTTCTTCGCTGCTGGCTTCGGCGTTGTACGGGGAACCTGCCGTTTCGCTGGAAGACTCCGTCAGCCTGTACCGCCGGCTGGTACCGGAAATTACGGCGCAGGAACTGAGCGAAGCCGTCCGTCTGTACTTTCCCGGAAAGGGTTCCCTGCTGTTGGTTACCGGGCCGGAATCTGCGCGGGATCAGATTCCTTCCGCGGAGGAGCTGGAATCGCTGTGGGAACAGTGGAGCGCCCCTGCGGATTTGGCGCCGTATGCCGGAGACGCGCCGGACCGTCCGCTGTTTGACGGCGTTCCGCTTGCGCCGGGCTCGATCGTTTCGCGGACGGTTCTGTCTTCTGCCGCAGAAGGGGACGGTCTCGGGGACATCGAGTTGTGGACGCTGTCCAACGGCGCTTCCGTTCTGGTCAATCCGACTCCGTTCAAGGCGGACGAGATTCTCTTTTCGGCTTACAGTCCGGGCGGGCTTTCGCTTGTGGACGACAGCGACTACGTTTCTGCTTCCGTTGCCGCCGGATATGCGCAGGCTTCCGGGCTGAACGGTTTTACGGCTGCCGAACTGGAAAAAAAGCTTGCCGGGAAATCCGTGGCGTTTTCCCTTTCCATAGACAGCGCCTGGGAATCCATGAGCGGCCGTTCGTCGAATGCGGATTTGGAAACGCTGTTCCAGTTGATCAGCCTTTCTTTCCTTGCGCCGGAATTTTCGGATGCGGCGTGGAATTTGCTGTCGCAATCGGTTTCGATGGAAGCCTCTCAGCGTCTGGCTTCCCCCACGGAACAGCTTTCCGACGCTATTGTGAAGCTCCGCTACGGAGACAATATCCGCTTCCGGAATCTGACGCCGGAGATGGCCGCCTCGCTGGATGCGGAAACGGCTGCGCGCGTTTACCGGGAACGGTTTGCCGATGCCGGCGATTTCCTGTTTGTGTTTACCGGCAGCATAGACGGAGAAGCGTTGGCCGGATTTGTGTCGGCGTATCTTGCCGGGCTTCCTTCTTCCGGCGGACGGGAACAGGCGGATGTTTCCCGCTTTCCGCCGTTTCCGGAAGGCGTCTCCACGGAAACGGTTCACGCCGGGATGGAAGAGCAGGCGACAGTGTTTTTGTCGTACGGAGGCCGGATTCCCGCCGGGGAAGGGGATTTTGCCTTGTTTGACAGTTTCTGCCTGCTGCTGGATATCCGGCTGCGGGAACTGGTGCGTGAACGCTTGGGCGGCACGTACGGGGTTTCGGCTTACGGCGGGCTCAGCGCCCTGCCGCGTTCCCCGGACGGAAGCATACGGGAGTATTCCCTTTCGATTCAATTCGGATGCGCGCCGGATTCCTGGCAAATGCTGACGGAGGCCGTGCAGGAAGAACTGCAAACGCTTTCCAGGGAACTTGCGGACGCAGGGGACATCGGTAAGCTGACGGAAACGTACCGGCGCACGCTGGAGTCCGGGCAGAAGAACAACGCATGGATCCATTCCCGTATTCTTTCGCATGTCCGGCGGGGCTTCCCGGTTTCTTCACTCGGGAGCGGGGATGCGGCGGCGCTTGTGCAGGATATTACGGCGGAGAATATGCGCAGTCTGGCGGAAACCTATATCCGGCCGGACAACTATATCCGCGCGGTGCTTGTCCCTGCACGCTGACGCCGTACAGTCCGCCGCTTCTGCGGGGATAAAAAAAGGAACCGGGATTTCCGGTTCCTTTTTTATATTTCTTTTACGCCGCGGCGCGGAATTATTTCAGCAGGGCTGCGAGTTTTTCCGCGGTGAATCCCAGCTCCTCTGCCACCAGTTTTGCCGGGCCGGATTCGCCGAAACGGTTGATCGAAAAGTTGTCCGCCGGATTCTGCGTCCATCCTTCCCATCCCATGCGTACGCCGGCTTCTGCGGTTACGGTGCGCAGCACGCCCCGTTTGCCGCCAAGAATTGTTTCGATGAGTTTTTCCGGCTGGGACTCAAACAATTCCTTGCTCAGTACGGAAACCACGCGCACGTGTTTTTCCGGAACGAGCTCCGCTGCGCGGACGGCCATTTCAACTTCGGAGCCTGTGGCCAGAATGGTAATATCCGGCTTTTCCCCGCCTTTGCGTACAATGTAAGCGCCGCATTCCGCCGTGTGCTTCCAGTCGGGATCGTCTTTTTCCAGAACCGGCAGGTTTTGCCGCGACAGGGCAAGGCACACAGGGCCGTCCGTGTGCTGCAGGGCCAGTTTCCAGGCAACCGCCGTTTCTTCCGCATCGGCGGGGCGGAAAAGCCGCACATTGGGAATTGCCCGCAGTGAAGCGAGCGTTTCCACCGGCTGGTGCGTCGGGCCGTCTTCGCCGACATAAATCGAATCGTGGGTCAGCACATAAATGACCGGCTGCTGCATGAGCGCCGAAAGCCGCAGGGCCGGGCGCAGGTAATCCGCAAACACCATGAATGTGGCGCAGAACGCGCGGAAGCCGCCGTGCAGCTGGATCCCGTTGCAGATAGCCGCCATAGCGAATTCCCGGATACCAAAATGAATGTAGCGTCCGTCCGGCGTTTGCGGCGTGTAGGCGGCGGCTCCTTTCAGGCCGACGGCGTTCGGACCCTGCAGGTCTGCCGAACCGCCCGTCAGGTTGGGGACGGCGGCGGCAAATGCGTTGAGCGCGTTATTGGAAGCCGTGCGGGTTGCAAGAGAAGCTCCCGCTTCGTATTCCGGCAGGACGGCGGCTTGCAGACGTTTGGCGGAAACGCCGCCTTCCGCAAAATCTTCGTCCCAGGCTTTTTTCTTGGCCGGATATTCCGCCGCCCATTTTTCAAACAGCGCGTTCCATTCGGCTTCCATTTGGGCAAAAGAAGCGGCTTTCTTTTCAAAGAATTCCAGGGCTTCGGGCTGGATTTGAAAATCCTTTTCCGGATCCAAACCGAGCGCTTTCTTGGCTGCGGCAACGCCTTCGGCTCCCAGCGGCGCCCCGTGGGCTTTCGCGGTTCCGGCTACGGTCGGCGCGCCTTTCCCGATAACGGATTTCAGCATAATCAGGCTGGGGCGCGGATCCAGGCGGGCTGCAGCGGCCAGTTTTTCAATTTCGGGAATATTGTACATATCCCCGCGCAGAATCTGCCAGCCGTATGCTTCGTAGCGTTTTGCGATGTCTTCGGTGAAGGCAATGTCTGTCGATCCGTCGATTGTGATATGGTTTTCATCATAGAAAACGATGAGTTTGCCCAGCTTGTTGTGTCCGGCAAAACTTGACGCTTCGGAGGCAACGCCTTCCATCAGGCAGCCTTCCCCGGCCAGGACATACGTGTAGTGGTCAACAATTTTATAACCCGGTTCGTTGTATTTTGCCGCCAGCATGGATTCGGCAAGCGCCATACCGACAGCGGTGGAAAGGCCTTGACCCAGCGGGCCGGTCGTCATTTCCACGCCGGGCGTCCATCCGTACTCCGGGTGTCCGGGGCAGCGGGAACCCGGCTGGCGGAAGCGTTTAATGTCGTCGAGCGAAACGCCGTATCCCGCAAGGTGCAGGATGGCATACAGAAGCATGGAACCGTGTCCGGCGGAAAGCACAAAACGGTCCCGGTTTTTCCAGGCCGGGTTCTTCGGATTGTGGCGCATAATACTGCCGTACAGTGCGGCCGCCAGTTCTGCCGCGCCCAGCGGAAGCCCGGGATGCCCGGAATTGGCTTTTTGGATTGCATCCATCGAAAGGCTGCGGATGGACAACGCGACGGCTTTCAGTTGGTTTTCCATGTATTTCTCCATTGCAAGGCAAGATTGGATATTCCAACGGTCAAGAGACCTTTACATCCAGCATACCACTGTTTTGCTCTTTTAGAAAGGAAAATATCGGAAAAAAGGGAAAAATCTGTGCCGTTCTGCGTATATACGGCCGGATTCAGGGAAGCGTCATCGATACGGCGACGACGACGGGCATCGTAAGGATGGAAACCGCTGTGGCCACGGCCACGAGGGTGACGGCGAGTTCTGTGTCGCGGTTGAATTTGGAAGCAAAGACGAGGGCGTTCGCCGCAGGCGGCGCGCAGGCGGAAACCACGGCCGAAACGAGCAGCGCATCCCGCAGGCCAAGAAAATAAAACAGGAACGTCTGCGCCACCGGCAGGGCAATCAGCCGCAGGAAAACCGTCAGCCAGAGTTTGCCGTCAAACACCACGCGCAGGGAAGGCAGGCAGGAAAGGTAATAGCCGATAATCACCATCGGCAGCGGTGTGTTGAGCGCCGCCAGACTGCGCACCGGCGTAAACAGGATTTGCGGCAGGGAAAACGGCGTCAGGAAAAAGAAAAGGCCGGCGGATACGCTGAGGATGCCGGGATTGAGGACCAGTTTGCGCGCAGAAAAACCGGCTTCTTTTCCGCCCATCAGGAAAATACCGTATGTCCAGTTGAAAATATTAAAGACAGCGATAAACGTTGCGCCGTAAAACACGCCTTCCGGGCCGAGCAGCGCGTCCTGCAGCGGCAGCGCCATGTACCCGCAGTTGGAAAAAACGGTTCCGAAGCGCAGCACCGCTTCCCGGGATTTGTCTTTGTCCCGGACCAAAAGCGAAGCTGCCGCGATGTTGATGAGGTGCGCGGCCGCTGCCGCCAGCGCGGCATACCCCAGCGAAAGAAGCATATCCGGCTGGTATTCGCGGTGGAACGATTCGATGATGACGCACGGCGTTACGGTATACAGCAGCAGGTTATTGATGCCGGGAATTGCCCCGCTTTGCAGCAGTTTGGTTTTTGCGCACACAAAACCTACGCTGATGAGGATAAAGAGGATCAGAACCTGCTGGCCGACGGAAAAAATACTGGATACAATCATCCGGGGAAACACGCCTCCGCGTTTTCTGCCAGCCGGAATACCTGCTCGCCTGCTTTCCACACCCGGAGGACTGCGCCGGAAAGGACGCGTCCGCGCAGCGGCGTATTTTTCCCCCGGCTGAACCAGAACGGGGAATCCGGATCCACCGTGAAGGAGGCGGCGGGATCAATCAGCGCCACGTCCCCGTCATAGCCGGTTTTCAGCAGTCCGCGCGGCAGGGAAAGCAGCGCCGCCGGAGCCGCCGCCATGCGCGCGGAAAGCCCGGAGAAGCTGAGAACGCCGGTTTGGACGAGTTCCGTATAACAAAGGGAAAATGCAGTCTGAATGCCGGAAAATCCGGGCGCGCCTGCACGTTTATCAGCTGCGGTATGCGGGGCGTGGTCGGTGGCGATAACGTCAATGACCCCGCTGCACAGGCCTTCGACCAGTGCCTGCCGGTCGCTTTCCGGGCGGAGCGGCGGATTGACGGTATCCCCGGTTCCGCCGTTCAGGCTTCCGTCATGCAGGCAAAGGTGATGCGGTGTGGCTTCACAGCTTACGAATCCCCGCCGCCTTTCTTTTGCCCGCCGGACGGCTTCCAGCGCGTCTTTTGTGCTGACATGGGCGATATGTACCCGGCATCCGGCTTCTTCCGCCAGAAGCAGGTTCCGTTCCGTGTTGATTTCTTCCGCCAGACGGAACAGGCGTTCTGCCGCACGGAAATCCCCGGCCTGCCGCATCCGGTTTGCGCGTACGCCAAGAGATGCCTCTTCACTGTGGCAGGAAACCATGAGCCCGGCAGCGGCGCAAGCCTGCATGGCGTCCAGCATAACCGCCGCCTGTTCCACGTCCCGGCCGTCTTCGCTGGCCAGGGGAACATCCTGCGGCTGCAGGACAGACAGCGGGGAAACGTCCGTACCGTTGAATCCGGCTGTCAGGCTCACCGCCTGAAACACGCGCAGGCGGCCGTATTGCGCCGCGCGGCGTACAACGTCAGCCGCCGCACCCGCGGAAGAAATTACCGGATCTGTGTTCGCCATCAGGACGGCCGCCGTATAACCGCCGGCAACCGCCGCCCTGCTTCCGCTTTCCAGCGTTTCTTTTTCCGGAAAACCGGGATCGCGGAAATGCGCGTGCAGGTCCGTGAATGCCGGGGTGAGGATTTTCCCCTGCGCGTCCACAACCGGAATTCCGGCTGCCCGTGCGGCTTGCGCGGCTTTTTCCGCCGCGGCGAGATTATCGCCTGTGTACACTTCTGCGATTTTTCCGCCGCAGATAAGCACTGCGCCCGGCGTATCCGTATCCCGGTCTACAAGCCGCGCGTGCTGTACAAAAACGGAACCCCGGCGTTTTTCCGCCGGCTGCGGGCTTCCGGTTTCAGACAGCCGCAGCGCTTTTTGCAGCAATCCGCTGTTTTTATCTGTCACAATACGTCTCCAATGCCGGCCCGGTAAAGTTCGTCGCAGTATTCGCAGGCGTACTCTGCACGCCGTCTGTCCACCAGTTTGAATGAATGCGGGATACCGGTTTCAGAAGAAGTAATGCAGCGGGGGTTCCGGCACCGGATTACATTTTCAACTTTTGCGGGAAGGCTCAGCTGAATTTTTTTTACAACATGTTCGGCTTCCACAAGATTGACCGTGATGTTGGGATCGATAAAGCCGAGCACCGAATAATCGATGTCCAGCACGTTGTCGATTTTGATGATGTCTTTTTTGCCCATAGCGTTTGAAGGCGCGTTCATGATGAGCGCCACGCAAAACGGCGCGCTGTCCAGTTTCAGCCAGTTGAAGATACGCGGTCCGGTTCCGGCGCGGATATGGTCGATGACAATTCCGTTTTTGATTTTTTGTACGGTCATTCGTTTTCCTCCGGAAGGGGCGCGCCGGTCAACAGCGCAATCAGGGCCATGCGCACATACATGCCGAACTGCACTTGCCGGAAATACAGCGCGCGGGGATCGCTGTCCACTTCGGGGTGGATTTCATTTACCCTGGGAAGCGGATGAAGGACTGCCAGACTGCTGCCGGCCAGATTCAGTTTTGCTTTGTCCAGGATGTAGCTGTCCTTCAGCCGGAGGTAGTCTTCTTCGTTAAAGAAACGTTCCTTTTGCACGCGCGTCATATACAGGATGTCGAGCGAGGCAATGGTGTCTTCCAGTCTGCGCGCCGTTGTAAACGGGATCCCGGCGGGTTTCAGCACACGGGAAACCAGATATTCCGGCAGTTCCAGCTCCGGCGGACTGATGAGGACAAAGCGGTTGCCCGGATAGCGGGCGAGCGTTTTGATCAGGCTGTGTACGGTGCGTCCGAATTTCAGGTCGCCGCAAAAACCCACGGTCAGTCCTTCGGTTTTGTGCTTGACGGAGCGGATGGTCAGCAGGTCGGTGAGCGTTTGTGTCGGGTGATGGTGCCCGCCGTCCCCCGCATTGATTACCGGTACTTCGCTGTGGCGGGAAGCCAGAAGCGCCGCGCCTTCTTTCGGATTCCGCATGGCGATAATATCGGCATAGCAGGATACCGTATGGATGGTATCCGCCAGACTTTCGCCTTTTGCGGTGGAACTGGCGTCCGGTTCGGCAAAGCCCAGCGTGGTGCCGCCCAGCCGCTGCATGGCGGCTTCAAACGAAAGGCGCGTGCGCGTGCTCGGTTCAAAAAAAAGCGTGGCCAGGATTTTCCCGCGGCAGACGTCCCGGTAGCGTCCGGGGTCAGCCGCGATGTGTGCGCCCAGCGTCAGAATGCGGTCCAGTTCTTTCAGCGAAAGATCATCCGGCTCAATCAGGCTTCTTCCGGCCAGGGAATCCGTGGTCACTGTGCGCCGCCTTTCATTGTTTTGGAAACCGCCGCGCCGGGCGCCCCGATGTCTTTGCGGAAGAACATACCGTCAAAGTGCACGCCGTCCATCGCGGCATAGGCGTGCTGTGCGGCTTCCTGCGGGGTTTCCCCGGATGCGGCGCAGGCAAGTACGCGTCCGCCGCTGGTATACAGTCCGCCGTCTTTTTGCACCGCACCGGCAAAGAAAATTTTCCCGCCGGCGCTGCGGACTTTCTGCCCGTCCACCCGGATGGCTTTGCCTGTTCCGTAAGCGCCGGGGTAACCGGCCGAGACGGCCACCGGAGCGCAGACGCAGCCGCTTTTCCATTTCAGCGGGAAAGATGCGAGCGTACCGCCGGTAATGGCGCGGCAGAGTTCCGCAAAGTCCGAATCCAGCAGCGGCAAAACCGCCTGCGTTTCCGGGTCGCCGAGGCGCACGTTGTATTCCAAAAGTTTCGGGCCGGAATCGGTGAGCATCAGACCGAAAAAGAGAAAGCCGCGGTAATCGAAGCCTTCGGCTTTCAGGCCTTCGAGTGTCGGCTCAAGAATCCGTTCCTGAAATTGCTGCATGATTTCCGGTTTCAAGTCCGGTACAGGCGATATTGCGCCCATTCCGCCCGTGTTCGGGCCTTCCGCGCCGTCGAGCAGCCGCTTGTGGTCGCGGGCCGGCATAAACGGAAGTATGCAGGCCGTTCCGTCAGCCGTGCTTTCCGGCGTGACGCTGACCGCCGCAAGTACCGAGATTTCCTCGCCCGCAAGATATTCTTCTATTACGAGCGTCTTCCCTGCGTCGCCAAGTTCGCCGTCCTGCATAAAGCGGCGCACGGCATCCTCCGCTGTGGCCTTGTCCGCCGCAACGACGACGCCTTTTCCTGCCGCAAGTCCGTCGGCTTTAACCACAACCGCGCCGTCTGCCTTCGCGACAGCCGCAAGCGCGGTTTCCAAATCCGTACAGGTTTCGCTGGCGGCACAGGCGACGCCGTATTTTTTCATAAACGCTTTTGCCGCGTCTTTGCTCGCCTCAAGATTTGCCGCCGCTTTCATCGGCCCGACAACCGGAATTCCGGCGGCATTGAGTAAATCCGCGATGCCGTCCGCAAGCGGATTCTCCGGTCCGATGACGGCGAACGAACCGTCCCCGTCTGCGAATTCCCGCTTCGCCGCCTCTACGATTTCAGGCAGGTTTCCTGCCGCAACCGGAATATTCCTGCATTTTTTTTCCGCGGCCGTCCCGCCGTTTCCCGGAACGCAGAGAACCTCGTCTATTCCGGGTGATTTCGCCAACGCCCAGGCAACCGCATGTTCGCGTCCGCCGGAGCCGATAACCATTGCTTTCATGGCTCATATAATAGGAAATGCGCGCGATTCCTGCAAGCGTCCGGCGGTTCACCGGATTTGTGCGCGGGGATTTTTCTCCCGCAGCGCGGCGAGGATTTTTGCGCGTCCGGCATTGTGGATTTGGAACATTTTCTTTTCCCGGGTCTTGGTGGTGACGGCGAGCACACCGTCTTCCGGACTTTCCGCTTCTTCGGCGTCCCGGAACAAAAAGAATCCGGGACTGAGGATGCAGCCGTTTTCATAAATACCTGCCGCCGCGCGGAAACAAAATTCCCTCAGCGAAAGATAAAAACCGAGTATGCCGCACCCGCAGACGGCGAAAGATCCGCCCAGACTGAAGTCGCGGAAAAAGCAGGCGGCAATCAGTAAAACCGAAAGCGGTATCAGAAGAAACAGCGCCGGAT
>JADIMS010000035.1 GCA_017694555.1 Candidatus Avitreponema avistercoris
ATTTTCCCCTGCCAGGCTGCTTTTTCCAGCGGAGGGCAGCCGGCAGATAAACCGGATCCGGAAAAACCGCTCCAGTTCCGGCGGCGGTCCAGACACGCGGAAACGCCTTTGACGGCGCGCAGCGCCGCTGCCACAGGTTCCGCTGCCTGCCGGCAGCATTCCAGCTCACAGGCAAACGCTTTTTTCCGCACTTCCCGGTCCGGACTGTAAGCCAGCGCCCGCAATTCCACCAGCGTTTTTTGCTCTCCGGTGTTTTTGTCCCAACAGCAGACGGCGGAGGCCGTCAGCCTGTCCTGCAAACGGCTCCAGGCTTCCGCGCCGAAACGGGCCAGTTCCGCAGCCAAATCTTCTTCCGCAGGCGACATCTGTTTTTTCCGCAAAAAGAAAAGCTCCTCCAGCCAGCCGGCATATTCCGCCAGCGGACCGCCCGGTCCGGACAACGCCGTCAGAACCGGCTCACGTGCGGCAACCGCTTCCAGCAGCCGGGCGAAAATCCCGCTGTACGGCTGGCGGGCAGCTTCCGCCTGCGATAAGGCGGAAAGGGCGGCGGCGGACCCTGTATTTACGGAATAAGCCGCGTAAGCGTAGGATTCCGTTGTTTCGGCCAGCGTGCGGTATTCATCATACACCGCATACCAGCCGGAAAACCAGGCGGCGGTTTTTCCGGCATCGTCCGGCGCAGGAGCCCCGGTGCAGGCAGAATCCAGCGCCGCCAGCAATTCTGCTATCCGCGCCAGGGCGGCGGAGAAAGCGTCTTCCCCGCCGGAAGAATCGGAATAAAAAGAAGAAAAAACGGAAGAAAGCTGCCAGCGCGGCGCGCTTTCTTCAGCGGAGTCCGGTTTTGTCGTTATCATACAGAGAAGATACCAGACCGGAGCCGCCTTGTACACACCTTCCGCGTTTATCATTGCACAACCGGAAGGAATATGCTAAACTCCCGTCATCCGGATCCATTAGCTCAGTTGGATAGAGCGGCTGCCTCCTAAGCAGCAGGTCGGACGTTCGAATCGTCTATGGGTCAACGGCGCGATTTTGACAAGCGCAAGACGCCGGTTTTTCAGGAGGTTTTGAATGACGAAACACCGCGCGCGATTCTTCCCCGCCGTCCTGTTCATCCTGACAGCGGCGATGGGGGGGGTATTTCCGCAATCCATTATTGAAAGCCAGCGGAACCTGATCCGCAACGCGGCTTCTTCCGGTTCCGATTCTGCGGCGCAATCTTTTGATGCCGCCGTTCCGAACGCGCAGCTGGCCATGTCCTCGGCGGAATATCCTGTTACCGCCGGAGACGTTTACACCCTCGCCTTCGCGGCGGGCACGCAGTCCGTTACCTACGCCATTCCGGTAGACGCTTCTTACAAAATCCGGATCGCGAATCTCGGCGTGCTGGACTGTGCCGGGCTGACTTATCTGGAGTTAAAAGAGCGAATTATCAATCTGGTTCACCGGAATTATCCGATGGGCGGCGCGCAATTCATCCTTACGTCGCCCGCGTCATTTCTGGTTACGATCACCGGAGAAGTTGAAGCCACCGTGCAAAAACGGGCATGGGCGCTGACGCGTCTTTCATCGTTATGCAAACCGGAATTCACAACGCTTTCTTCCGCGAGAAACATCGAAGTCGTCTCCGAAGACGGCTCGTCTAAAGTATACGATCTGTTCAAAGCGGAGCGCGGCGGCGATCTCTCGCAGGATCCGTTTTTGCGCCCCAACGATACCGTCACCGTCAAGCGCATTGACCGGCAGGTGACCATCGAAGGCGCGGTCGAACGGCCGGGCGTTTACGACCTTCTGAAAGGCGAAAACCTAAAGGCATTGATCGAGGATTACAGCGGCGGTTTGCTGCCGACCGCCGATCTCAGCCGCACAGAGCTGCTCCGGGTTGCCGAAGCGGGCAGCCCCGGCGAAAAGCGCTATCTGACCGCGCGCGACGTCGAAGCCGATTTCGCGCTTTTATGCTACGACAAAATCACCATCGCGGATTACGAAGATCTCAAGCCCGTTTTCTTTTTGGAAGGCGCCATTCAGCAAACGCTCGAAGACGGAACCACCTCGGTCAATCCGGACGCTTCATCGCGCATTTCAGCGGAGTTCAACAGCGGAGAAGATTACGCTTCATTTTTAAGGCGCAATAAAACCTGGTTTTCCCCGATTTCGGATTTGGCCAACGCGTACATCATCCGGGAGGGACAGCGTATTCCCATCAACTTGAACGCGCTTTTATACGACGCCTCGGTTTATGCCGGCGTCCAAATTGAACCCTACGACGTACTGATCGTTCCGTTCCGGCAATACTTTGTGTCCGTTTCCGGTTCCGTTCGGAATCCAGGGCGCTATCCCTACATTCCGGATCGAACGTGGGATTACTATGTCGGGCTTGCGGGCGGCATCATCAAAAGCCAGAACGCGCGCGAATCGGTGGAGATTACTGACGTTAACGGGAACGCGCTTTCCAAAACCGACTCCGTTACGCCGGAAACAAATATCTCCGTGAAGACAAACAGCGCACTGTATTATTTCAATCAATACGCCCCGGTTTTAACCATGGTTCTGTCCGTCATTTCCACCAGCATTTCCATTCTGGCCGTTTCCGGCGTTTTGTAACCATGACCCAAGGAGAAAGACAATGAATGAAACCAAAAACCCTGCCGTAAACCCGGCGGCAGAAGACGATGAAATTTCCCTGATCGACCTTCTTGCCGTGATACTGCGCTACAAATGGATGATTCTGGGAATATGCGCGGAAGCCGCAATCGCCGTCCTGGCATTTTCCGTCGTTTCGCTGCTTTTACCGCCGGAAAAATCGCCGTTACCAAACCGTTACACGCCGCAAGCCGTCATGCTGATTCAGGAATCCCAATCCGGAAGCGGCGGTCTGGCTTCTGCGCTTTCTTCGTCCGGACTGTCAAGCCTCGCGGGACTCGCCGGCGTAAACGTACAGCTGGAAACGACAAACAGCGCGCTCGCCGTCTATTTGCTGCAATCGAATCTGCTGCTCGACGCCGTCACAGATGAATTCGGCTTAATTGAAAGATACGGAATCGAAGAATCGCCGCGCGCTTCCAGCCGCGACCTCCTCAAAAAAAAGCTCACCGGTATGACGGATGAAAACAGCGGGGTGTTCACCGTATCATTCACAGACACCGACCCGGAGTTTGCATGCCGTGTGGTAAACTATACCGTAAACTGGCTGGAAAACAAATTCACGGAGCTCGGCATCGATAAAAACAAAATCCAAAAAGAAAACCTGGAACGCAGCATTCAGTCAACTTACAGCGAAATCCTGAAATTGGAGCAGGAGTCCCAAAAACTTGGCGCCAGCGTCAACACCGTTGCGGTTCCTTCCGCGTTGCCGTCATCCGTAACGGTGGACGCCGCGAAAATCCAATTAGAACTCGCGGCGCAGCGGCAGGTTTACACGCAGTTAAAAACGCAATACGAGCTTTTGAAAATTCAAATGCAAAGCGAATCGCCGGTGTTCCGGATTATCGAACGGCCGGAAATTCCGGACCGCAAATCCGGCCCGAGCCGCGGAATGTTGTGCATCATTGTGACGTTCGCAGCGTTTTTCCTTTCTGTGTTTCTCGCGTTTGCGTTGAACGCTTTTCAAAATATCCGCAGCGATCCGGAAGCCTGGGCAAAGCTGCATCCGCAGAAAAAGAACAGGAAGCGGAAAGAGGCAACGGAAAAAGAAAGCGGAAACTGAATCCGTCAGCCGTTGCTGTACCGGCTGAGGAACAGGCGGGTGCGTTCGTTTTTCGGATTGACCACCACATCTTCCGGACGGCCTTCTTCTACGATGCGTCCGCCGTCCAGGAAAATAATCCGGTCCGAGACGTCGCGCGCAAACGGAATCTCGTGCGTGACAATCACCATCGTCATTTTTTCGGCAGCGAGGGAACGGATAACGCGCAGGATTTCGCCCGTCAGTTCCGGATCCAATGCGCTGGTCGGTTCGTCAAAAAACAGGACTGCCGGTTCCATCGCCAATGCGCGGGCAATGGAAACGCGCTGCTGTTGGC
>JADIMS010000036.1 GCA_017694555.1 Candidatus Avitreponema avistercoris
ATGCCGTATGCGGCGTTGTCCGGGTTTGAACGCCGCGCCGCCGCAGCCGGGGCGGAAATTGTTTCGCGGGCGTTTGACGCCTGCGCGCGCGTAGAGGGAACGGTAGCGGCGGATGCGGCGCAGGTCTTCGCCGCGGATACGGCGGAATGGAGCGCCGGACGGATTCTGCTCGTTTTTCCGGATTCCGCTTCCGGATGAGCCCGTGCGTCCGGCTCCGCGGCGGCAGACTGCCCGGGAACAAAACAAATAAAATCCGCCGGAATAAAAAAACGGAAAAATCCCGGATTTTTGTTATTTGCTGTTATTTTTTCTGTGTCAGCTTGCCTTAAATAAGATTATGGGATACACTCACAGTAGGAGGGTTTCCATGACCAAGAAAATTATTGTTGCTTTGCTTATGCTTTGCGTCGCCGGTTCTGTCTTTGCCGTCGGAATCGGTATTCAGGGTGGTACGGATGTTGCGAACAGCGGAACAACCGGTATCGATATTACATTCAAGCTGGACAGCGTTCCGTTTGTTTTTGCCGTGGGTATCCCCAGTTTTGATCCCCTGGCCATCGGTCTGACGGCGGATTACTGGATTTTGAATGACAACCTGGTGGGACCGCTGAACTGGTTCATCGGCGCCGGACTTTTCGGCCAGCTGTTTATCGGGGATGACGATTTCAATTTCACGGTTGGCGCCCGCGTGCCGGTCGGTTTGAACTTCTTCTTCGCCAGAGATATGTTTGAGCTCTATCTGCAGGTTGCGCCCGGTCTTGGCGCGAACATCGGAAACGGCGTAGAAATGGATTTTGTCTGTCCGATCAACTACGGTCTCCGGTTCTGGTTCTGAGCTCTTTTATCCCGAAAAACCGTCCTTACGGACGGTTTTTTTTTGTCCGAGAGAAACAAGCAAGGAGAACGTATGAGCAAAGTTGTTGTGGGCGCTTCTGCGCTGGACGGTTTTTTGACGGAAAAGGATACTGCTTATCTTGCCAAAATGGACGGCTTGTATGAGCGGGCGATGGAATCTTTCCGGATTCTCTCCGGCGGCGGATTTTCGTCTGCGCTGGCTACGGAAGAAAAAAAGGTAATCGATATTTACAACGAGATGGGGCACATCATGCAGGATATTTGCAGGGAGCTGCCCGCAATCCGGGTTTATTCGTTTGCGACGGAAGAGGAATCGCACGCGGAAGCCAGCCGGGTGATTGCCAAACTGCGGGATATCCGTACCGGACACCGGGAATTCGTCTATTATATCCAGCGGGCTTACGAAATGCTGTTCCGGCTTGCCTTCAGCCAGAGCCATTCGGCGAACAAAAACTATCTGGTTGTCAAAACCCCTGTGACGGTACCGGTGCAGAATTATGCCGTCCACAAGATTCCGGACATTGATTATAAAATCGAAAATTCCGTGATGTGCGTCATGCTCCGCGGCGCGCTGCTTCCTTCGATGATTATGTCGAAAGAAGTGGAGGAATATTCGTCCCACGGCTATGTCACGCCGTTTGCGCTGTTCAAAATCAAGCGGGATGATTCCAAAAAGGAAAACGACATGGAGTACATCCTCGATTTGGACCGTTCGTTTTTCCACCTGGAGGAACTGGACGGCAAAGACCTGATTTTTGCCGATCCCATGAACGCAACCGGCGGAAGCCTGGTGACGGTGGTCAAGTATTTGACCGAACACGGCGTGAAGCCGAAGTCAATCAAGTTTTTCAATGTGATTTCCGCACTGAAAGGCGCGCTGCGCGTGGTGCGTGCGCTGGAGAATTGCAGCGTGTATACGCTTTGGATGGATCCCGTGCTGAATGCTTCCGCCTATATTATGCCCGGGCTGGGCGATGCCGGCGACCGCATCAACGGCCGGGATTTGGATGAAACGCCGCGCAACATTATCCAGCTGATTGCGGATTACGGATCGGACGTGAACAGCCTGTACCGTTCGCAGCTCCGCCAGATTGAGCGGACCGTGCTGGGGGATCACCGCTAGTGTCCCGCCGGGTTTCCGCCGCGCAGGCGGCGTTTGCCGCGCTCCGGATTTGCGCGCTTGCTTTGGGGTTTCTGCTTGTTTCCTGTGTCTCCGGGTCGGACCGTCAGGCGCTGGCTGCCGAATATCTGCTGCTGGCGGACGGCTATGCCGGCCTGGAGGACTACGAAAAAGCGCTTTTTTTCTATGAGCGGGCGGCGGAAGACCCCGCCTTACAGAACACGGCGCAATACGGTATGGGACGGATGTATGCGCTTTCCGGAAACTGGGATGAGGCGGTCCGGCTGTTTGCCGGTTTGTACGCACAGGATCCGGAAAATGAAATCCTGGTTTCTTCCTACGCTTATGCCCTGGCCTCTTCCGGGAATATAGACGAATCGCTGCGGCTGTACCGCGCTTTGCGGGATTCCCGCCCGGATGACGCCCGGCTGGCGGCGGATTACGTGGAGCTTTTGTTTGCCGCCGGAAAATATGCCGAAGCGGAAGCGGAAGCGGAGTCTGTCCGGGCGGAGTTTCCGGACAGCGGGGAAATTGCCACGCTGGAGGATTTGGAAGAGCGGATTGCAGAGGCGCTGGGAACCGCAGAATCTGCGCCGGATGCGGCCGGTACGGAGGCGGAATCCGCCGTTTCCGGGGAACCGGAGGAATAGCCGCACGGCGGCTGCCTGCTGCCGGTTTCGCGCCGGTTTTCAGAGCATTTTGCCGAAACGGGAAATGCGCAGATGCTCGCGGGCAGCCAGCGCTTCATCCAGCAGGGGATCCAGGTCTGCGTCCTGTAAAATAGAAGCGGCTGCGTCTGCCTTTGCCTTCAATACCGGGTGTTTGGGCGAAAAAATCACACAACAGTCTTCATAAGGCAAAATCGAAATGCCGTAGCTGCCGATTTTTTTTGCGGTCGCGGTAATTTCTTCTTTATCCATGCCGATGAGCGGACGCAGCACAGGAAGCGGCGCGTAACCGTTGACTACCGCCATATTTTCCATTGTCTGGCTGGCAACCTGCCCGAGACTTTCCCCGGTGATGATGGCCTGGGATCCGATTTGTGCGGCCAGGCGGGCTGCGGTTTTCATCATACAGATACGGAGGATGACGGTGGTAAACGCTTCCGGACAGCGCATTTTGATGCGGCGCTGCACTTCGGTGAAAGAGACTACGTTTAAATGGCCGCCGATGTTGTAGGCCGCAAGTATTGCGGCGAGGTCTTCCACTTTTTTCCGGGCTTCCGGTGAAGTAAACGGATGGGAATGGAAGTACAGGCTGTCCACTTTCATACCCCGGCAAATCATCCGGTAGCCTGCCACCGGGGAATCAATCCCGCCGGAAAGCAGCAATAATCCGCGTCCCCCGGTACCGCAGGGAAGGCCGCGCGGCGCTTCGTTTTCGGTTCCGTAAACCAAAGCCTGGTCGCGGATTTCCACCATAATGACCACATCCGGACGGTGGACGTCCACGGCGAGAATACC
Organism: Candidatus Avitreponema avistercoris; assembly: GCA_017694555.1. Lineage (GTDB taxonomy): Bacteria > Spirochaetota > Spirochaetia > Treponematales > Treponemataceae > Avitreponema > Avitreponema avistercoris. The sequence continues at coordinate 3,439 of JADIMS010000036.1, forward strand.
GGCCTGAAAGACGGCTGCGCCGGTTTCACGGGCAATTTCAAACGAATTCCACGGAAATGTTTTATCCGCGCGCCGGGCTTCAATTTTGAATGTTTTGTATCCGGCGGCAGCCGCTTTTTCCGCTTCCGCCAGTACGGCGGCAGTGACAGCCTGCGCCGTTTTTTCCGCCGTGCGTACCCGCGCCCAACCGGCAAGCCCGGTCAGGTGGGAAAGGGCAAAAACGGCGTCGTCTTGTTTTTCTTCCGGACAGCGGATATACAGCCGCCCGGCCGATAAGCGTACGGAGGCTTTGCTTCCTTCCAGAAAAAGCCGGGCATTCTGGACCAGCCGTTCTTCAAAATCTTTCCGGTTTCCGCCTTTCAGGGAAAGTTCACCGATCCTGCCGAGAAATACAATTTCATTCTTCATGCTCTTCTCCCGATTTTGTTCCTGCAACGCGCGGTTTCCGCATCACCGCAAAATATCCGACAGCGTTCCGGCAAGGAATTCGATTTCTTCCTGCGTTGTGCGGATGCCGGTGGAAACCCGGAAAGCGTTTTGCGCGTCTTTTGCACCGGTTTTCATGGCCTGCAATACGGGCCTGGCCTTTTTTTTCGCAGAGCAAGCTGAGCCTGTGGAAATACAAATGCCCGCGTCGGACAGCATCCGGACCAGGACTTCGCCCGGAAACATGGCGTTGGTAAATTGAAAGAGAAAGGGCGAAAAATTTCCGCTGCGTTCCCTGCGCGAAGGCGGGATGGAAGTTACGCCGGGAATGGCTGTGAGCTTGCGGAACAGGAATGCGGCCTTGTCTTCGGCTCCGGCTTTTTGTTCCGGATCGGCAAACCAGCGCGCCGTTTTTTCCAGTGCGAAAGCCATAGCCCAGGCTCCTGCCAGATTTTCGGTTCCGGGGCGGACGCCTTTTTCCTGCCCGCCGCCGCTCAGGAAGGGATCCGGTTTCGGGCTGCAATACAGCAAACCGCAGCCCCGCGGGGCGCCGAGCTTGTGTCCGCTGAATGCCATACTGTGGATACCGGCTGTTTCCGGTGTGCGGGGAAACATCCCTGCCGCCTGTACTGCATCAGTATGGAAATGAATACGCCGTTTGCCCAGGGTTTTCAGCGCTGCGGCGATTTCTTCCACCGGCTGGATTGCGCCGGTTTCGTTATTGACGCACATGACGGCGGCAAATGCGGTATCTTCGCGTATTGCAGCCAGTACCGCTTCCGGGGTGATAAATCCGTCTGCGTCCGGGTTGACGGGGAGAATGGTCCATCCGAATTTTTTCAGCACTTCCGCCTGGTTGCGGACTGCCGGATGTTCAATCGCGCTGATGACGGCGCTTCCCGGCGCCGGACGCCGCAGCAGCGAAAGAAGCGGAATCTGGTCGGCTTCTGTTCCGCCGGAGGTAAAAAAAACCGTTTCAGGCGGTACACCGAGAACAGATGCGCACAGGCGCCTGGCGTTTTCCAGCGATTCTGCGGCTTTTTTCCCTTCCCGGTGCTGGCTGGAAGGGTTCGCCCAGGCTTCCGCCGCTTTTTCTGCTGCGCGCCGGTAAATCTCCGGATCCGGTATGGCGGTGGCCGCCCAGTCCAGGTACGCCGTCATGCGAGAACCGCCAGAATGTCGCGGTCATCCGCCCCGCAGATTTGCGTATTGCAAAGCCGGCTTTGGAGCACAAAACGCAGCGCACCGTTTTTCCGCTTTTTGTCTCCGCGCATGGCGGCCAGCAGTTTTTCCCCGGGATTGGCTTCATGATGCAGGGCGGGATGAACCGGCGCAGTACTCCATCCGAAAGCGGAAAGAAGATGAAAAACCTCTTCCCGGTAATGGGGATCGGTCAGTCCCAGCCGTCCGCCGAGCGCCAGCGCGCGCCCGATTCCCCATGCAACGGCTTCCCCGTGCGTGACGGTACCAAAGCCGGCAGCCGCTTCCAGCGCATGGCCGAACGTGTGGCCCAGATTTAAAAAAGCGCGTTCGCCCTTTTCGTACAAATCTTTTTCCACTACGGCGGCTTTTGCCTGCGCGCACCGCCGGACCGCTTCCGCCAAAAGAGCCGCGTCCCGTGCCTGCAACTCTGCGCGCCGTTCCGTAAAAAACCGGAAAAGTGTTTCATCATACAGCATGGCGGTTTTCAGCATTTCCGCCAGTCCGGAACGGAATTCCGTTTCCGGAAGCGTGCGCAGTGCGGCGGGAAAAATCAGGATTTTTTCTGCCGGAAAAAAAGAACCGACGGAATTTTTGTACGGACCGAAATCCACGCCGGTTTTTCCTCCGACCGCTGCGTCAACCATAGCGAGCAGGGTTGTGGGAACCAGCTGCAGCCGTGCGCCGCGCATATACACCGAGGCTGCAAAGGCGGTCATGTCGGTAATGACGCCGCCGCCAAAACCGATAAACAGACTGTCCCGCCCGAGTCCGGCTTGCAGCGCGGCGCTGAGAATACCGGAAACCGCATCCAGCGTTTTTTCCTGTTCGCCGGCCGGAAGTACCACCAGCGGAGCCTGCGCGGAAAATCCGGCTGCCTGGCGCAGCAGCGGCGCGGTGTTGGCGTCCGCTACATAAATTCCTCCGGCTGCCGGAAGCTCCGGCACGTACAGATTTCCGGAAGCGCCGGCAAAGAGAATTGCGGTATTTCCTGCCTGCGTGTGAAAAGTAAAGGATTCCATGCCCTTATATTAGTAAGTATTTTCATCCATGGCAAGAAACTCCGCGCGGACCCTCTCCAGCCGTTCCAGTTCCCGGCCGATTGTGCGGGCATAATCCAGCTTGCCGTTTGCAATGCGTTCGCGTTCGTCCTCCCAAAACTGCAGGTCGGTGAGGAACAAAAATGCAAACCGCTGTACGTTGGCTTTTTCTGCCCAAAGTTTTGCTTCTTCCCAATAATAGAGCGCAGTTTTGTAACAGGTTTCTGCGGTATTCAGACTGTCGATGTTCTGCTCTTTCCACGGCGCGTTGTAAAAATAAGCCGCCTGCTTGTCCCACTTGGAACCGAGCCGTAAATGCTGCTCCACGAGTTTCAGATTCAAATGCATCATGAATAAATACCGGTATTTTTCCCATTCGGCTTTGGTTTCAATACGTCCCATCGCATACAACGGGTTGCAGAAATCGGCTTCCACGGCCCGTTCCAGCCAGTAAATGTTTTCCATTGTATCATCCGGATACTGGTTGTAATGGATGTGATAGAGGCGGTAAAATTGTTCTTTATAGCGGACCGTATAAGACGGAAGCGGGAATCCGGCCAGCAGCACGAAAAACAGCGCCGTTAAAAGAAAAGCGGTTCTCTTTCCCCCTGCGTTTTGCCGCGCCGGGTGGAGCGCTCGGTGTGTATTCATCAATTGAATTTCGGCAAAATCCCGGCAGTTTTCCAGATTTTTCCGGCAATTTCTTCCGGCGGAAGCGCCGCGTCGATGGTCAGGATGTGCATATCCGGTTCTGTCTGCCGGAATGAAGCAAAAAGGCTTTTGTACTTTCCGCTGACTTTTTTTTGGAAACCGGTTTCTTCAAAAATTTCCCGTTCTGTATGTTCCAGCGTACTTCTGGCAAGAATGCGCTGCATCGCGGTTTCGGGGTCCAGGTCGAAAAAGAAAACATATTCCGGCAAAGGGAAATCTCCGTTGAGTTTTTGCGGCAGGTCCGGGCTTCCGCTTTCGCCCTGATAGGCCAGGCTGGAAAACAGATAACGGTCGCTGAATACCGCCCTGCCGTTTCCGGTTTCTTCCGCAATCCCGCCGCGGCCGAACAGGTGTTCGTTGCGGTCTGCCGCAAACAAAAAAGCCAGCGTGTCCGGATGCGCGCTGATTTTTCCGGAAAGGAACTGCCGCAGCAGGCGCCCGATTTCGTTTGCCGTGGGTTCCCGGGTAAAACGCACAAGACCGGATTTTCCTTCCGCAGCGAACCGGCTTTCCAGCTTTTGTATTTGCGTAGTGGTGCCGCTGCCGTCAATTCCTTCAAAAACAACGAAATTCTTCAAAATCATGAGTATAAATATATATTTTTTTCTGCTATGATTCCAGACTGGAATGTTTCAGCTTTCACGCCGGTACCGGTATGTAAAAGAAATTTTGATTTTCCTCCTGCTGATGGCGGCAATCGGCATCGGTCTTGTGCCCGCGCGCCGGATGATTCAGAATTCCTTTGCCGGTTTTGAACGCACGCTGCGGGAGCAAATCCGGGAGCATACGGGGCTGGATGTTTCTTTTGCTTCTGCATCCCCGAATATTTTCCGGCGGCTGACTTTTTCCCGCGTTTCTGTTGCGGATGCGGCAAGCGGCGAAGAAATTCTGGCTGTGGACCGGCTTTCGGTTTCCTTCCGGCTGCTGAAAATCCTCCGCGGGGAATTTTTGGACAGCGTGCGGGAAATCACGGTGGACGGCGGCAGTTTGAATTTTGATTTGGACGGGGAAAATGCGGTTACCGCCTGGTTCCCGCAGGAAACGCCGGAGTCTGCGGAACGTGCGCCGCCGGACCGTCCGGGGCTTTCTGCCCTGCGCGGGATTTTCAATAACGGCGTCAGCTTCCGGATGCGCAATTTTTCGTTTTCGGCACGGGCGCAGGGGCACGAATTCGGTGCGCACGTCGGGGAAGCCGGTTTTTTCATTACGCCGGACCGCCTGACGCTGGACAGCGATTTGCATGTGTTCTGGAGGCGCCCTGTAAGCGGAGGCAGCCTGCTTTCTTCGGTCGGTGCGGATATTTCCCTTTCCGGTGAGATTTCGTCTGATTTGACGTCGGGATTCGCCAGTCTCTCCGTGGGATCCGTCGCATTGGGAAATATTTCGTTTCCCCGCATCGGTCTGGTGGCAGGGCTGCAGGACGGGATTTTGTCCGTCACGTCGATGCAGGAAGGCCAGCCTCTTTCGGTTTCGGCGGTGGTGGACCGCGCCCGGCGTACGGTTGAGGCTTCGGTTTCGTGCGAACGGCTGCTGTTGTTCCGCTGGCTTTCGTCCGCAGGCGGAAACCGGATACTTTCGGATTTGCAGAACACCACGCTTTCCGGAACCGGTTCGCTTTCTTATACGGAAGAGGACGGCCTGCGCTATGCCGCAGACGGGCAGGTTGATGTTTCGCCGGCGGTATACGGCGGCGGGGCAGTGTCGTTCCGGTTTTCCGGGGATTCGCGGAAGATGGAAATTGCCTCCCTCCGGCTGGACGGCCCGGAATTTGACGCAGGCTTTTCCGGTTCGTTTGATTTTACTACCCGTCTGCCGGACGGTTTCCTGTCGGTGCGGAACTTCAATTTGCCGGACGGAAAGCTTTTCCTGGCCGGGGATTTCCGGCTGGATGCAGACGGCCGGCGGCTGGTGTGTTCGGTTCCGCATTTGCGTGTGAACCGCGCGGAATTTTTCCGTGTGGAAGGAACGGCGGATTTTTCGGATGAAAAACAATCCGAGTTTTCACTGGCGGCTGATGATGCTTCCGGTCATCTGTTCTGTGAAGGCGTTTTCTCCCGGGAGAGCGGCGGCTTTTTGCAGCTGTACGGCGCATTTGACTCCGTAAACGTGCAGAACGGCGTAGGCGCGGTTCCGGCTTCCCTGCTCAGCGCAGAAACCTTCCGCTCTTTGTCCGGCCCGCTTGCACCGTTCGCCCTGACCACGGAGGTGTACTTTTCCACGGATTTCTCCCGTTTTTCGTACAACAGTCCGCGGCTGATTTTCGCTTCTTCGGAAAACGACGGGTTATATTTGCTTGCCTCGGTTACCGGCACGGAATCCGGCACGGACATCACGGATATCTCCACTTCTCCCGGCGGCGTGGATATCCGGGGGAACGTTTATGCGCTTTTTGATTCTGCGGACGAAATTCTGTTTACTTCTGATTTTTCGGTCGCCGGCATTCCGTATAATATTTCGGGAATGTACGCCGGGCGCATGATTTCTGCTTCCGGGGACTACGGTATTTCGTTTACGTTCCGGCTGCCGGACGCGGGCAGAGGCGGATCCGGCTCTTTGTTTTTTTCCGGTCTTCCGGTGCAGGCCGGCCCGGCCGTTCTTTCGTTTTCCCTGGATGCGGACTTTGCCCGGCAGAACAGCGGCGTGTGGGGCGGGAATATCCGCTCGTTCCGGGCGGAGGAAATCACCGGCTTTACTTTCCTGGATACGGTACTTTCTGCGTCCGGCGGATTTGACAGCGCGTCCGGCGTGTTTTTGCGCGATGTCACCGTTTCCGATGCGCATTCCGTGCTGTCCGGTTTTGCTTCTCTGGGACTGCTTTCGGATACGGTTTCCGGTTTGCAGCGGGTGACGGTGGACGTGAATATGCGCGATGCTTCCGGGGAAGAAACGGTTTTGCTTTCCGGTTCTGTGACGGAAGATGCGTCCGACACGCTTTTTGAACTGCAAGGTTCGGTCACGCGGTTCCCGCTGATGCGGATTCACCGCGGCCAGCTGTCGGACAATTTTCTGTCGGCGGAAATTTCGCTTTCGGGCTCGCCGGACATGATGCTCGTTTCGCTGAATGTGCCGGAGTCTTCGTTCCGGGTTGCCGGCGCGGATTTAAATCTCAGCGGTCTGGCCATGTACGAGGACGGGCTGTGTTTTGTGCACGGCGGGTCGGCCTCCTGGCGCAATGTGCGGGTTTCGGATTTGCAGGCGGATTTTTCCACAGAGACGCTCAGCGGTTTTGCCGGAGCCGTTTGTTCCGGCGTATTTGCCGGTTCGTCGTTTTCCATGGATCTGCGCGCCGATTTACAGGGCCGCGCCGGGGAAGAAACGCAGCCGGAAACGGCGGGCAACCCTGCGCCGGAAAAAAGCGGCGCTTTTGGATGGATCCGCACGTTCCGGGACGCAGCCCGCAGTTTTTCCGCAGAAATCGCCCTTTCCGGTATCCGCTGGCGGGAAAGCCGCTTTGACGGTACGGTTCTGGGTTCGGTACAGCGGGAACCCGGCGTTACCGTGGTCTATGCCGGGGAAGACGATGCATTCAGCGGGCTTTTGCTGGACGACGGCGCGTTCACGCTTTCCCTTGCCGGCAATTCGCCGGTTCATTTGCAGGCGGACGGTTCCGCTTCCGGCGGGCTGCTGGATGTGGATGTTTCCGGAGTCGGGATCGATATAGCGCGCCTGTGGCCTGTTGTCGGCCATGAAATCGTGGCGTTTGACGGCGGCCGCGTGGAAGGCGGATTCCACATCGGCGGGCATTTTACGGATCCGGATTTTACCGGCACGCTGAATGCCAGGGATATTGTCATCCGTTCCCCGGATTATTTCCCCACGCCGTTCGATCCGGCTTCTTTTGTGTTCGTGGCGGAAGGCAAAGAAATCCGCGCCCCGCGTTTTGTGGTAACGGGAAACGGCGGCACGCTGGAAGCCGAGGCGGTATGTTATTTCAACCGCTGGATTCCGGAACAGCTGGATCTTTTTGTGCGCAATATGGACGGTACGCAGACTGCCGCCGAGGTAAACAACAAATACGTCGTGGCGGAAGGCGACGTGTTCTGCGACATTCTCTTCACTTGGGTTCCGGGCCGTATTCTGGTTTCAGGCGACGCCGGTTTCCAGAACGGCAGCTTTGCCATCCGGTTCGACAACATCGGGGAAAAGGACGCGCCGCCGTCCAAATTCAGCGTGGAAGCGGATTTGACCGTACACATGGGCCGGAAAGTGGAATTCCGCTGGCCTTCCGGCACATTTCCGATTATGCGCGCGCTCTTACAGGCCGACGAGCCGTTTTCGTTTACTGCCGATACCGCGACTGGCGAATACGCATTCAAAGGTTCGGCGGCGCTGAAAGGCGGGGATTTTTTCTATTTTAAGCGGAGTTTTTACCTGCGCGAAGGCCGGATTGTCTTTGACGAAACGCAGGATCATTTTGATCCCCGCATCAGCCTGCGTGCGGAAGTCCGTGAGCGGGACGAAGACGGAAATTCCGTGCGCATTACGATGCGTGTGGACGACGACCCGCTGAGTTCGTTTCATCCGGTTTTCTCTTCCGAGCCGCTGCGCAGCCAGTTTGAGATTATGGAAATCCTTGGACAGGTTGCCACCGCCGACACCAGTTCGGACAACGCCTGGCGTGACCTCGCCGTTGCCGGAACGGATTTGCTGACGCAGATGGGCGTTCTGCGTCCCGCGGAAAACTTTATCCGCGATGCGCTGGGGCTGGACGCGTTTTCCGTACGTACGCTTGCGCTGCAAAATGCGGTATTCGGCAATTCCATCCAGGGCGCAAATTCTTCGGACCGCTGGACTCCGGGTAACTTTTTGGACAATACAACTGTTTATATAGGGAAGTATTTCGGGTCGTCGCTTTATCTGGATGCGCTTTTGCAATTCAGCTATTACGATTCGGATTTGTATCAGGACCGTGTGTATAAAAATACGATGTTTCCGGCAGTATTCGGCAATCTGCTGTTCCTGCCGGAAATCGGGCTGGAGCTGGATACGCCGTTTGCACATATCCGCTGGGGCGTAAGTCCGGTTCCGGATAACAATTCCGTAACTTTGTCGTGGAGGTTTTCATACTGAATGATTTTTGCTATACTCGCGGCATCTTGGAGTGAATTTTGACGATTTTTGTTCATCCCCGGAAAACCGGAATCAAATCAGCCGGAATCCCGTTTTACCCGGTTCTCTTTATGCTTCTTGCCCTGCTGGCTTCAGGGCCGGTTTTTTCACAGGAAACAACTCCGGAAGCAGCGTCCGGGAATCCTGCTGCGGCTGCGGATACGGATCAGACGGAAGCCGGCGGCTTGCCGGACGGCTGGTATCAGGGCAAGCGGATTGCGGATATTCCGTTTTACGGGCTGCATTCTGTGGATCCTGGGGAGCTGGAAAACGTTTTCGCTTCCTATATCGGCCAGCCGTTTTCCGATGATTTGTATGTCGATATCCTGCAGCGGCTGTACGGGCTGGAATATTTCACCGACATTGTGACGGAAGTTTTGCCGGCGGACGCTTCCCTGGAGGAAATCCTGCTGACATTTACCGTCACGGAGCGGCCCGTGGTGCGCCGGATTGTGTTTACGGGCAACCAGTCGTTCCGTCCCGGCGTGTTGTTGGAAAACATCACGGTAAAAGAGGGCGATATTTACAACGAATCCGGCGTTTTGATGGACGAACGGAATCTGCGCAATTTCTACCTTTCCAAAGGCTATGACGCGGTGACCGTTTCCCGCGTGGTGGAAAATAACGAAGACGGCTCGGTTACGCTGCGTTTTGTGGTTAACGAGGGCCGTCCGACCGTGATTTCCCGGATTTCCTTTGAAGGCAATTCCCTGGTTAACGAAAAAACGCTGAAGCGCCGCATGACGCTGAAAGAAAGCGGCTGGTTTTCTTCCGGGGCTTTTTCGGAATCGGATCTGATCAACGACCGCAACGCCATCCGGCTGTATTACGTGCAGCAGGGTTATGTGGATGCGGCAGTGGAGAACGTAATCCGGAACATAGACACGGAAACCGACCCGGAGCGGAATCTGCTGGAACTGACGTTTATCATCCGCGAAGGGGAACGCTTTACGTACGGCGGAACCGAAATCGAAGGCAACCATGTGTTCTCTTCGGAGCAGCTGCTGGGCAATATCGATTTGGATCCGGGCGATATTCTGAATCTCAGCCGTCTGGAAGAAGGCTTGCAGGCGCTTGCCGATGTGTATTATGAAAACGGTTACACATCTACCCAGATCGATACCAGCGAAATCCGTGACCCCGACCAGCGCACAATTTCGTACCGGATTCAGATTACCGAAAACGAACGCAGCCATGTGGAAAGTATCCTGATTGTGGGGAATTCCAAGACGAACGAAGACGTTATCCGGCGGGAATTCCTGTTTGAAGAAGGCGATATTTTTTCCAAAGCCAAACTGATGAACACCGTGCGGAATCTGTACAACCTGCGCTTTTTCTCCACGGTTGTGCCGCAAATTACGCAGGGTTCGGAGCAAAACCTTGTGGACGTCGTGATGAACGTGGAAGAGCAGTCCACCGCGTCTTTCCAGTTCGGGATTACGTTTTCCGGCGTTTCGGATTCGGACACCTTCCCGCTTTCGGTGTTCCTGCAATGGCAGGATATGAACTTCCTCGGAACCGGACTGGATCTTTCCGCCGGTATTACGGCTTCCACGGATACACAGAGCATTTCGCTGGGATACACCCACAACTGGTTCCTCGGTACGCCGCTTTCGGTGACGTTCTCCCTGTCGGCGTCCCACCGCTACCTGTATACGTACGAAGACAGCATCGGCACGGTGTTCCCGGATGAATACGTGAATGAATTCGGCATTGTGCCCGACCCGTTTGAGTCCCGGCAGGAATATGAAGACGCCACTACGCTGGACGATACATACCGTATGCGCTACGAACAATGGGCGTTTTCTTTCTCCTCGTCTACCGGCTACCGCTGGTACCCGGAGATTGCGCCGCTTTCCCTGCGCGGCGGTATCCGCTTCGGCGTGGTGCGCAACGAGTATGACGAGCTGCTGCACCGGCCTGCGGATCCGACCGTCCGTGACCGCAACCATCACTGGACGTGGGAAAATTCCGTTTGGGTGCGCGCTTCGCTGGATGACCGGGACATCAACTATGACCCGTCGGAGGGCTGGTTTGTCAGCGAGCAGCTTTCGTATCACGGCTTATTCCCGGTTATCGAGTCGGATTATTTCTTCAAGTCCGAGACAAAGCTGGAGGGTTATCTGACCCTTTTGGATTTGCCTGTTACCGACAGCTGGAACCTGAAATTCGTACTGGCCGGTTTCTCCACGCTGGCTTTGCAGATGCCGGTAACCGGAAAGTCCATCAGCGAAACAAACAAACTCTACATCGACGGAATGTTTAACGGCCGCGGCTGGACCGATATCTATTACCGCTCTTCTGCGCGCGGCAACTTTATGTGGAGCAATTCCGCCGAATTCCGGATGCCGCTGGTACCGGGTGCGCTGGCCTTTGACTTCTTCTTCGACGCGGTGCTGATGCAGGACAGCCTTGCCACCGTTTCAAGCACGCGCATCGACGACTTTTTCTTCAGTTTCGGTCCCGGACTGCGTTTCTCCATTCCGCAGTTCCCGCTGCGCCTGCTGTTCACCAATGTGTTCCGGGTCCGCGACGGCAATGTGGTTTGGGGTGAGGACGGAAGGTCGAACGGTCCCGACTGGGCCTTCGTGCTTTCCTTCAATATGGTCAATTATTGATGGGGCGGCGCATCCCGGACGGTTGTTCCCGCCGGTCCGCCGTTCAACAGGAGGAAACGTGAGACAGCAAGCTAAATTGTTTTTGATTTTCGGATTCCTTTTTCTTGCTGCGCAGGGAATTTTTGCCCAGCAGATTACCCGGTTTGCCGTCATCGATACGGCCCGCATTTATACCACATTTTACCGGGATTCCCGCAATGTCCGGGATTTTGAAAGCAAGCGTCTCCGCTACCAGCGCGAAATCCAGCGGCTTTCGGATGAAATCAAGGATTTGCGGCAGCAAAAGGTTGACGCCGAAGCCCTCGGCGAAACGGCGCGGGTTACGCGGCTGGAAGCGCAGATCAGTTCCAAAACCAATTTCCTGCTGGATTATTCCAAGGCAAAAAACGAAGAGCTGGACGAACTGCGGAAAGAGCTGACCACCGATGACGAATTTTATTCCATGCTGTACGAACAAATCCGCAAAATCAGCGAAGCGGACGGTTACAGTATGGTGCTGAGCCTGCAGGAAGGAAACTCCATCATCTGGTACAGTCCCACGGTGGACATTACCGACAAGGTGATCCGGAGCATGATTTCCGGTTAGCCTGCGCGCCGGACGTCCGGAGACAAACGCTATGCCGGAACAAACCCCGATGATGTCCCAATACCTCAAGATGAAGGAGCAGTGCCGCGATGCGGTGCTGTTTTTCCGGCTTGGGGATTTTTACGAAATGTTTAATGAGGACGCGCTGGAAATGAGCCGTCTCCTCAATCTGACGCTTACCAGCCGCGCCGGTTATCCGATGTGCGGCGTACCGTACCACGCTTCGCGGGTATACATTGCCCGGCTGCTGCGGATGGGGCGCAAAGTCGCCGTGTGCGAACAGGTTTCCCTGAATGCGCAGGGGAAAGGTCTGGCCGAGCGTAAGATTGTGGAAGTCATCACGCCGGGTACTGCTGTAGACGACGATTATCTGGAAAAAAACGCCAACAATTTTCTGGCCGCCTTTTGGTTTGACCGCGGCGTATCGTCCAAAACGCCGGGGATGTTTGCCCTTGCGTTTTTGGATGTTACAACCGGCGAATTTGCCGCAACATCGTTTCCGGAAGCCGGCGCCGTGGAGCGTCTGCGCAAAGAATTGGGGCAGATCCGCCCGAGTGAAATCCTGCTGCAGCAATCCCTGTTTGCTTCCCATCCGGATGTGGCGGCTGTGCTGGATTTCTGGCCGTCAATGGTGCGCAATCCGTACCCGGACTGGAGTTTTAACCGTGAAACGGCTTACCAGCGTCTGTGCGCCGCGTTTTCAGCCGTATCGCTGCAGGCGTTTTCGCTGACGGAAAACTCGCCGGAAGTGCCTCCCGCCGGAATTCTGCTGGATTATCTGGACAGGACGGCGGCTGCTCCGATGCGCCACATCGACGGCATCCGGATTTACGGGGATTCGGAATTTGTTTCCGTTGACGACGCAACGCGGAAGAATCTGGAAATCGACCGCAATTTGCAGGACGCCGGGCAGGAATTTACGCTGTTCAGCATAATGAATGAAACGCGTACATCGATGGGAGCCCGCACGCTGCGCGCCTGGCTGCTCCGTCCGCTGGTCCGGCGGGAAAGCATTGAAGCACGGCTGGACGTCACGGAGCAGTTGTACCGCCGTCAGGATCTGCTGGCTTCGGTCCGTTCGGATTTGTCCGCAATTCTGGATGTGGAACGCCTTTCCGGCCGCGTTTCCATGGAAAAGGCCAACGGCAAGGATTTGCTGGCCCTGAAGCAGAGCATGGCGGCGTTCCTTTCGCTGGGGAAAAAACTGGCGGAAGAGCTGCCGGATATCCGGTTTTTCCCGGACGAAGCGCAGGATTGCGCTGAAGAAGTGTTTTCGCTTATCGATGCTTCGATTCTGGAAGACTGTCCGGTTTTGCTCAACGAGGGCGGTTTGATAAAAGACGGATGGTCCGGGGAACTGGACGAATTGCGCGCGCTCCGCGACAATTCCAATGCGGTTTTGGAAAAATATCTGGCTGAAGAAAAAGAACGCACCGGAATTTCCAACCTGAAAATCAAATACAACCGTCTGATCGGATATTACCTGGAAGTTTCCAAAGGGAATCTCAAGTCCGTTCCGCCGCATTTTATCCGGCGGCGTTCGCTGACAAACGGCGACCGTTTCAGTACGGAGCGCCTGGCGGAGCTGGAAACCGAACTGAATGGCGTGCATGCGGGAATCATCGAATGCGAACAGCGGATTTTTGCAGACGTCCGGAACCGGATCGCCGCCCGTGTGCATATTCTGCTCCGTCTGTCACAGGGAATCGGCCGTTTTGACACGCTGCAGGCGTTCGCGTTTGCGGCTGTCCTGCGCGGCTGGAACAAGCCGGAATTCACGGATTCCGGGGAACTTTTCATCAAAGAAGGGCGTCATCCCGTGGTGGAAGCGCATTTCCCTGCCGGGGAATTTGTGCCGAACGGAATCCGCCTGTCATCCGGGGAAGCGCCGCCGGCTCCGGAAGCGGATGAGGACGGAATGTCCGGTCTTCCTTCCTTCGCGCTGATTACCGGCCCGAATATGGCGGGGAAAAGTACGTTTCTCCGCCAAACAGCCCTGATTGTACTGATGGCGCAGGTCGGCTCGTTTGTCCCGGCGTCTTTTGCGCGGATTACGCCGGTGGATAAAATTTTTTGCCGGGTGGGCGCTTCCGACAATCTTGCCCACGGGGAATCGACATTTCTGGTGGAAATGATGGAAACCGCGCATATTCTCCGTTCGGCAACACAGTCGAGCCTGGTGATTATGGACGAAGTCGGACGCGGGACATCGACGGAGGACGGGCTTTCGATTGCCCGCGCGGTTACCGAATATTTGCTGGACCATACCGGCGCCAAAACGCTTTTTGCCACGCATTACCACGAACTGGCGCAGTTTTACCATCCGCGGATGGCGGATTTTTGCCTGGACGTTCTGGAAACCGAGGGCGATGTGATATTCCGGAAAAAAGTGATTCCCGGCATCAGCGCCGGCTCTTACGGCGTACATGTGGCGAAACTGGCCGGACTGCCCGACGCCGTGATCCGCCGGGCGCAGACGCTGCTGGCGGAATACGAAACCGCGCACGGGGTTTCCGCTTCCGGCGGGAAAAAAGAATTGCTGCCGCCCGCCGCTTCTTCCGGTTCCCTGCCGTCCGGGCAAACGCCGCCTTCCCTGTTTTCTGCCGAGGAACTTGTGCTGGACGAAATCCTTTCCGCTGATCCGGATAACCTGACGCCGATGCAGGCGCTGCAGCTTATCGGCCGCTGGAAAAGCAGCCTGTATCCCGCTTCGCCGGAACATTAAACTTTCCGCGCGGGAACCGGCGCGCAGAACCGTTTTTTGCGGATAAACCGGGTATGATTCCGGTTTACCGTATCCTGAATTCCGTCCGCCGGACAGCCGTCCGGTTTTTTGGCGCCGCTGTGCTGCCTGAGCTGTGTTTTTGCTGCGGGAAACGCACAGAAAACGGGCTTCCGCTTTGCCGTAATTGTCTGGCTGTCCGTACCGCCCGCGCCGGGAAACGCCGCCTCTTGTCCGCAGAAGAAGGCCGCTGCCGGGTTTGCGGGCGGGAGTTGGTTTCCGCTGCGGAAGCCTGCCCGGACTGCCGGGAAGAGGCGGTTTTTGAATTCCTGGATAAAATTTGCGCGCTCTTTCCGTATTCGGCGGAACACAGCGGGATGCTTTCTGCCTGGAAGACGGCAGGTATCCGCCTGTATTCCGGAATTTTTGCAGGGATTCTCGCCGCCGTGTTCCGTGCAGAAGGATTGACGGCGGAAGTTTGCCGGGAACGCCGTTTGGCGCTGGTTCCGGTTCCGCCCCGGCCCGGAAAAATCCGGCAGGCAGGCTGGGATCAAATCCGGGAGTTGTGCGCTGTTTTACGCCGGGAGTACCGGCTTCCGGTGTCAGACTGCCTTGTACGTGATGCCGGGATCCAGCAAAAACATCTCGGCCGGGCCGGACGCCGCCTGAATATCAAAGGGCGGATCCGGATGAAACGCGGCCGCTGTCCGCCGGAAATTGCGGTTGTGGTGGATGACATCGTAACAACGGGCGCTACGCTGGATTCCTGCGCCGAAGCGCTGAAATCCGGCGGCAGCCGCCGGGTGATCGGGCTTACGCTGTTTTTTGACGACTGAATGCCCGGAGCCGGATTACGGCTGCCAGCCGTCCCGTAATGCGAGAATACAGGCAAGCAGTCGGTCCAGATCGTTCCGCGTGATTGCCGGGTTAAGCAGCGTGAATTTCAGGAAAACGCGGCCGTTGTCCGTGGTTTGTCCGGTGATAATCCCCTTCTTGTGCAGCAATGTCCGGCGGATGCTCTTGTTCATCCGGTCGGTGTCCGCTTCCCCGGAACAGACGCTTCCCGGCTTCGGGCGTACCCGGAAGACGACGGAGCTGATTTCCGGCGGGGCGATGGTTTCAAAACTGTCCGGCGCGGCTTGCAGGCGTTCATAAACATACGCGGCATTTTCCACACAGGATGCAAGAATGGCGTCCCAGCCGTCCTTGCCCCGCACCTGGAATGAAGCCCAGACTTTCAGCGCGTCAAACCGGCGCGTAGTCTGCATCGATTTGCCTACAAGGTTGATATAGCCGTCTTCTTCGTCTTCTTCGCGGTTCAGGTAATCGGCATGCAGTTCCAGCGGGGAAAACTGTGAACCGTCCCGTAAAAGCACGGCGCTGCAGCTGATTGGCTGCAAAAACATTTTGTGGAAGTCCACTGTGACGGAATCGGCGCGTTCGATACCCCGCAGCCGGTTCCGGTAAGCGCCGGACAAAATCAGCCCGGAACCGTATGCGGCGTCGGTATGCATCCACAGTCCGTATTCTGCGCAGATTTCCGCCACATCGTCCAGCGGATCGATGCTGCCGTAATCCGTCGTTCCCGCAGTGGCCGCCACACAGAACGGCAGGTTCCCCTGCGCAAGGTCTTCCCGGATCATGCGGCGGAGCGCGCCGGCGTCCATTTTCCGCCTTCCGTCTGCCGGAACTTTCCGCACTGCGCCGTATCCCAATCCGAGCAGGTGCGCGCTTTTTTCCATCGAGAAGTGTGAAACCTCCGAAGCGTACATCCGGAAGCGCGCGGAATTTTCCGGCAATCCGTGTTTTTTCACGTCGAATTTGAGCTTTTGCGTACAAAATGCGTCCCGCGCCAACAGGATTCCCGTCAGGTTGGACTGTGACCCGCCGGAAGTGAATACGCCGTCCGCCGTTCCGCCGAATCCGAACAGGCGGCAAAGTTCGCGGATAACCAGCACTTCGATTTCCGTGGCGGCGGGCGATTGGTCCCAGGAATCCATCGAGGGGTTGAATGCCGCGATGACCAGTTCCGCAGCAACGCTTTCCAGCAGTACGGGACTGTGCAGGTGCGCCAGATAGCCGGGAGACGCTGTGCGCACGAGGTTGGGCAGAACATGCGTCCGGATATTTTCCAGCACCGCCTGAAAGCCTTTCCCTTCCGCCGGAAACACCGGTATTGCGGCCAGCTGTGCGCGCAGTTCCGCCGGTTCCGGCCCGCAATAAGCCGGGAAAAACGCCTGCCCGCCGGCTCCGCTGTCAGGGGCCGGCTGTGCGCAGGATTCTGCGATGGCTTTCGCCGTGTCCCGGATGCAGGCGAGGAATTCCTCCTGCGAGGCTTTGTCGTCCGTCAGGAAAAAAGCCGGCATTGGTCAGATTCCGCGAGCCGCTTCCCGGTCGGTTTCCAGGACGGCTTCTTCAAAAATATCCGCGCCCCGTTCCAAATCCTCCCGGGTGATGTTGAGCGCACAGAGACAGCGCATGACAGAGCCGTAGCGTCCGCCTTTTTCCATGATCAGATGCTTTTCAAAACATTTCCGCTGGACGGCTGCGGCGTTTTTACCGGAATGCGGATAAGCGCCGAGCGCGTCTGCGGGCGCGGCCGGATCGACAAATTCCACACCCAGCATCAGGCCTTTCCCGCGCACGTCGCCGATAATGGACACTTTTTCCTGCAGGCGCAGGAAGCGGTTGCGCAGGTATTCCCCTTTTTCCTGCACTTCCGCCAGGAATTCCGGTTTGGATACCCTGTCCATGAGGATCGTTCCTGCCTTCATGGCCAGCTGGTTTCCGCGGAACGTTCCCGCGTGCGCGCCCTGTGTCCAGACGTCCAGGGATTCGTGGTACAGCACGACGGCGAGCGGCTGGCTGCCGCCCACGGCTTTGGAAGCCAGAATTACATCCGGCACGATACCGGCATGTTCAAAAGCAAAAAATCTGCCGCTGCGGCCGATCCCGCACTGGATTTCGTCTACAATCATCGGAATGCCCAGCTCCCGGGTTACGCGGCGGACTGTACGCAGGAATTCCGGCGGCGCGGGAATCACCCCGCCTTCACCCTGAATGGGTTCCAGAATGACGGCAGCCGGTTTGGGAATTCCCGATTCCGGATCTTTCAGCGTGCGCTCGAAAAACGCGCAGGCTGCATCCGTGCCGGCTTTTCCGCCCAGACCGAACGGACAGCGGTAGGAATTGGGGAAAGGAAAAAAATACGCGCCGGGCATCAGTCCGTTCACTTTTTCCTTTGCGTTCAGGTTTCCCGTACAGGCCAGCGCGCCGTGCCCCATCCCGTGGTAGCCGCCGTGGAACGAAATTACCGCTGACCGGCCGGTTGCGGTTTTGCACAGCTTCAGCGCGGCGTCAAAAGCGTCGGAACCCGCCGGGCTGCAGAATTGGATTTTGGTATGCCCCTGCATTTCCTCAGGCAGAAGGGACATGATTTTTTCGATAAAATCAGATTTGACCGGCGTCATGATGTCCAGTGTATGCAGCGGATACTGGTTTGCCAGCATTTCAATCATTGCGCCGTTTACTTCCGGGTCGTTGTGGCCCAGCGCGAGGGTTCCCGCTCCGCATAAAAAGTCCAGGTATTTTACGCCTTCCACATCCTCAACCCAGGAACCTTGTGCTTTCGCGATGGCGAAAGGGAATTTCCTCGGGTACGACCGCGCATTTGATTCGGTTGAATCCTGCCTCGTAATGTAATACTGATTGGTGCTTTCAGAAGCCAAAGTCTGAATCATCTACGTTCTCCATTACTGGGATAACCTTATGGGTTTAAAATGTCAAAGCGAAGGATATACCAAATTCCCGTGAAACACAAGGGAAAAGGGGAGCGCGGGGAATCTTTTTTGCCGATTTTTCACGGAAGGGGAGGAGAAGGGCATAAAAAAAGACCGTCGTTCCGGACGGCCTTTGCGGCGAAGAAGACTTGAACTTCCATACCTCGCGGTACCAGCACCTCAAGCTGGCGTGTCTACCAATTCCACCATCGCCGCGTATGCGCGTATTGTAGCGCATACGCGGGAAAAAGTCAAGCGGCGGGGTTCCTGCCGGCCGGTCAGGCTTTCCAGAGGCCGTGCAGGTTGCAATAGGCTTCTGCGGAAAGGCAGCGGTCGTCTCCGGTAATCCGGAATACCGCTTCCGGCTTGTCTCCCGGGGCGAGCGTTTTTCTCTGGCGGCCTTTTTCCGTGATGAGCAGAATCCAGCGGATGGAATGCTCTTCCGTCATCGGATGCGGTGCGCTGCCGACCCGGACGGTGACGGTTCCGTTTTCCTCCGTGACAACCGGAATATGCTTTTCCGTTGCCGCATCCGTGGTGTTGGCCTTCAGCAGCTGCGCCGGGGTTCCGCAACAGAACGGCACGCAGCCGTGATCCTCCAGCATGGCCATCATGTTCCCGCATTTTGTACAAACATAGATTTTCGCTTCGTCTGCCATATAACCTCCTGTACGCTTTTCATCAAGCATGATAACGGGTTTTTCTCTTGACGTAAAGGAAAAAAAAAGGTATGTTTTCCGTGCCGTTCCGGCAGGGGCGATTAGCTCAGTTGGTTAGAGTACAAGCATGACACGCTTGGGGTCACTGGTTCGATTCCAGTATCGCCCATCCCTTTGCAGATGTTCCGGTAAACGCCGGAAGCATTTCCGTTTCATTTTTCTGAGGTTGATGCTTTTGCGCTGTTTCCCGGTATGCCGGTATTTCCGTGTTTTTGCCTTTCTGGCGTTTTTTATCCTGCTGCCGCCTTTCCGCCCGGCTGCGCAGGAGCCGTCCGGGGAAGGTTTTGCCGTATCCGCAGGCGGGGAGACGTCCGGCCGGGCGGCGGTTCCGGAAACTGATCCGGAAAACGCCGGCGGACAGACCCGCGGGCGGAATGTAGTGCTTGGATTGGTTGAATCGCAGTTTACCAACGCTTTGCTGCATGTGGTCAACCGTGCGGCAGGGAATGATTTTGCTTCGGTAACGGCCGGTTCTATCCGGGACAATTTTACCCGTCCCTGGCAGTGGGACCAGAGCCTGTTCCGGACCAACCAGCTGGGGCATCCGTATCAGGGCGTTTTTTACCACCAGGCGGGCAGGGCCAACAACTGGACGTTTTATGAATCCGCCGGGAATGCGGTGCTGGGTTCCGCCGTATGGGAAGTGTTCTGCGAGCGCAGCCGTGCTTCCCTGAACGATTTGATTATCACGGCAACCGGCGGCGCCGTGATGGGTGAAGCCCTGCACCGGTTGTATTATGCGGCGGAAAATCTGCCCGGCGCACTCCGTTTTTTTCTCAGTCCTTTTGATTTTTTTAACCCGGTGCTGCCGGGAAACCGGACAAACCGGCCGCGTGGGGAATTGCATACGCTGGACGCCGTTTTCGGCCTTTCAGCCGGCATGAGCGGGCGTTCCGGGCCGGAAAGCTCCCGGGTCGGCGGGAATTTTTCCTTCGGCGGGTCTGCCGTACTCCGGTTGGTTTACAGCGATCCGTTTACGGCGTATGTTCCGCTTTCCGATCCTTTCCGGCATTTTGAAATGACCGTTATGGCGGATATCGGCTGGCCGGTTTACCAGCTTTCGGTATTTACCAGCGGCTCCCTGTATGCGTATCCGTTTGCGGCCGGAAACAATACGGAAGGAACGCTCGGCCTTTCGCTGCGCTATGACGTTGTGCTGGGGGATACGGTTTCATTCAGCGGGACTTCGCTGGATTTTGCTTTTCACAGCCGGACCGCCACGCGGGCGGGAAATCTGGATTGGAAACTGCACGCCGGATGGCTGGTGCTCGGTGCAGCAAATACATATTATCCGCTTCCGGATTTTTCCGGTTGGGACAAAAAAGAATTCCAGCTTTACGGAACCGGCGCAAATTTGAAGCTTTCTGCCGGAATTACCGGTACCGCAGCCGGGGATTTCCGGCTGGATGCAGCCCTGTATTTTATGCCGCTGATTGAAGCCGGATATTCCGGATGGGGCGATACGCTGTTTTTTTTCCAGGGCGGCTTCGGATATGATTTTCCCCTTACGGAACATTTGATTCTTTCTTTTTCCACAACGCACAGTTTTTCGCTGGAACGCTTCCGCGCGCGCAGGGATATTTCGGAATACGCTTCCGTGTTCCGGCTGGGCGCCGGTTACCGGTTTCAGGCTGAATAGAACGCAGCCGGATGGAACGCAGCTGAATAGAACGCACCGGAAGCCGGCCATGCTGCGCTGTCATGCGCTGTCAGCGGATTTTGCCGAGAATCCGCGCGCAGCGTTCCGCGAGGGAATCCGCCGCCCGTTTCCAGACCGGGCCGGATAAAGCGTCTTCCGCCGCAAGGAGATCCACGGCGCCGAGAATTTCCCCGTTCCGGCCGTACCAGACTGCTTCGCCGAGAATTTCCCCGGCATACAGCGGCGCGCGGGGCGTTTTGTGCAGGCGGATTTCCGCTTTTGCATCTGTCCGGGGACTGCCGCTGTCTGCGGCGGAAACCGGAACCGTGAAAACGGGATCCTCCGCCGGAATGACTGCCGTAAAGCCTTTTTCTGCGCCCCATACGGTGGCGGCAAAAATTTGCGGCGGTGCGGGCCGGAATGTGCGGAAATTGGCGAATGCCCATTCCATCGCCAGCCTGCCGTCTTCCGCCCGGATGCGGCTGCCTTCATAGGAATTTGCGCCGGGACCGCCCAGCAGGACGGCGATAAAGCGTTCATTTCCGCGCGCACAGGTGACGGAGAAATTGTAACCGGATTCGTCAATATAACCGGTTTTCAGCCCGTCGCAGCCTTCCAGGGAGCCAAGAAGCCGGTTTGTTGCATACTGCACGACGGTGCCGGATGTGTTCCCATTTTCATCCGCAGAAGCATTGCGCGCGGCCGCTTCGGGGAGGTTCCAGATTTTGGGGTATTCCAGCCGCTGCAGCGAGTGGAATTCCGTGAGCGCCCAAGGCCATGTATCGAGGTAAATTTTACTGAAAAAAGCAAATTCCCGCGCGGTTGTCCGGTTTCCGGCGCTTAGCCCGGACGGCTCTGTAAAGCGGGTTTTGGTCATACCGAGGGCGGCTGCCCGTCCGTTCATGAGCCGGACAAACGCTTCTACGGAACCGGCGGTGTTGAAAGCCACGGCAATGGCGGCGTCGTTCCCGGAAGCGACCGCCATGCCCGCGAACAGTTCCCGCATGGAAACCCGCTGGCCTTCTGCCAGAAACATCAGGGAAGAACGCGGGGGAATGTTTACCGCCCAGCTTTCCGGCGGGAGTTCTGCCCGCGCGTCCATAGAAATCCCTTTTTCTTCCATCAGCGTGAACGCGGTGTCCATTGCCGCAATTTTGGTCATGGATGCCGGCGGAATTTCTTCTCTGGCGTTTTTTTCAAAAATTACGGTTCCGGTTGCCGCATCGAGAATCAGGGCTGACCTGGCCCGGATGTCTGCCGGATCCAGCGGGTCGGCGGCCTGATCCGCGCAGTTTCCGCCTTTCTCCATGAGCAGCGGTATCCTGCGCAGATCCCCGAAACGCTGTTTTTCCCAGGCCGCGCGCGCCGGGGCAAAAAAGACGGCCTGTTCCTCTTCCGTCATGCGGTGCAGCCGTCCGTCTGCCCGCCCGGTATTGAGCCTTGCCGCTGTATAAAAAAACAGCAGGGCCAGAAAAAGCAGCAAAAGCAGACCGGCTGCCGCAAGGATTTTTCCTGTAGAAAATTTGCGTTTCTGCACTGTGTGTTCCGCGTTAAAAATCTGCGAGTTTCGGCGCGCGCGGATACGGAATCACGTCGCGGATATTTCCCATGCCGGTGATGTACAGCAGCAGGCGTTCAAAGCCCAGGCCGAAACCGGAGTGCGGTACGGAACCGAAACGGCGCAGATCCAGATACCACCAGTAGTCGGATTCGCGCAGTCCGAGTTCCCGGATGCGGGCGGTCAGCTTGTCCAGGTTTTCTTCGCGTTCCGAGCCGCCGATAATTTCCCCCAGACCCGGAACAAGTACGTCCATCGCGCGTACAGTTTTCCCGTCGTCATTCAGCTTCATGTAGAACGCTTTGATTTCTTTCGGATAGTCCGTCAGAATCACCGGGCCGCCGTACACTTCCTCGGTGAGGAACTTTTCGTGTTCGCTTTGCAAATCGCAGCCCCAGTACGGTTTGAATGTAAACCGGTCTGCGGCTTTTTCCAGCTCGGCAACGGCTTCCGTATAGGTGACGCGGGCAAAATCCGAGTCTGCGGTTTTCCGCAGCATATCCAGAAGTCCGGGGCGGATTCTGGCGTCAAAAAAAGCCATGTCTTCCGCGCAGTTTTCCAGCGCCTGTTTCAGGAGGTATTTGATGAATTCCTCGGCAATGTCCATGTTGTCTTCCAGACGGAAGAACGCCATTTCCGGTTCGATCATCCAGAATTCGGCCAGATGCCGCGTGGTGTTGGAATTTTCCGCGCGGAATGTCGGCCCGAACGTGTAAACCCGCGAGACGCCGGTTGCGTAGGTTTCCGCTTCCAGCTGTCCGGAAACGGTGAGGCTTGCCGGCTTGCCGAAAAAGTCATCGGCATAATCCGGGAAAGAGGCGCCTTCCGGATGCAGCGGACGGCCTTCCCGGCCGGCTTTCCATGCTTCGGCTGCAATCCGTTCCGGATCCAGCGTAGTCACGCGGAACATTTCGCCGGCGCCTTCGCAGTCGGATGTGGTGATAATCGGGGTGTGTACGTACTGGAATCCGCGTTCCTGAAAGAAAGTATGGATGGCGTATGCCATGCGGCTGCGCATACGCGCCACCGCGCCGAATGTATTTGTCCGCACCCGGAGGTGGGCAATGGAGCGGAGGAATTCCATCGTGTGGTTTTTCTTTTGAAGCGGGTAGCTGTCCGGCGGCGCTTCCCCGATCAGTGCGATTGCGCTGCCCTGTACTTCCACCGCCTGCCCGGACGCCGGGGATTCCGCCAGGATACCCTGCGCCACAACGGACGCGCCGGTGGTGATTTTTTTCAGCGCGGCGTCAGTTTCTGCCGGAAGCCCGGCGTCTTTATCAAATGTTACCTGTATAGAAGAAAAGCAGGAGCCGTCATTCACCTGGACAAATACCAGATTTTTTGTCTCACGTTTTGTGCGGACCCAGCCGCGCACCGTTACCGGCTGTCCGGCCGGCTTTTCCGTTAAAATCTGCCGAATCAGTTTCTTTTCTGTGTCCATAATAGAAGCAAGGATAGCACTTTTCCCGGCTGTGTGGCAAGCACGGCGCCCGCCGCCGGGAAAGGGAAATAAAGTGGAAATTTTTCCACCAAAAATGAAAAAATCTTCAATCCGGCTTGCCACACAGGGCGGAATCCAATACACTGGCGGTATCCCGCTGCGTTGCGCGCGGAAAGGAGGCTGTGTGGAAAACGTTTATCCGCCGCTGGTGGAAAGTCTTGCCCGTCTTGTTGAAGAACACGATGTCATCGATCCGGCTTTGTATACCAAGTATGACGTGAAGCGCGGCCTGCGGGATTCCAGCGGTAAGGGCGTCCTGGTCGGCCTCACCCAGATCGGAAATGTGCTGGGTTATGAAATCCAGGACGGGAAGCCCGTTGCGGTTCCCGGCAAACTGGTTTACCGGGGCTACGATGTGGAAGACATCATCGCCGATGTGGAAGAAAGCGAAATGTTCGGCTTTGAGCAGGTGGTGTACCTGCTGCTGTTCGGGGAGCTGCCCAACGCTTCACAGCTTGCCGAATTTGACGCGATTTTGGGGGAAAACCGGGAGCTTCCGCATAATTTTGTGGAAGACATGATTTTGAAGTCTCCTTCCCCGAATCTGATGAATAAACTGGCGCATTCCGTCATTTCTTCTTATGTTTACGACCCGGACGCGGAAAATCCGTCCATCGTCAACAACCTGTACCAGTCGATTCAGCTGATTGCCCGTTTCCCGGCGATGGTTGCATACGGCTATCAGGCAAAACGCCGCCACTACGACGGCAAGAGTATGTACCTGCACAACCCGCTGCCGAATCTTTCGACGTCGGAAAATTTCCTGCGTTTGATCCGGGCGGATAAAATTTACGACCGCGCGGAAGCCGAGATTTTGGATCTGGCGTTTGTGCTGCACGCAGAGCACGGCGGCGGGAATAACTCTTCGTTCACCGTGCATGTGGTGTCTTCTGCCGATACCGACACGTATTCCGCCATCGGCGCGGCGGTCGGTTCGCTGAAGGGACGGCGGCACGGCGGCGCGAATGTACGCGTGATGGAAATGATGGCCGACATCAAGAGCAATGTTTCCGACTGGTCCAGCGAAAAGGAAGTTGGCGCTTACCTGCGGAAAATCCTGCGTAAAGAAGCCTTTGACCGCAGCGGTTTGGTGTACGGGCAGGGACATGCGGTGTACACGATTTCCGATCCGCGCGCTACGCTGCTCCGCGACAAGGCGGAAAAACTTGCCCGCGTGAAGCATTGTGAGGAAGAATTCGGGCTGTACCGGACAATCGAGCGGATTTTCCCGGATATTTTCCGGGAAGAGAAGGGGGCGGACAAGAAAATCTGCACGAATGTGGATTTTTACTCCGGCTTTGTGTATTCGATGCTGGGGATCCCGCCGGAATTGTATACGCCGCTGTTCGCTATTTCCCGTATTGCCGGCTGGTGTGCGCACCGGCTGGAAGAAATCCGCTCCGGCCGGCGCATTTACCGCCCTGCGTTCAAGCAGATCGGGGAAATGCGTCCGTTTGTCCGGCTGGCGGACCGCCGGTAGCCGCCGCTGTACCGCCGGCAGATGCCGGCTGCATACAGCGGCCGTTTTATCCGCCGTCAGGCGTCTTCGGCGGACTGTTTCAGGAATTCTTTGGAAGCCGCAATCACCTCGTCGGCAATCTTGCCGGAAATCGGGCTGTAGTGGCTCAGCTCCATCTCAAACGAACCTGTGCTGCTGGTGATGGCCCGTAAGTCGATGGCATATTTCAGCAGTTCGCGGTGCGGCACCTGCGCGCGGATTTCTTCGATTCCGCCGGCCAGGCTGTTCTGTCCGGTGATGTGCCCGCGCCTTCCCGAAAGGTCGCTCATGATGTCGCCGAGGTTTTTCGCGTCCACAAACACCGTCAGATTCATAATCGGTTCAAGCAGGATCGGGTTGCCCATTTTCATGGCTTCCCGGAAAGCGTTGCGTGCGGCAATTTTGAATGCCAGTTCGGAAGAATCCACCGGATGCTCTTTTCCGTCCACGACGGTTACCCCGACGTCCACCACCGGATAACCGGCCAGTACGCCGGATTCCATCGCTTCCTTTACGCCCTTTTCCACACCCGGAATGTACCCCTTGGAAATGGCGCCGCCGAAGATTGCGTTGGTAAAGGAATAACCGGCGCCGCGTTCGAGCGGTTCCAGTGCGAGCACTACGCGTCCGTACTGGCCGTGACCGCCGGACTGCTTTTTATGGGTGTATTCCGCCTGGGTTTTCCGCTGGATGGTTTCGCGGTAGGCGATGCGCGGTTCCGCAGTCAGAATGTTGATTTTGGACTGGGCGCGGATCCGGTCCAGAACAATGCTGATGTGGAGGTCGCCCATGCCGGAAAGGACATTTTGCCGCGTTTCCGGGTTGTATACAAAGGAAAGCGTTTTATCCTCTTCGCAGGCCCGCATCAAAAGGCCTCCCAGCTTGTCTTCGTCCTTTTTTTCGCCGGCTGAAACCGCCATCGAATACACCGGCGCAGGGGTTTGCAGCTTGCAGAACGGGCGCGCATCCGCGGATGCAGCAAGCGTATCGTTTGTTTTGGCAAAGGGCAGTTTTGCCGCCACGCCGACGTCCCCGGCTGCCAGTTCACGGGTTTCGGTAAGCTTTTTGCCGGCGGCGCGGTACAGTTTTCCGGTTTTTTCTTTTTTGCCTTCGTTGACATTGAACACTTCGGTATCCTGCGTCAGCGTTCCGGAAACAACCTTGATGTAGGAAAGTTTGCCGGAAAACTGGTCGTTGGCGGTTTTTACCACAAAAGCCGCCAACGGGCCGGACGCGCTGACAGCAGCCGGCGCTTCCTGGCCGTCCGCATCCAGGACGGTTTCCGCGGCTCCTTCCGGGGAAGGCAGGATTTCGGCAATGAAGTCCAAAAGCGGTACGCAGCCGGAATTCTGCGCGGCGGATCCGGCAAATACGGGTACGATGGCGCCGGCGGCCATGGCGAGCTTCAGCCCCCGGATGATGTCTTCGTCGCTGAGCCCGGCTTCGTCGATGAATTTCACCAGCAGGTCGTCGTCGCCTTCTGCCGCCGCGCCGGCCAGCACTTCTTTTGCGCGTTTTACGGTGTCTGCCATGCTGTCCGGAACGGCGGTTTCCGCCCCGTTTTCATCGTAGGCTTTGCCGTGCAGAAGATCCACGCAGCCTTTGTACTGCGCGCCTTGTCCGATGGGGATGGAAACCGGGCAGATTTCGGTCTTGAATTGTTCGCGCAGTCCCTGAATGCAGGCGTCAAAATCGGCGCGTTCGCCGTCCAGTTTGTTGATAAACACCATGCGCGGTTTGCCTGCGGCGTCCAGATTCCGCCACAGCTTGATGGTTTCGATTTGTACGCCGGAACGCGCGTCAACCAGCATCAACGCGGTTTCAGACGCCCGGAAAGCGGCGGTTACTTCGCCGGTGAAGTCCGATGATCCGGGGGTGTCCCAGAAATTGAGGTTTTTGCCCTGCCATTCCAGATTGGCAAGCGCGGCGCGGATGGAGATTTTGCGTTCAATTTCCTCCGGCGTAAAGTCGCTGACGGTTTTTCCGGATTCCACGGTTTCCGCTTTCGGGATGACGCCGGCTGTCTGCAGCAAATGCTCCACCAGTGTGGTTTTTCCCGTTTGTCCGTGTCCTGCGACCGCAAGGGTTCTGATTTGTTCTGTGGTAAAACTCATGCAATGCTCCCGAAAAGAAATTCACCCGGCAGAATATGTATGTCCGCACCGATACAAATATCCTACGGGCAGTTTTTGCGTATTGTCAAGGAAATAATATCGCGGTAAAGTATAGATATGGATTTATCGAATACGACGCTGCAAAATCTTATCCTGTCGCGGAAAAAAGCGCAGGAGGATGCGGAAAACCTTTACCGGAATCTCGGTTCACGGATTTTTCAGGCGGAAGACGCCAAATACAAGGACGCTTCTTCGGATTTGCCGGAAAGTTATGCCGGCTGGAAAACCCTGATGAGCGGAAGGGAAGAGGCCGCGTCTTTGGTGTTTTCCATCAAAGACAATTTGAAGCGCGTCCAGGAGCTGGGTAAGGCGGACAAGGATTTGTCCAAGTCCCTTGCCGAAGCGAAGAAAAAACTGCGTGCTGCGGGCGTACACTGCGCCGTGGTTTTGTGGCCGCAATATACGCCGGAGCGCTTCCCTTCGTTTGCGCCGGTGTTTGCCGCGGCGGAAGAAGAAAAAAAAGAGTGCGCGAAGCTGGAAGAGCGCCAGCGTGCGGTGAACGAAGGCGTGGAAGCCGGCAAACCGCTCGGACGCATGATGGCGCAGTTCCGGGGCGCGGGGATTGCCGCCCAGCTGTATTACCGGCGCAGCCGGTTTGAACAATGCGCCGGGGAAGCCATGGAAGCGCTGGTCTCCGCCGGCGCAGTAGGGAAACTCGGGCAGGAAATTGCCGCTTCCGGTACGGAAGAGCTTGCGCAGGCTTTTACGCCCTTCTCGGAGGCGGCGCAGACCGTGCAGTCGTTTGCCGGCCGCCTGGAAAAATCCGAGGCGGAACGGCGCTCCGTTTCCGATGCACTGGAAGCCGGGGGCGCCGGGGAAAATCCCGCGCGGCGTCTGGATGAGCTGCGGGCGCAGATTAAAGAAAAGGACGCCGCCCTGGACAACCTGTGCCGGGCAAGGGGGATGGATCATTGCGCCCTGTTTTTTGATGCAGCGGGCAATCCGCTTCCCGGCGCGCCGGATATGGAAAGCGATGCGCACGGTACGCTGCTGGCCGGCATCGCTTCTTTGCTGGCTGAAATCCACAGTCTGGACCACAAAATCGATGTGACGCAGACTGAGCTGAAAATTGCCGCGCTGGAAAAGACAATCGCCCGGTACGGGGAAGAAATAGACGGCCTGCGCCGCAAAACCGAAAGTCTGCAGGAACAGATTGCCAAACGGGAAAGCGCCATCGGGGACGCAGCTTCGGAAAAAGCCGGTTTGGAAACGTATTTGGAAAAAATCACGGCGGAAGCCGGCGGGACGGAAAACGGCGGCGCGGAATAAAAAATAAAAACGGCAAAACGCAGGATAATCGTATGCTGAGTAAAATGCGGAATATCGGGATTATGGCGCACATCGATGCGGGCAAAACCACAACGACGGAGCGCATTCTCTTCTATACCGGGAAAATCCATGCCATCGGGGAGATTGACGACGGCGCCGCTACAATGGACTGGATGCCCCAGGAACAGGAACGGGGTATTACCATCCAGAGCGCCGCCACAACCACGTTTTGGCGGGATTTTCAGATTAATCTGATTGACACGCCCGGCCATGTGGATTTTACGGCCGAAGTGGAGCGTTCGCTGCGGGTTTTGGACGGCGCTGTAGCGGTTCTGTGCGCGGTGGGCGGCGTGCAGCCGCAAACGGAAACGGTGTGGCGGCAGGCAGACCAGTACAGGGTTCCGCGGATTTGCTTTGTGAATAAAATGGACCGGGTCGGCGCGGATTTTTTTGCTGCGATGGACGATGTGCGGGAAAAATTTGCCGCCCGCCCGCTTGCGCTGCAAATCCCGGTCGGGCAGGGCGCGGATTTTGAAGGCGTCATCGATTTGCTTTCCATGCAGGAAATCCGCTGGGACGAAGAAAGCGAGGGCGAACGGTTTTCGGTTTCCGGCATTGCGCCGGAGCGCAGGGAACTTGCGGAACAGTGGCGCGAGAAAGCGTTGGACGTGCTTTCGGAGTTTTCCGACGAACTGACGGAACTGCTGCTGGACGGGCGCGAGCCGCCTGCGGAGCTTTTAAAGCGGGAAATCCGGCGGGGCGTCCTTGCGCAGGATTTTGTCCCGTTCTTATGCGGAAGCGCCCGCAAAAACAAAGGCGTGCAGCCTCTCCTGGACGCCGTGGTGGATTATCTGCCGGCGCCGGATGAAGTGCCGCCTGCCGTAGGGTTCCATCCGAAAAAAGAAACGGAGGTGGAAGTTCCGTGCAATCCGGACGGGAATCCTGTCGGGCTTGTGTTTAAGATTCAATATGACAGGGAAGCCGGCCCGCTCTGCTATGTGCGGATGTATTCCGGCAAGCTTTCAGCAGGCGGCCAGATTTTCAATGTCGGGAAAAAGAAGCGCGAACGGATTAACCGTATCCTGCGAATGCATTCCAATAAGTCGGAACCGATGCCGTCTATTTCCGCCGGCGACATCGGCGTGTTTGTCGGCCTGAAGTTTGCCCAGACGGGCGATACGCTTGCTTCCGAAGGAATGCCGGTGCTGCTGGAACAAATCCATTTTCCGGAACCGGTCATTTCGGTCGCGGTGGAACCGAAAACGCTTTCCGACCGGGACAAACTGAAAGAAACGCTGGAGATCCTGGCAAAAGAGGATCCGACATTCCAGTGCAGGGAAGACGCCGAAACCGGGCAGATTGTGATTTCCGGTATGGGCGAGCTGCACCTGGAAGTGCTTGTGACCCGGATGCTGGAAGATTTTAAGCTGGAAGCCCGCGTGGGCGCGCCGCAGGTGACATACCGGGAATCGGTCACGGCCGCCGCGGAATATACGGAGCATTTTGCCAAAACGATTGGCGGAAAAGAAACGTCGGCAGGCGTTACGCTGCGGGTAGAGCCGGTGGAACGCGGCGGAGGCAACCGCTTTGTCAATGCGGTGAAAAAAACGGACGCGCCGGAAGAAATGATGCAGGCCGTGGAAAATGCTGTCCGGAGTGCATTGTCTTCGGGAATCCGCTACGGGTATCCGTGTACGGATATTTTGGTTACGCTGGAAGCCGTAGAGTACAATGAGGCGGAAGCTACGCCGTTTGCTTTTGAGGCTGCCGCTTCCATGGCTTTTGACGGCGCCTGCCAAAAAGCCTCCCCCGAGCTTTTGGAGCCGGTGATGGATGTGGATATTTTCTGCCCCAAGGATTTTGTCGGGGACGCCATGAGCCAGATTACCCAGCGCGGCGGCCTGATCAGCAGTCTGGAATCCAAGCCGGCAACCGAACTGGTTCATGCGCAGGCGCCGATGGCGAAAATGTTCGGCTTTTCGACTGCCCTCCGGTCCGTAACGCAGGGGCGCGGTTCGTTTTCGATGCGGTTTTCCCATTTTGAGGTAAAAAAAGGCGGGCTCTGACGCTTTCCGGCAGCGTATAATTTTGTGTTATGGATGTTACCCCGGCGCAGTTCCGGGGTTCTTCTGGTATGAAACAGCCGGCGCTTCCTTCGAAGCCTCGGAAATCCGTCCGGAGTGTACAGATGCTGCTGGATTATTTCCGTAATTTTTTATTCCGCGAATTCATCGACCGGAATGTCGTCTCCCTGGTCAGGAAAAACATGGAGCCGTTCCGCGTCCTGTTGTCGTATTACCGTTGTGCGATGATGGCGGTGGAAACAAAATTCAACGTTTTGAATGAACAGTTTTCCCTGCAATATGACCGCAATCCCATCGAAAGCATCAAAACAAGACTGAAAAGCGTAGAAAGCATTATCAAGAAGATACAGGCCCGGAATCTTCCGGTCAGTCTGGAATCCGTTGTGAATCATATTCATGATGTAGCCGGAGTACGGATTGTTTGTTCGTTTACCGACGATATTTACCGCCTTGCGGACTGCCTGCTGCAGCAGGACGACGTGAAGCTGATCCGGCGGAAAGATTACATCCAGAACCCGAAGCCGGGCGGATACCGCAGTCTGCATCTGATTGTGGAAGTGCCGATTTTTCTGGAACAGGGCCGCCGCGAAATGCGGGTGGAAGTGCAGCTGCGTACCATTGCCATGGATTTTTGGGCCAGCGTGGATCATAAAATCCGCTACAAGAAAGATATTGCCGAAAGCGAGCAGGCCGCTATTGCGCAGGAACTGGCAGAGTGCGCCGCGCTTTGCGCGGATATGGACCGGCGGATGGAAAATCTCAGGAGCCGGGTATTTTAGCCGGAAGCTTTTTTTCCGGAACCTGACCTGCGCGTTTTGATTTCTTTTGCGATTTTTCCCAGGTTTTCAACCAGCTTCTGAATACGGGAAAACGGTTCATCCATTTCGATGGAATAAAAAATCTGCGTTCCCGTTTTTTCCGCTTTCAGGAAGCCGCCGTCTTTCAGCACTTTCAGGTGATGGGAAACGGCCGGGCGCGAGAGGGAAAGCTTTGCGGTGATTTCCGTAACGTTCATGCCGCCGTCCAGTTTTTCGCTCAGCAGAATAAGGATATCCTGCCGGACAGGGTCTCCCATAACAAACAATGCCTGCCTGCACGCCTTGAATTGCGCCCGGACGGTGCGCAGGTCTTTTTCGATATTGTACTGATCCATAGTAATTTCCCCCGGAAAATAACAATCCGATAATAGGCGCTAGCGTACCGCCTGTCAATGAAAATACCGGAAATTATTCTTTATTTTCCCTTGACCAAAAAGAAGGAATCCGCTATCTTCGTTTATGTTCAAAGGTTTAAGTGATTGAACTGATAAACGTTTAAGGCCGTCCCGCCCGGATGGCGCGGCTGTAAACGGAAAAAAAGGAGGAATGGAGGTTTTGATGAAAAAACTTTTGAAGCATCCGTGGGCAGTGATTCTCCCCGTGCTGGCGGTCACCGTGTTCTTCAGTCTGCAAATCGGGTCAATCCGGATTGAAAACACGATGCGTTCGTTTTTTCCGCAAAAACATGAGTCGTACCGGAAAATGCTGGAAGCTGAAGACACCTTCGGCAGCATGAATGCGCTGGGCATTGCCTTGGAAACAGACGGCCCGTCGGTTATTACGGCAGAACCGGTTGCTGTTATTGACCGGATCACGGAGCGCCTGGAGAATACGGCCGGCGTCGAATCCGTAGATTCGCTTTCTTCTATGGATTATGTTTACGGGGAGAACGGCGCGTTGTCTGCTTCCTCCCTGACCGGCGGGGATTTTTCCGGCACTCCGGAAGAGTTGGAGGAACTCCGTTATAAAATTTCAGACTGGGAAGACATGTATGACCGCGTGATTCTTTCTGACGACGGCCGTGCGGCGCAGATTTTGGTTGCCCTGCAGGCCGATGCGGATGCGGCGCAGACGGAAGCGCTTTTGCAGGAAATCCGGCAGATTGTTGCGGAAGAAACGGAAGGCAGCAGTCTGACGGTGCGGTTTTACGGCGATCCCGTTTTGAGCGAATATTCCAAAACCTTTATGCTGTCGGATCTCGCGCGGCTGATTCCCCTTGTGTCCGTAATTGTGCTGGTTACGCTTTTTCTTTCGTTCAAGACGCTGGACGGAACGCTGCTGCCGCTGATTACGGTTTTGGTCAGTACCGTATGGACATGCGGATTGATGGCCTTGTTTGACGTGACGTTTACGCTGGTTTCCAGTGTGATTCCGGTTGCCCTGATCGGCGTGGGGTCGGCATACGGGATTCATGTTCTGTCGCACTACTACACTGAATTGGACCGCTTTCAGGGTGAAATGACGAAGGAAGCGCATGTGGAAATCATCGCCGCCGGGCTGCGGGATGTGCGGACAGCCGTTTTTCTTGCAGGATTGACGACGGTAGCCGGATTTATTTCGTTAATTTCCAGCCCGCTCGGCCCGCTGCACAGTTTTGCTGTTTTTTCTGCCATCGGCGTCGGCTTGTCTTTGCTGCTGGCGGTGCTGCTGATTCCGGCTATGCTGGCGCTCAAGCCTGTTTCCCGCGTGGGGATCCGGTCGGCGCGTGCAAAGCGGATCGCGGAAAAAATGCGGAAAAAGATGGCGTCCCGGGGAATGGCGCTGGAAGGGAACCCGGGATCCGGACTGCTGCGGGTGTACCGGCTGCTTTGCGGAAGCAAAGTCCGGCTGGCGTTGTTTTTGCTTTTTATCGGCGTATGTTCGTATTTCGGCCTTGCCCGCCTCAAAGTGGACAGCGCGCTTATCAATTATTTTTCGCCGGACTCCGGGTTCCGGCAGGATGTCGCGTATGCGGATGAAAACTTTGCCGGAACGAACAGCCTGTACTTCATTATTCAGGGTGAAGAAAAAGGCGCGATGACCAATCCTGAAATCCTGAAGGCCGTGGATGATTTGCAGGCGTATTTGCTTTCCCGTTATCCGGATATCGGCAAAACGGTTTCGTTCACGACATTCATCAAGCGGATGAATCAGGTGATGCACATTCCGGAGGCTTCCGGGCTTGCGGAAGCGGGGTATGCAGACGGAGGATTTTCCGGGGACGGAGAAGATATGTTTCCGCTGTCCGGTTCTTTTTATACAGAAGAAGCGGACGCCGGGGAAGAAGCGGATACAGATACACTCTCTTCGTTCGGAAGTTTTTCATTTGAAGATTTTGAGGAACCTGAAGCGTCTCCGGTAAAAGAATTCACGGATCCCAACATTGAATTTGCGCGGCGCCTGAATACCACAATGACAGTAGGCGGGGCTTTGGAAATGCTGAACCGGGTTTACTTTCAGGCCGGCGGAAAACACGCAACGGTGGAAGACATGATCGTCCTGCTGGAAAAAGAATTAAACTTCAACGGCATGGATTATTATGAAATTCCTTATGATACCGCAAAATATCCGGCGGCCACACGGGAGGAATTGTCTGATCTTGTGTCGCAGTACCTGCTTTTGTTCAGCGGGTCGCTGGACCGGTTTGCGGATGATTCTCTGGCGCCGCAGTCAATCCGGATGATGATCCAATTGCGGACGCACAGCACAGACGCCATTCACGGCATTGTGCAGGATGCCCGTTCTTATGCCGGACGGTATTTTCCGGAAGGATACAGTATCTATGCTACGGGAAATGCGGAGATGCAGTATGTGATGACCAATCTGATTGTTTCCAGCCAGATTTCCAGTCTGCTGGTTTCCATCGTCATCGTATTTGTGATTCTCGCCGTTGCATTCCGGTCGGTATGGGCCGGACTTCTCGGCGCGGTTCCGCTTGCGCTTACGATTTTGCTGAATTACATGGTGATGGGTTTTTCCGGCATCAATTTGGATTTGATTACGAGCATCATCGCTTCCGTGGCAATCGGCGTGGGAATCGACTACACGATTCATTTTCTGACAACGTATAAAAACGAGCGTGCGTTGTCCGGCGATTTGCCCGCCGTCCTGCGCGGAACGTTTGCAAAAAGCGGAAGGGGAATTGTGACAAATGCGGTTGCTGTCGGACTGGGATTCCTGGTTCTTGTGTTTTCGGAATTCATCGTTCTGCGCTATATCGGCGTTCTGGTGGCAACCGTTATGTTTACGAGTTCAATTTTGGCTATGACCGTGATCCCCGGATTTCTGGTCATCTTTGATCCGAAATTCATCCGTCCGAAAACCGGAAATCTGTCCGGAAATACGGAACGCAGGGATGAAGAAAATACGCAGTCATGATGGAGGTATCGTATGCGTTTGTTTGTGAAAAATGCCGCTGCACTGGGATTTCTTCTGGCGGCCGGAGTTTCGGTTTTTGCACTGGACGGACGGACCGTCATGCAGCAGGCGGATGATGTAAAAAAACCGGACTATTCCCATACGCTGGTGAAAATGGATTTGATTGAGAAAAACGGTCAGGTTGAAACGCGCGTGGTGGAACAGTGGGGAATGCGGAAAAACGGTTTGAATTCCGTGGTGATGATTTTCCGTTCGCCGGCGTCCGTGAAAAATACCCGTTTCCTGCAAATCGAAAACGAAGGGCGGGCGGACGATAAATGGATTTATCTCCCGGCATTGCGCAACACGCGGAGGATTGCGGCTTCGGAAGGGGATAAGTCATTCATGGGAACGGATGCAACATACGATGACATGAGTTCGCGTGAAGTGGATGACGACAGGCATGAACTTTTGGAAGAGAAAAGCATAAACGGTTTTGCCTGTTATGTGGTGCGTTCGGAGCCGGTGGATCCGGACTCTTCCCAATACCAATACCGGGTATCGTATATCGATAAGGCAACTATGGTTCCGGTGTTCGTGCAAATGTACGACAAACAGGGCGGACTGGTGAAAGAGCTTACGGTAGAACGGCTGCAAAATGTCAATGGTTACGACACGCCGGTGGAAACCCTTTTGGAGAATGTACAGACCGGTCATGCGACCCGTATGGTCATTACGAATATCGAAGTGGACAAACCGGTGCCGGATAAAGTATTTACGCAGAACTTTTTGAATACCGGGCGCTTTTAAACCGGCGCAGAAAAATTCCGGCAGGAGGATTTATGTTTGATTTTTTTCTGCGGAAAATTCCGCTCTGGTTTTTTGCCGCCGCAATTCTGTGTCTTCATCCTGCACTTTTTGCGCAGGATGAAGACGGGTGGAGCGGTTTCTCTTCTTTCGGCTTCCCCGGCGGTCCGGCGGACGGCGGCTTTGCTCCGGATTCATTTTCCGGCTCCCCGTTTTCTTTTGCCCTGGAAACGGAAATGACTGCGCGCGCTATGCTGGGCGGCGGTTACCTTGACGGCTATTTTCATGACAGCCGCGGCGGGGATTCCGTGTTTTTGGATCCGTCGGCAAAACTGGATTTCGGATACGCTTCTGAAAAAACGGATTTCCGGCTTGTGCTGCGGGCCGACCGGGATGTACTGGCGTTTTGGCCGCAGGACATCATCGGGGAATTTACCGCGCGCGCGTATTTGGGGGATTTTGTCCTGGAAGCCGGGAAAATGAAAATCGTTTGGGGTAAGGGGGATGAAGTGCATGTAGTCGATAATTTCAATGCCAATGATTACACCAATTTCATTTTCCCGTCCTATATCGACCGGCGGATTGCCGAACCCATGCTCCGTCTGGTTTGGAACGGCGCCAATTTGCGCGCAGAAGCCGTTTACACGCCGGTGATGACGGCGGACCGTTTCGCGGAAGACGGCCCGTGGGTTCCCGGCCCGGTCCGCGACCTTTCCGGACGTGCGTCTTCCTCCGTTCTGGCGCAGGCGAATGCGGCCCTTAAGGCAGATAACGCAGGTTTGTTGCTGGCCGCTCTTTCGGTGGCGGATTCGCTGGTTCCGGACACGTCCTGCTTTGATTACGGGCAGGCAGGTTTCCGGCTGACCGGTACGGCCGGACTTGCAGACTGGGGCGTTTCGTATTACATCGGCCACCGCAAACAGGTATCCGCCGTCTGGAACGCCGCGCAGGATTTGCCGGAGCTCGGCTATGACCGCCTGCAGGTGTTCGGGCTGGAAGGCGCCGCCGCTCTGGGAAGATTCAATCTGCGTGCCGAAGCCGCGTATTGGATGACGGAAGATTTTGCCGGTACGGATCCTGGTGTGCATAACCACTCGGTACAGTGGGTTGCCGGATTTGACGTTGATCTTCCTATTCACAATTTGAATGTCAATATCCAGAACAACGGCGCCGTTGTTCTGCACGGCGGGGAAACCGGTTCTCCGCTTGATGTGGATTACGATGCAAAGCAGCGGCACACGAATAACACTGTCTCTTATACACATCTCC
>JADIMS010000037.1 GCA_017694555.1 Candidatus Avitreponema avistercoris
ACGGCGCCGAAAGAATTGACCAGTCCCTGCACCATCAGAATCCCGAAATTCATCACCGACTGCTGCGCGCCCGTAGAAAAAGAAAGAAACAGAATCCGTTTTGCGTTCTGTCTTTCCCAATGCATATCGGATTTTGCCGGAAGGAATTTCCGCATTTTCAGCCGGCAGTACAGAACGATTCCTGCCGCGGAAAGATATTGCGCAAGCACAGTTGCTTCCGCCGCGCCGCCGACGCCGCGGGAAAAACCCAGAATAAAAAGCAAATCCAGAAATACGTTGGATAAAACGGAAATGCCCAGGAAAAACAGGGCGGACGCGGAATTGCCCAGTGCCCGCAAAAAATTGGCAAAAAAATTATAAAGAAAGATTCCCGGGATTCCAAAAAAAATCCGCTGCAAATATTCCGCCGCAGGCTTCTGCACTTCCGCAGGAAAAGACAGGACATGCAGAATACCGGGTAAAAATAAAAGGGAAGCCGCCGTCAGGACAAGGCTTAGGCTTCCAATCAGGATGAACGAAACAAAAACACCGTTGCGCAGTGCGGGAAAATTTTTCCTTCCGAACTCGATGGAAAAAAAAGCGGCGCTTCCCATGGAAAGTCCGGTGAGAATGGAATTGAGGAACGTCATCAGGGAATAGGAAGAGCCTACGGCGGCCAGCGCCTCCGGTCCGATATAACGGCCGACAATCCACGTGTCCGTCAGATTATAGAATTGCTGCAGGATATTTCCGGCCATCAGCGGCAGGGCGAATTTCCAGAGAG
The DNA here is from genome assembly GCA_017694555.1 of Candidatus Avitreponema avistercoris. Classification (GTDB taxonomy): domain Bacteria; phylum Spirochaetota; class Spirochaetia; order Treponematales; family Treponemataceae; genus Avitreponema; species Avitreponema avistercoris. Next base: position 764 of record JADIMS010000037.1, read on the forward strand.
AAGAAGAAATTTTTCCCTGCGTCAGATCTTTTTCCATTCTTTTTCCATGCGCTATCTTAGTCCAAATGTCTGTGAGTGTAAAGGGACGCGCAGAGGGGGAATAGCGCGGACAAAAAAAAAACGCCCGGTATGTATACACACCGGGCGGTACAGTCTATATCACACGCTGTCAGCGGAGCGGTTCCGATACAGTTGACAAGATGTAGCGGTCAATATCATCATTGTCATGGTCATAGCCCTTGAAATCATCCTTCCCTTCCACCCGGGATATCAGTTCCGCTAACTTATGCTTAATATCGCCGTCATCGCCGTCTATGACATAGAGTATGTCCTCATCGGGTAAATAGTAGCCTTCAAAGTCCCTGTCATCGTCGCCCATTTCTTCATTCAGAACGATGCATGCATTGGCGTTCTTGTTGTCTTCCCTCTCATTTGTCCTGAAACTTTCTAAACACGTAAGTTTGGCATACTCTGTATCATCCGGTCTGCCGTTTTCATACTCCCTTTTGCACATCCGGGAGTTTTCATCAAAGTACAGGAACTCCTCTTCGATTTCTTCCAACCTGCCGTCGTCATATTCTTTTTCAGACCGATACCAGGTTGTGGAATACAGGCGCTCCAATAACGTATACTCGCCTTCTTTAATTTCAATTTTAGTGCCGAGCGCTTCCGGCGTTCCGGCTGCAGGTGCAGATGACCGCGCGCTGACAGCACTGCGCGCTGATACGGAAACAGCACTGGTTCCCGGCGCACGTCCTTCCAGCACCGTCTTGTCGGTACTGGGGATATTCGCAGTTACCGGTTTATCGCCCCCCCCAGAGGAACCGCCGTCGCTGCATGATGCCATGATCAAGCCCGCACACACACCTAAAATAAGCAGGAATTTTTTCATGTTAATTACTCCTTGTTTTAAGATGTATATACAATACACCTGTTGCATAAGCCGGATATATCATAGCCGATTCCGGATGTCAAGAAAAAAAAAGTTAAAAAACTGTTAACAGAAAAAAATAACGCATCTGATCCGCGCGCTGCGAAGGCGCGTACCGCTTCTGTTTTCTGCAATCAAAACGGCCGTCATATCCCTTTTTCGAGGGCAAGCAGCTTTTCTTTTTTATCGAGACCGCCGGCATAGCCGGTAAGGCTGCCGGCGGCGCCGACAACGCGGTGGCAGGGAACGATAACCGAAACCGGATTGTGACCTACCGCGCCGCCCACAGCCTGTGCTGACATACGCGGCAATCCCTTCCTGGCGGCAATCTGCTTTGCAATTTCACCGTATGTCATCGTCTGTCCGTATGGAATGGTCCGGAGAATTGCCCATACCTCGTTCTGAAACTCTGTGCCGGTAAAATGAAGCGGCACGGAAAAATCCGGCTCTTTCCCCGAAAAGTAAATATCAAGCCACTGTTTTACTTTTTCAAAAAGGGGAACTTCTTTTTCCTCATGTTCTTTGTCCAGATAAAGCGCAAAATATTTTTGCCCCTCGAACCATAATCCGGTTAAGCCAATGTCATCTGCGGCTAAAAGAATATCACCGATGGGGGAACAATAATGACTGGTGTATTGCATGATCAACCCTCCAATTCAAAATACTGATTCGAGTCCTGCGGAGCTTGCGCCCGGTCTGTATCTGTATAGGAACGGATTTCCGAACAGACCGTAATTTTATAACTTTCAAACAGTTTCTCCCGACCCTCTTTCTGGCTCATGCGGTGCTGCATGACATTCCGCCAGCGTTCTACGGCTGCTTCGTCCGTCCACACATTCATGGACAGCAGCTTGCCGTCCTCGTTCAGGCTGGAAAACCGTTCTGCCCGGATAAAGCCCTCAAATCCGGCAAGCATTGGTTTCAACATGGCCGCAAGGTCAAAGTATTTCTTCATTCCGACCTTTGTAGGCTTCACTTCAAACAAAACAATCATATTTGCCATTTCTTACTTCCTCCTGTTTTTTTCCGGCGCATAGTCTTTCATGCCGGGGATTGCTCCGCCTGCCACGGCCCAGAGATACAGACTTGCAACGCTGCAATAAGGGCTGAAACGCCGGCGGTATTTTTCAAACAGTTTGCGGTCTATTTTCCTGTGGTGGTAGACCATACGGAGCCCGCGCTGGATGGCCAGATCGTCAAAACTGAAAATGTCGGGCCGCTGCAAACAGAACAGCAGAATCATTTCCGCTGTCCACACGCCGATTCCTTTCAAAGAAGCCAGCGCCTGGATTGCTTCGTTGTCCGGCAGCCGGGAAATTTCCTGCAAAGCAAATTCCCCGGTTTTCACTTTTTCCGCAAAATCTTTGATGTATTCTGCTTTCCGGAATGTCATGCCAAAAGCTTGCAGCGTGTCTATACCGGCTGCCGAAATGCCTTCTGCATTTACTTCTCCAAGCTGCGCCTGCATCCTCGCCCATATTGTTGCCTGCGCCTTTGTGGATATTTGCTGGCCGATGATGTGATGTACCACGGAAGAAAACAAATCGGTATCTGTCTCACGGTCAACGTGGCCGATTTTTCCGATGATTTCCCCTAACCGCGGATCCCTGCGCTTCAGGTATTCCGTTTCGGTTTCGCCATACGAGAAATACAAAACGGCACGCCTCCCTTTGCCGATTTCTTCCGCTTGCAAAAAAAAACCGTCTCCGCGGGAATTCCGGGGAAACGGCGCAGTGTTTTTTTATTTTACCGTTTCGAGTTCATAGGAACGGGTGCCGAGTCCGATTTTTTCCGCGTGCGCAAGGCAGCTTTTGTATTCCGTGTTCGGGTTCGCGTTGTCAAAATGGTCGTGCAAATCACGGAAGCCCGGTTCCGCCATCGCTTCGGCAAGCTGGCTGTCCGGCAGCGGCTTCTGGCGCAGGCACGCGTCGGCGCACGCCTGGTCGAGGGCGACAGGATCGAACGAAGCGAACATACCCACGTCCGGCAGTATCGGCGCGTCGTTTCCGGAATGGCAGTCGCACACCGGCGAAATATCGCACACCAGGGAAATATGGAACGAAGGGCGGCCGTCCACCACGGCTTTTGTATATTCCGCCATGCGGCAGTTCAGTTCTTTTACCGCAGCGTTCTGCGCAAACGCGATTGCATCAAAATTGCACGCGCCGATGCACCGTCCGCAGCCCACGCAGTTGTCGTAGTTTACCGTCATCTTCTTTTTCTGCTCATCAAAGACAAGACCGTCGTTGGCGCATTCCCGCAGACAGCGGCGGCAGCCGCGGCAGGCAGCTCCGTCAATCTCAGGTTTGCCGTTGCTGTGCTGGTCTTTTTTCCCGGCGCGGGAACCGCAGCCCATGCCGATGTTTTTTATCGCGCCGCCGAAACCGGTCATCTCATGGCCTTTGAAGTGCGTGAGCGAAATGAAAATATCGGCGTCCATTACGGCGCGCCCGATTTTGGCTTCTTTCACGTATTCGCCGCCTGAAACCGGAACGGCAATGTCGTCGGTTCCTTTCAGACCGTCGCCGATAATCACCGGACATCCGGCGCTCAGCGGCGTAAACCCGTTTTCCCATGCGCAGTACAAATGCTCAATCGCGTTCTTGCGGCTTCCCGGATACATCG
>JADIMS010000038.1 GCA_017694555.1 Candidatus Avitreponema avistercoris
ATGCACATTACGGCCAGCGTGTTTATCAATGATGATGAATCCGGGTTGCATCAGGATTTTGATGTTTGGTTGGAAAAACTTGCCCCGCATGAACCGGTTTCTTCTTACCGGCACAACCACGGTGAAATTAACGCGGATGCGCACATGAAACGGCAGATTATGGGGCGGGAAGTTGTGGTGGCAATCACGGAAGGCCGTCTGCATTTCGGTCCGTGGGAGCAGATTTTTTACGGCGAATTCGACGGACAGCGGAAAAAACGCGTGCTGGTAAAAATTATCGGGGAATAAATTCTGATGTGCCGGACGCCGGTACGGGAGGTGGCAATATGCAGGTTTCAAGGGACAAGTGGTTTCTGTTTGGCGGGATTCTGATGATTTTGCTCGGGTTGGTGATGTTGATTTCGCCTGCCCGCTTCATTGAAGTTTTCTGGATTCTTATCGGCATCGCGGTTATTCTGGAAGGCTTTATCACGCTGTTTTCTGTTTTACCGGAAATAGAAAGTCCGGAAGTGCGGAAAACACTGAAAATCCGGGGCATTCTGGCTGTGGCGGTCGGACTGGTTTCCGTTTTTCTGCCGCTTTTTGTTGCAGGTGCGGCGTGGGCTATTATGCTGTATATTCTGGGCATAGAAATGCTTATTTCGGCAGGCTTGGAGTTCCTCGTAATCCGGGATATGAAAGCGATGGATCTGCCCGTGCGCGAGTATGTGATTGAAGCCGTACTTTTGATTGCCCTGGCGCTTGTGCTTTTTCTTTTCCCCTTCCAAATCGGAACGCTGTTTGTGCGGCTGGTGGGGGTCCTGATTATTCTGGGAGGCGGCGTCGGCTTGTATCGCTGGAAAACCTACGGCGCCTGAAGAAAGCCTGCCCGCGGCTTTTTCCCGGACCCGCCGGGTGCTGGGCGCCGGGTCTGACGCGGTTTTGGCCGGTGCGACGGTGGCGGTATTCGGGCTGGGCGGCGTCGGTTCTTTTGCTGCGGAAGCCTTGGCACGGGCCGGCGTCGGCCATTTGATTTTGGTTGATGCGGACGCAGTGGAAGAAAGCAACCTGAACCGGCAGCTTTATGCGCTGCACAGTACGCTGGGGCGCAAAAAGGCGGAAGTGGCGGCGGAACGTGCGCGGGACATTAATCCGCTGGTACAGGCAGAAGCATTCGCTTTGTTTTATCCGCCGGATGCGGACGGGAAAACGCCTGTGGATTTATCCCGCTGTTCCTTTATTGCGGACTGTATCGACTCTGTTCCGTCCAAAGTGAATCTGATTGCCAACGCCCAGGCTGCCGGCGTTCCCCTGCTTTCATGTATGGGCACCGGCAACAAAACGGATCCCCTGGCTTTCCGGTTTGCCGATATTTACAGTACGTCGGTTTGCCCGCTTGCCAGGGCTGTCCGCCGGGAATTGCGGAAGCGCGGAATCACCGCCCAGCGCGTGCTGTTTTCCACGGAACCGCCTGTGCCGGACGGCGGGCCAGGGAATGTGCTGCCCGGCGTGCGCAGGGCGGTAGGCAGCGTTCCGTTTGTACCGCCTGTCGCCGGGTTGCTGATGGCCGGGGAAATTATCCGCGGTCTGCTGGCGGCTTCCTGAGCCGCCGGCGGATCGGAGAAACAAAACATGCGTGAAACCAGAGATTCTTTTTCATCCGGGCTGCGGGACGGGATTCCCGTCTGCCTCGGTTATATTCCCGTATCATTCGCTTTCGGACTTTTTGCAGTGGGCAGCGGCTTTTCTGTTTTACAGGCGGTTGCCGTTTCCATGCTGAACGTTACCTCTGCCGGGCAATTTGCCGCAGTGCCCATTATCGCGGGCGGGTCTTCCTTGGCGGAGCTGGCGCTTTCCCAGTTGGTAATCAATTCGCGGTATTCGCTGATGTCCGTCGCCTTGTCGCAGAAACTTGCGCCTTCCGTGCGCCTGGCAGACCGTCTGGCAGTTGCGTTCATGAATACGGATGAAGTTTTCGCGATTGCTTCCGGGCGCGCAGGGCTTGCCGGACGGCGGTATTTGTACGGCCTGGTTTCCCTTCCGTATGCAGGCTGGACACTGGGAACGGTTTTGGGCGCGGCGGCAGGCAACGTTCTTCCTGAAATCGTGATTTCTGCGCTGGGGATTGCGATTTACGGCATGTTCATTGCGATTCTGGCTCCGGCAGTGAAAAGCAGCGCCGCCGTTTTGACGGTGGTACTCACGGCGTCCGGTTTAAGCTGTCTGTTCCGCTTTGTGCCGTTCCTGCACGGAATTTCTTCCGGGATTGCGGTAGTGGTATGCTCGTGCGCCGCTGCGGTTTGCGGCGCGCTGTTTTTCCCGGAAAAAGAAGACGGCAGCGCGGACGCCGGTACAGGTGTAAACGCGGAAGCAGCCGCCCCGGAAAATTCTGCGCCGGAGGAATACGTATGATTTCTGCCCAGCCTCTTTCCGCCCTGCCGTTTACCGCCGCGCTGGTGGTCATGGCCTGCGTGACGTACGCCGTCCGCATGATTCCGCTGGTGCTGTGTAAAAAGAAAATCCGCAGCCGTTTTTTGCGTTCCTTCCTGCGTTACATCCCGTACGCGGTTCTGGGTGCGATGACATTCCCGGCTGTCTTTTTTTCAACCGGCAGTCCGGTTTCCGCGGCGGCAGGATGCGCGGCAGCCCTCCTGCTCGGGTTTTCCGGAAAAAGCCTGCTTTCTGTAGCGGGCGCTGCCTGCGCGGTGGTGTTTGCTATCGAAATTTTTTTTCTTTTGTGTTAGATTACAGGCATGATCGGATTTGACAATGAACAATATTTGCGGATTCAGTCTGCGCAGATCAAAGAGCGTATTGCGCTTTTTGAAAACAAACTGTATCTGGAATTCGGCGGGAAACTGTTTGATGATTTCCATGCCGCGCGGGTGCTTCCCGGATTCCAGCCGGACAGCAAGCTGAAAATGCTGATGCAGCTGAAAAATGATGCAGAAATTGTGATCGTCATCAACGCGGATGATATTGAAAAAAACAAAATGCGCGCCGATCTGGGCATTACCTATGATGCAGATGTGATCCGGCTGATCAGCGAATTTTCATCCCGCGATCTGAAAGTTTCCAGCGTTGTGGTCACGCATTACCGGGGACAGGGCGCTGCGGATGTGTTCCGTAAACGGCTGGAAGGCATGGGCATTCATGTGTACCATCATTATACGATTGAAGGCTATCCGTCCAACGTTTCGCTGATTGACAGCGAAGAAGGTTACGGCAAGAACGACTACATCCGGACCACGCGCCCGCTTGTCGTGGTGACTGCGCCGGGTCCGGGAAGCGGGAAACTGGCCGTCTGCCTTTCGCAGCTGTATCATGACCACAAGCGTGGCATTAAAGCCGGTTATGCAAAGTTTGAAACCTTTCCGATTTGGAATCTGCCGCTGAAGCATCCGATTAACCTTGCTTACGAAGCGGCCACCGCAGATCTGAATGATGTGAATATGATAGATCCTTTCCATTTGGAAGCATACGGAAAGACGGCGGTGAATTACAACCGGGATATTGAAACGTTTCCCGTGCTGAATGCCTTGCTGGAAGGGATTTTCGGCGAGAACCGCTATAAATCGCCCACGGACATGGGAGTGAATATGGCGGGATATTGCATTACCAACGATGAAGTATGCTGCGAGGCGTCCCGGCACGAAATCGTCCGGCGCTATTATGCCGCGCTGGAAAAGCAGGTTACCGGCTTCGGGGATTCGGAAAACAACGGGGAAGTCTTTAAGCTGGAATTGCTGATGCGGCAGGCAAAAATCACGCCGGATTTCCGCCGGGTAACCGTCGCTGCGCGGGAAAAAGCGGAATCCGCCGGTACCGCGGCTGCGGCCATCGAGCTGGCAGACGGTACGATTGTCTGCGGCAAGAATTCCGACCTGCTCGGTACGTCCGCCGCCCTTTTGCTGAACGCGGTGAAACAGCTTGGCGGCATCGGGCATGATTTGCGCCTGATTCCGCCGAGCGCCATCGAACCGATTCAGGAAATGAAAACGAAATACCTCAGCGGCCACAATCCGCGGCTGCATACGGACGAAGTGCTCATCGCGCTGGCCATGGTCTCCAACGAGGACGAAAACGCCCGGCTGGCGATGTCCCAGCTGCCGGAACTGCGCGGCTGCCAGGCGCATTCCACGGTTCTGCTTTCCGAAGTAGACCGCAAAATCTTCAAAAAACTGGGTGTGGATATTACCTGCGAACCGGTGCCGAAAAAAAACCTGCGCTTCTGAATTTTTGAATTTTCCGGGCGGATGCTTCCCGTTGACTTGATGCCGGGATTGGATTATCGTGAAGAAAATGAATATCGATACTGTACGCGCCTATCTCGGCCGTTTCGGATTCGGGGAAAAGGTGCGGGAATTTCCCGTTTCCAGTGCAACTGTGGAACTTGCGGCGCAGGCGCTGGGGACGGAAGAAGCAAGAATTGCCAAAACGCTTTCTTTTGATTTGGACGGCAGGACGCTTTTGATCGTCGCGGCCGGGGATACAAAAATCGATAACCGTAAATACCGGGCGCAGTTCGGCAGGAAGGCTTCGATGCTGGCACGGGAAGAAGTGGAGCCGCGAACCGGATTCCTTCCGGGCGGGGTTTGTCCTTTTGCCGCGAAAGAAGGGGTGGAAATTTTCCTGGACCGGTCTTTACAGAGATTTTCCACGGTTTTTCCTGCCTGCGGATCCGCCAACAGCGCGGTTGAATTGACGCCGGAAGAACTGGAGCGTCTGACGCCCGGAAGCCGCTGGATTGACGTCTGCAAAATCCCGGACGGACAACACGCACCGTCCGCAGAAAACGGATAACATAAATGAAGAACATTGCTGCCTCCGTAGAAGAATTTGTGGGGAACACCCCGCTTTTGGAATGTGTCCGTCTCCGCAGACAGGAACATCTTGCCGCGCGGATTTTGGTTAAGCTGGAAATGTATAATCCCGGCGGATCAGCCAAAGACCGCGCCGCGCTTTCTATGTTGGATGCGGCGGAGCGGGACGGCCGGCTGAAACCCGGCGGCGTGATTCTGGAACCGACGTCCGGCAATACCGGCATCGGTTTGGCTTTGTACGGCTCCCTCCGGGGCTTCCGCGTGGTGATTGTCATGCCGGAAAATATGTCGGTGGAGCGCCGTATGATCATGAGCGCCTACGGTGCGCGCGTAGTTTTATCGCCGGCGGCCGGAGGAATGTCCGGCGCAATCCGGCTGGCGCAGCAGCTTGCAGAAACGGAATATCCCGGCGCGTTTATTCCCGGGCAGTTTGATAATCCGGATAATCCGCGTGCGCACCGGGAAACAACCGGCCCGGAAATTTGGCGTGCATGCGGCGGGGATTTGGATTTTTTTGTCGCGGCAGTCGGAACCGGCGGAACCATTACCGGCGCCGGGGAATACCTGAAAGCGCAGAATCCGTCGGTCCGGGTGATTGCCGTGGAACCGGCGGGATCCCCGGTCCTTTCCGGCGGAAAACCCGGTCCGCATGCGATTGCAGGAATCGGCGCGGGGTTTGTGCCCGGCGCCCTGAATCCTTCTGTGTACGACAGGGTAATCCCGGTAACGGACGGGGAAGCGGCAGAAGCCGCGCGGCTTTTGGCTGCCACGGAGGGAATCCTTGCCGGAATTTCTTCCGGCGCCGCTTTGGCTGCCGCAATGAAAATTGCCGCGCAGCCGGAAAATGCGGAAAAAACAATCGTGACGCTGCTGCCGGACGGCGGGGAAAAATACCTTTCGACAGGGCTTTTTGCCGCGCCGGAAAAAACGCCGCAGGAGGGTAAAATATGACAGGCATTGCAATCGGCTTGATTCTTCCGTTTGCGGGTACCATTCTCGGGTCGGTGACGGTCTTTTTGCTGAAGGACAACCTGGCGCCGGGTACGCAGAAAGCGCTGAACGGCTTTGCTTCCGGCGTCATGATTGCTGCATCGATCTGGTCGCTGCTGATTCCTTCCATGGAAATGACGGCAGATTTCTTTCTGCCCTGGCTTCCGGCGGCGGCCGGTTTCCTGATCGGCATTTTTTTCCTGCTGTTTCTGGATAAGGTTATCCCGCATTTTCATGCCGCCGCATCCCGCGCGGAAGGGCCGAATGCGGATTTCAAAAAGGCAACCATGCTGTTTTTGGCGGTAACCATCCACAATATCCCGGAAGGCATGGCAGTCGGCGCGGTGTTTGCCGGGCTGATTGCGGAACAGGGCTCGATTCCGTTTGTGGGCGCACTGATTCTTTCCTTGGGAATCGCCATCCAGAATTTTCCGGAAGGCGCCATCGTATCTGCACCGATGCGCCAGTTCGGCTTTTCCAAATTTAAGGCATTTTTGTTCGGTACGGCTTCCGGCGTAGTGGAACCGGTTGCAGCGCTGCTGACCATCTTGCTGACGGCAGTCCTTGTGCCGGTGATTCCCGTGCTCCTGGCTTTTGCGGCCGGAGCCATGATGTATGTCGTGATTGAGGATTTGATACCGGATTCCCAGCAGGGGCCGCATTCGGATGCAGGCACCATCAGCGCGGCATGCGGATTTGTACTGATGATGGTTCTGGACGTCGCTTTCGGCTGAGCTGCTTTCTGCCGGAAAAAATGTGAAAGGAAGGGCGTTTTATGACAGAAGAAACGAAAGAAAACTACCGCGAATGGTTCGGTGAACGCACAACGTTTTTCCGCGAATTCAAACTGCATTTCGGGCAATGCGACGCGCGGGGACGGATCAGCCTGCCTTCGCTCCTGCTGATTACTTCGGATACGGCGGTAGAAGATTATTTCCAGCGCGGGCTTTCGGTGGAAACGCTGGCGGCAAACGGGATTGTCATTCTGGTTTCCCGCCTGTCCTTTTCCATTCACAAATACCCGCGCGGCGGCGAGCGGCTGCTGCTGAAAACCTGGGAAGAAAAGCCGGACGGTATGCTGCTGTCCAGAAAATACGAGCTGGAAAATGCCGCCGGGGAAAGTCTGGTTTCCGGTACCAGCCTGTGGCTGATAGCGGATCCGGCAACGCGGCGCCTGATTAAACCGTCGGCGTTTACCATGCGCCCGGAAGCGGATTTTGTGATTCCTGTGGACTGTCCTCCGTGCAGCAAAATCCACCGTCCGCAGGATATGCAGCTGCTGGGAGAACGGACTGTCGGCTTTTCGGATCTGGATTCCAACGGGCACACCAACAATTCCCGGTATGCGGCTTTTGCACTGGACGCGCTGCCCGAAGCTTTCCAGACCGGCGATGTGCAGAATTTCCGTATCAATTACGCCAAAGAAGCCAAAGGCGGCGACCGGATTTCCCTTTCCGGGTATTTTTCGGATGACGGAAAAACCGCGCTGGTAGCCGGAGACGTACAGGGCCGGACCTGCTTTGAAGCGGAGATTACGCTGCGGTGAAACTCCCCGTATTGCCTGCGGTTTTTGCGCCGCTTTTGCTGCTTACCGCCTGTTCCGGTTCCGGGGCAGGTTTTTCCGTGCCGGATACAACCGGGACGGTGCGGCTTTCCCTTCCGGCGGAAATTGCGGATGAAAGCGGCGCGCAGACCGCCGTTGCCCGTTATACGGTAGATATGGTTTCTGCCGCCGGATTTACGGTTTCACAGGTTCTGGATCCTGCCGCGGAACCTGCGGTGCTGGAAAATGTCGAAGCGGGCGTCTGGCGGCTGGACGTAACGGCGGAAGACGCGCAGGGCGTTCCGATCCGGTCCGGGCTGCTGCAATTTTCGCTTTCGCCGGGCGGAACGGCGGAATTTGCCCCGATGAAGGCGGAACCCGGACTGCCCGGATCCGGACCGCCCGAACCTGCGGAAAACGCGCCTGTCTCCGGGTCTGCGGAAAGCGCGCCGGCGGTTAATCCCGCGTAATATTGCGCAGCCATTTGCGCGAACGGTAGCGCAGCCAGGCAACAGGCAGCTTCAGCACTTCGTCGCTCATCAGAATCATATAAACAACCATTACCGGCGCGTGGAATCCGAACGCCGCGGCTGCGCCGCCTGCGATGGCAACGCCCCACAGGAAGACCAAATCAAAGAAAAAGCCGAATCTGGTATCCCCGCCGGCGCGGAAAATGCCGACGATAAACGTGGAGTTGACGGACTGTCCGATTACAAAATACGACAGCACGAACATCATCGACGACAGGTATTCCTTTGCCTGATCCGTCAGGACCATGAAATGCAGCACAAGCGGCCGCGCGGCAAGAATCACCAGCGCTCCCAGAAGTCCGGTAAAAACACTGAGCACGGCATATTTTTTCCCGTAATCTGCCGCGCCTTCCATGTCCCCGGCGCCGATTTTTTTGCCGATTTCAATAGTGGCTGCTGCCGAAACCCCGAACGCGATAATCATGGAAAGCTGGCGCGCTACCTGGGCAACCGCATTTGCGGCAACAGCGGCTTTTTCCAGGTGCCCCAGAATGCCGGAAATGGCTGAAACCCCCAGTCCCCACAAAAGCTCGTTGGCAATCACCGGGGAAGCATAACGCCAAAAATCCCCGGAAAGCGGCGCGTTGCGGATTTTGAGGAAAGCGGGCCGGAACCGGAGGACGGTGTTCCACTTGCGGTCATAGAGAAACACGATTGCGGATTCCATCATACGGGCCACAATGGTACCGATAGCGGCTCCCGCTACTCCGAGCGCCGGGAAACCGAGCAGCCCGAAAATCAGCACGGCATTGGCCGCAAGGTTGGTGAAAAAGGAACACGTATAGGCAACGGTTGCAATCCGTACCCGTTCCATGCTCCGCATTGTATTCAGGTAAACCAGGTTGAACGCCGTGAACGGATACGAAAAACATACCCACCGCAGGTATATGACCCCTTCGCGGATGACTTCTTCTTCCGCAGTAAAAAGCCCCATAATCTGCCGCGGAACCAGCATGGCGGCCAGAAAAAACACTGCGCTGATGCCCAGCCCGATTTTCACCGCCAGGCCGAAAATGGCGGCGATTGCATTCATATTCTTCTTTCCCCAGTATTGCGATGTAAGCACGGCGGCGCCGGATGTTACACCGAACAGGAACAGGCTCATGTTGAAATACACCTGATTGCCCAGCGAAGCGCCGGAAAGCGCGTTTTCCCCCACGCGCCCCAGCATAATTACGTCCAGAGAGTTGATGGCCGTGGTAATCAGGTTCTGCGCCGCCACCGGTAAAATCAAGACCGCCGCAGAATGCAGAAAGCTTTTTGTACCCAATTTGTTCATTCTGTCAATTAAATGAATTCCGTCTCCGCTGTCAAGGTTTTTGCCCCGCCCGGGTGTCCGGGAAAATGCGGAATCCGCCCGGAATATGATACATTGGGACGATATATGATATAGTGGTGATATATTGGGATATGATATAAGGAGGAATTTATGACAATGCAGGATATTCCGCAGGAACTTTTATTGGATTTCATTCAGAGCCGGACGAGCTGCCGCGCTTTTACCGCCGGTCCCGTTTCAAAAGAAGATTTGCGCCGGATTCTGGACTGCGCCCTTGCCGCGTCCAGCGGGCAGGGGCTGCAGACCTGGCAGTTTACTGCGGTGACCAACCCGGAAAAAATCCGGCGGCTGTGCGCCGCCGTCGGGAAAGCGCTCGGGCGGGAAGGCTACGATATGTACAAACCGGCTGCCATCATCCTGACATCCAACGAAAAGGAAAGCCGGTTCCGCGCGGTGGACAATGCCTGCGCCATGGAAAACATCTATCTGGCCTGTACCGCGCTGGGGCTCGGCTGCGTGTGGATCAACCAGCTTCTGGACTGCTTTGATGATCCGGCGGTCCGCGCCATTCTGACGGAATTCGGCGTACCGGCTTCGCACGGAATTTACGGTACGGCGGCAATCGGCAGGCCGGTTTCCGCGGGCGGTAAAAAACCCCGGAAAGGCCGCGCCGTCATCGTGGAATAATGCCTCCCGCAGCGGAAAAGAAAACGCAAAGCCGGCCGGGGAGGGCGGGAGAAATATCAAGATTTTGTCAAGTTGTACGAAAAACACGGATTTTGTGCAATTTCATTTGACTTATTAAAAGTTGTCAGTTTATAATGACTGTAAATCTAGTTTTTTTCTGATGGAGGAAGAAAATGAAAAAAATCTTTGGCATTCTTTTGATTTTCGCCGTTCTTGGCGGGATCGCGTTTGCCGGAGGCGCTGGCGAAGGTGTTGTGACCAACGCGCAGAAGCCTCTTGTGTTCTTCAACAGACAGCCTTCCGATCCGACGACCGGTTCCATTGATATGGACGCCATGAATTGGAACGACAAGACCTACTATGTCGGTTTTGATGCCGCTGGTGGTGGCGCCGTGCAGGGACAGCTGATTCTGGACTACCTTGCTTCTGCCGATCCCGCCAAGCTGGACCGCAATGGCGACGGAGTTATCGGTTACCTGCTTTGCATTGGTGACGTCGGACACAACGACTCCAATGCCCGCACGAGAGGTATCCGCGAAGCGCTCGGCACCTGGAATGGTTCCACGGAAGCCACGAACGTGAAAGAAGGTTCCGCCAACGTTGGCGGCACGACGATGAAAGTCGTTGAGCTGCAGGGTCTGCCGATGACCGGTACTGACGGTTCCACCTGGAACGCCAATGCCGCCACGGACGCCATGATGAACTGGGCGACCCGCTTCGGCGATGCCATCGATATGGTTGTTTCCAACAACGACGGTATGGCCATGGGATGCCTCCAGGCTTCCAACTACCCCGCCGGCGTGCCGATTTTCGGTTACGACGCCAACGCGGATGCGATTGACGCCATTGGTAACGGAACCCTGACCGGAACCGTTTCCCAGAACGTGGATGCGCAGGCTGCCGGAACCCTCCAGGTTCTCCGCAACCTCCTCGACGGTCTGACCGGCGCCGATGTTTACACCAAAGGTTTCTCTGAACCCGACCAGTACGGCAACAAGATCACCCCGACCGTGGATTACCGCGCGGATGAAAAAGCCGTTATGGCCCAGAACTCCGGTGTTAACGCGGACAACTGGCAGCAGTATACTTTCGGCAACCGCGACGCCGGCATCAAGCAGACGAACGCGCCTGCCAAGAAAGTGTTGCTGACCATCTACAACTCTGCGGATAACTTCCTGTCTTCTTCCTACCTGCCTGCTCTGCAGTACTATGCTCCTCTGATGAACATCGAGCTGACGGTTGTCCAGGGTGACGGACAGAACGAAGCGAGCTGCTTGGACCGCTTCACCAACCTCGGAAACTTCGACGCTTATGCGATCAACATGGTGAAGACCAACTCCGCGCGCGACTATCTGGACAGACTTCGGTACTAATCGCCGCGAACGGCAAATCGTAGTTTGTTTGAGTCGCGAAAGCCATGCGCCGGCACAAGCCGGGCATGGCTTTTTTTTGCCGGGCAGCCCCGGACAAGATCGATGGAGTAAACGGAGAAGCGTATGAATGAGACTGTTTTGGAAATCAAAAACCTTTCTAAAGCATTCGCCAAAAACAAAGTCCTGGAAGGAATTGACCTGTCGGTCAAAAAAGGTTCCGTCATGGGGCTGATGGGAGAGAACGGCGCCGGGAAATCAACGATGATGAAATGCCTCTTCGGAATTTACGCGAAGGATGAAGGCCACATTTCTCTGCTGGGCAAGCCCGTCAATTTTAAGAACCCGAAAGAGGCTCTGGAAAGCGGAGTCGCTATGGTTCACCAGGAACTGAACCAGTGTTTGGACCGGACCGTCACCGACAACCTGTTCCTGGGACGGTATCCGACCAATTTGGGCATCATTGACGAAGCGAAGATGTTGAAAGACAGCATCAACCTGTTCGCTTCGCTCAATATGAATGTCAATCCGAAAACCGTCATGCGAACCATGTCCGTTTCCCAGCGGCAGATGGTGGAAATCGCCAAGGCGGTTTCTTATGATGCGAAGATTATCGTTCTGGACGAGCCGACTTCGTCTCTGACGGAACGTGAAGTGCAGAGCTTGTTCAAAATTGTGCGGGATTTGCGCGCGAAGGGTGTTTCCTTTGTTTACATTTCCCACAAAATGGACGAGATTTTTGAAATCTGTGATGAAGTTTCCGTGCTCCGGGACGGAAAAATGATCATGACCAAGGCAATCAAAGATACGGATATGAACGAACTGATTGCCGCCATGGTCGGCCGCTCCCTGGACAAGCGCTATCCCGATGTGGACAACGTTCCCGGCGCGGATTATCTGGAAGTACACAAACTCTCCACAAAGTTCGATCCCGTACTGGAAGATATTTCGTTTACCGTCAAGAAAGGCGAGATTTTCGGCTTGTACGGACTGGTCGGTGCGGGGCGCAGTGAGCTGTTGGAAGCCCTTTTCGGCGTCCGGACGATTGCTTCCGGAGGAATCTCGCTGAACGGGAAAAAGCTGCGGTTTAAAGACAGCCGGGATGCAATGGAGCACGGGTTTGCGCTGGTCACCGAGGAACGCAAACTGAACGGAATGTTCGGCAAGGACACCATCGAATTCAACACCGTTATTACGAACCTCCCGAGTTATAAATCGCGCGGCGTGCTTTCCAAGAAAAAGATGAAAGAAGCTGCCAACCGCGAAATCAAGGTCATGCGCACAAAATGTGTTTCTCCCGATGAGCTGATTACCGCATTGAGCGGCGGAAACCAGCAGAAAGTCATTATCGGCAAATGGCTGGAACGCCAGCCGGAAGTGTTCCTGATGGATGAACCGACCCGCGGTATTGACGTAGGCGCCAAGTACGAAATCTACCAGCTGATTATCAAAATGGCCAAAGAAGGAAAAACCATTATTGTTGTGTCCAGCGAGATGCCGGAAATTCTCGGCATCACGAACCGGATTGCCGTGATGTCCAACCACAAGCTTACCGGTATCGTCAATACGAAGGAAACCGATCAGGAAACCCTGCTGCGTCTTGCGGCTGAGAATTTGTGAGGATGAAGCTGATGAGTGAAAAAATTGCAGAAGTGAAATCGTTGGAAGAGGACGTAAAACTCCAGGAATATTCTTCCAAACTGTACAATTTGCGCAAAGACGGCGTGAATAAGGTGATGAGCCTCCAGCAGGAGATTCAGGCCGCCAAGCGGAATAAGCTCCTGGATGCGGACGAGCGGAACCGCATGATTGCCGACTGGTCAAAGCAGATTGTGGAGGCCAGGCAGATTGCCGCCGAAAACCGGGACGAAGAAAAACAGGTTGAGAAAGAAGCGGTTGCGTATTCCAACTCCATTGCCAAAGACTACATTGCTTCTATCATCAGTGAGCAGAATGCCCAGATTGCTTCCCTGACCGAGGGCTACCAGCAGGAGGTTGCCAAAATCCGTTCGGATGCGGGGGAAGAAATTGCGCGCATCCAGTCCAGCGGCAAAGACCCGGAAACGGTGAAGGCAGAAGTGTCCGTCTGCAAGTATGAGATGAATTCTTCGCTGTTTGATGCGAAATCCCGCTACCGGAGTACGCTGGCACGCTGCAAAGCCGCCAAGAACCAGGCGTTTGTGGATCACGTGCAGAAAAACCGCGCGCTGCGTAACGGTAAGTCCAAATTTTCGGAAGACTTCAATCTGAGTATCCGGGAATATATTTACAACTTTACGCCTTCCAAATTCTTCCTGGAGAATGGTCTGTACCTGGCGATTCTGGTCTTCTTCATTGTTTGTGTTATCATTGCGCCGATGTCCGGCCGGGGCGCGCTGTTCTCCCTGCCGAATATCCTGACGATTTTTGAGCAGTCTTCCACACGTATGTTCTACGCGCTGGGTGTTGCCGGTTTGATTTTGCAGGCCGGTACCGACCTGAGCGTTGGCCGTATGGTTGCGCTGGGCTCGGTAACCACGGGTCTGATTCTGCATCCGGGCGTCAACATCGTAAAATTCTTCGGAATGGGTCCGTGGGACTTTACCAGCCTGCCGATGGGACTCCGCGTGGGTATGGCGCTGTTCCTTTCGATTTTCCTGTGCGTGCTCTTCTCGTCGTTTGCCGGCGTGTTTACCGCCAAGCTGAAAATCCATCCCTTTATTTCCACGCTGGCTACGCAGCTGATTATCTACGGTCTGTTGTTCTTCGGAACGACGGGTACGCCGGTCGGCTCGATTGAAAGCGAAATCAAGGATATGATCGGCGGACGGTGGTTTATTACGCCTACGATTACGTTCCCGAAACTGGTGATTCCAGCGGTAATTGCAATTATCGTTGCCTGGTTTATCTGGAACAAAACGACGTTCGGAAAGAATATGTACGCAGTCGGCGGAAACTCGGAAGCCGCGGCGGTCAGCGGTATCAGCGTTTTTGGCGTGACGATGGGCGTGTTCATCATGGCCGGTATTTTCTACGGCTGCGGCGCCTTCCTTGAAGCGTTCCGCGCCAACGCCAGTGCGGGAACCGGACAGGGTTATGAGATGGACGCCATTGCGGCTTGTGTTGTCGGTGGTATCTCCTTTAACGGCGGTATCGGAAAAATCGGCGGCGCGGCCATCGGTGTCGTGATTTTCACCGGTCTGACCTATTGTCTGACCTTCCTGGGAATCGACACGAACCTGCAGTTTGTGTTCAAAGGATTCATCATCATCGCCGCTGTTGCATTGGACAGCGTGAAGTACCTGAAGAAGAAATAAGATTCTTCTGCGGAATTCGGAAAGCCTCCCGGAAACGGGAGGCTTTTTTTATGCGCGGAGTATGACGGCTTGGCTGATGTTAAAAAGACTAAAAAAGAAAAATATTGACGGGGGGGGGGGGGGAGATGTTATAGTGATACATCTTTTACAAGGAGGTTCCGGTATGGATAATGTGAAAATGAAATCGGGACTTGTGTTGGCAGAGGGCGAACAGCTTGTTATGGAGCTGGAAGCGGAGTTGTGGGCAGAAAGCCAGAATCCGGTTGCGCAGTTTTTCGGCGCAATCCGGCGTGTTTTTGCAATGATTCTCGGTTTCCGGCACAAGGGTTTTGTGGTTATCACAAACCAGCGCGTGGTAGAAATATACAATGCGATTTCCTGCTATGTGTTCAATACGTCCCGCCAGATGAAATGCCTGCTCCCCAGCAGCATAAAAGAAGTGGGGTATTTTAAAACGGCCACGTGCGGTTTCTTCTGTCCGTCCTATAAGCTGTATTACGAGTCTTTTACACAGCGCACTTCCATTCAGCTGTCAGCGATGAGCGACGGAGAAGCGCAGAAAGTTGTGGATGCTTTCTACAACGCCATCGCAAAGGCGCAGTGAGGCAATGCGTAAAACCGGGGCGTTCAGGTTCTTATATCTGAACGCCTATTCATTCCTGCTGCTTTTTGCCGCGCTGGCTGTTCTTGCGCTTCCGCTTTTCCGGCTTCATCCTTTGTTTTTAATGGCGCAGATTGCCGCCGCTTTGCCATGTCTGTATGTTTCTGCAAAACTGTTTTCCGTATGGAGCGATAAAAAGCGCAAATATGCATTGCTGCGGGGAAAAAATAAAAACGGATTCCGGGAGGAGTCATTCGGGGTCTTTATGCAGGCTCCCTGCGGCAGACTGCTGGTCCGGGCTGTGCTCAGGGATCTTGGCATGAGGGAAAAATATGCCGTACTGCGGAAATACCGTAAAAGTTTCCGGGAAGAACTGCGGCAAAACTGCCGGCCTGTGAAAACGGCCGTGTACATTCGTGAGGATTCATAAATGGCGCTGCTGATACTTTTTGTTTTATGCGGTCTTGTTTTCTGCCTGCTGCTGAATATGCTTGCCGTTCCCAAAACGGCGCGGCCGGGAACGCGCGCGCTTTTGTTTGCGGTTTCCTTTCTGGCGGCGGAAATCCTGTTTGCGGCTTTTTCGCTGACGTTCCGGCTGAAACCGGCTGCGGAGTTTGCTGCCGCGCGCACGGCGGAACAGCTTGCTTCGGTTACAGAAGAATATTTTCCGGGCGCTTTCAATACGCCTGCGGATGCGGAAGAAATTATCCGCGTGCTGTCGCTGGCAGACACCGGTGCGCTGCTGGAAGAATTGACGGCTGGTATGGGAACGCTGGAACGGTTTGCCGCGCAAAAAGCCGTGCGCGTTTTCTTTCCCGCCTCCGCAGGAATTGATTCTGCATCCGGTGCGCTGCGCGCTCTGGTTGAATCCAACGCGGACAGTTCCGGACAGATTTCCGCCGCAATGGTTCTTTCAAATTTGCAGGAAAAAATTTCAGACTGGGCAGACACCGCGGTGTTTATACTGCGGATTATTCTTGCATCACTGCTTGTCATATTCTCGCTGGTCTTTTTTGCGGTTGCCCGCGCATACAGAAGGGAAGGCGGAACGGGCAAAGGCATTGTGTTCGGGGAAGGCGCGGAAGACGTGTCCGGAGCAGGAAACCGGGACAGCGGAAAATAACGGGCAGCCGGATGGAATTGCACGGGCGGACAAGGAATTGTCAGCACCGTCCGGCCTTTGTCCGCAAAGCCTTGGTCCTCTGAAGGCTGGCTTTCCGCTGTCCGCGGATTTCTGTTCGCGTTTACCGGTAATGGATGGGCTCTGAAAATGCGCGGGAATCCTGCCGCGTATTTTGCGTAAAAAACTGCAAGGAGTTTTGTTATGAAGAAAAAATGCTGTGCTTTGCTGGTATGCGCTTTTTTTGTGCTGCCGCTTTTCCGGCTGTCTGCCCAGATTTATGAGATAGACTGCCTGGTTAAAGATTATGCGGAAGCATACGATGAGCTGAATACCGACGATTATATGAAAAAGAACGACGTCGGATATAAAGACAAGTCGGTATGGATTCCAAACGGAACCGAGGTAACGCTGAAACAGGTAATCAAAAACAAAGCGTACAATTTACCCAATCACCTGCGGTATAACGCGGAAATCGGATACGACGGAAAAACGATGTACGTTTTTGCGTGGAATCTGAAATTCTCGGACAAAAACCCGGAGGGTACCGCAGACCCGCTGAAAGAGTACGACATGAGCCCCAATCCCATAACCTTTACAGGCGAAGATCCGGAGACGGGCGGAGAATATAAGTATAATTATAATATGCTGGATGTAAGATCCGCAGAAGGCCGGATGCTTCTTTCGCGGGCATATCTGATTGCCGTTCTTGTCCTTCTTTTGAGTGCAGCGGTATTACAGTTTATTGCTTCGCGTATCGTAAAACAGGGCTTTACGTATCTGACGGCGGTTTTTGCCGTTTTTGCGCTGGCCGCCGCAATTCTTATGGAAGGCTATTATTTAATCCGGCTCGGACCGTTGAGCATATGGTTCTGCGATGTTCAGTATTTTACGGTCGGGCAGGCAGTGCGCAACAGTATTCCGTTTGTTTTCACGATATTCCTGCAGGTGT
Source organism: Candidatus Avitreponema avistercoris (assembly GCA_017694555.1). Lineage (GTDB taxonomy): Bacteria > Spirochaetota > Spirochaetia > Treponematales > Treponemataceae > Avitreponema > Avitreponema avistercoris. The sequence goes on from JADIMS010000038.1 coordinate 17,171, forward strand.
TTTCGATCATCCTGTTCCGGAACAACCTCAGCGTTTTTATGGAAAGAAAACTTACGCTGAAGCCGTCGGTTATTCTGTTCTTTTTCTCCCTGATTGCCATCTTTTTTGCGGGGCTCCGCATACCCTCGGAAGCGCTTGGTATTTCTGAAGAAACCCTGAATACTCCCGGGCAGTATGCAGCCGCCGTCCAAAAAATGTTTTTGTTCATTGCGGTTGCCCTGCCTGTTCCCGCAATGCTGTTTTACGGAATCAAGCATAAATTCATGGGGCTTTTTGTGGGAATATTCTTAACCTTTTACTGGCTGGGAACGATAACGGCTATCGGTTTGCTTGCCTACGCCGTTATCCGGATTTTTATTGCCATTATGTGCCAGGTTATCATGTATATCGGCGCGTTCATTTATGCTTCGCGGTTCGGCGGCTTCATGCAAATCGGGAGTTTCTGGGTTGGTCCTGACGGAAGCACAAGCAGGGAAAAACCTGCCGAAGTAAAAGCCGAAGAAGCCCGCCGGGCATACCTTGAAAAAAAGGCCCAAAACAACCGGAAGAATTGAACGGCGCCTGCCCGTGCGGTAGGCAAAAGCGGCGGTTTTGGGATAGAATCCGCACAGAGGAGAGTGTGCGGTGTACCGCTTTGAGCTGAAAACATTCGTGGCGGTGGCAGAATGCCGTAGCTTTACCGCCGCCGCGGAAAAAGTGTATGTTTCCCCGACGGCTGTGATGAAGCAGATGAATCAGCTGGAAGGGCAGCTCGGGCTGACGCTGTTTATGCGGACAAACCGCGGGCTTTCGCTTACGCCGGCCGGCGAAGAATTCCTGCGGGAAGCCCGCGCAATGATTGCCCATTGCGACCGGCTGGTGCAGCGGCTGCGGGAGCAGCAGGAAGCGTCCCCGCGGATTCTGCGCATCGGGGATTCGCTGCTGAATCCGTGCAAGCCGTTTATGGAATTATGGCGCGGCGTAAGCGGCGTTTTTCCGCAAATCAAAATCCAGATTCTTCCTTTTGAAGATACCGCCCGCGGTATTCAGGATGTTATTGCCCAAATAGGAAAAACCTACGACTTTATTGCCGGACCGATGAATTCCCGCGATTGGTCATCCCGGATCAATTTTTATCCGCTTGGGAGTTATAAAAAAATGGTGGCGGTTCCGCTGGGCCATCCGCTTGCCGGGAAGGAAAAACTTTCCCCGGAAGATTTGCACGGATATACGATGACGATGGTGAGCCGCGGCGACTCGCCGGTCAACGATGCATTGCGCAGTTTCCTGGAGCGGGAGCATCCGCAAATCTGCCTGTATGACGCCGGATGGCATTACGATATTTCCACGTACAACGACTGCGCGGAAAACGGACGCCTGCTTTTAAATATGGAGTGCTGGAAGGATGTGCATCCCGGATTCGTGACCATTCCGGTGGACTGGGATTTCTCCCTGCCGTACGGCGTGTTCTACGCCAAAGACCCTCCGCCGCTCGTAGAAGAAGTCCTTGCCGCCATCCGGGATTTTTGCACAAAGCCTGAAAGTACCGGGCAAAACCGGGGCATTCCGAAACCAGCATCCGGGTATATTCGGTAAAAAGACTGCGTATATCTTCCGGGCATTCCGTTCCGGGAACCAGTTCAATGTGCATAACCTGATTTTACGGCAAATCACTAGGAAAGCCAATGGGGCTTTTTACACCAGCCCATTGGCAGTTTTACAGGAGCAGTGGTATAATACGAGAATCAATGATGCACGGAAATTATCAGGCTCAACAACAGACGGAGAGGTGCCGTGCCCGAAGACATGATATTGTCAAAAAAACAGATGACCGAAGAAGACATTAAACTGAATTTTATCACTCCGGCACTTTTGGAAAAGGGCTGGAAAGATAAAATCACCATGGAAACAAAGGTCTTTTTTACGGAGGGGAAAGTAAATCTCCGGGGCAATGTAGTAAGCAGAGAAAAGCCCAAAAAGGCAGACTACATCCTCTACCACACCAAAAACCATCCCTTAGCTATAGTGGAAGCAAAAGACAATAACCACAGCGTTTCTTTCGGTATGCAACAGGCAAAAGACTACGCAGTCCGGCTAGACATTCCCTTTGCATACAGCTCCAACGGAGACGCCTTCCAAGAGTTTGACTTTATCACCGGCACAGAACGGGAAATCCCGCTAGATGCCTTTCCCACGCCGGAAGAACTTTTAAACCGCTACAACAAAGAAGTCAACGGAGGACAGGGTTTAACAGACAAAGAACGCCAGCTTATGAGCCAGCCCTACTACACCAGCCAAAACACCTATCCGCCCCGGTATTACCAACGCATAGCCGTGAACCGCACCATAGAAGCCATTGCCAAAGGACAAAACCGCATCCTCCTTGTTATGGCAACGGGAACAGGCAAAACCTACACCGCTTTCCAAATCGTATGGCGGCTTTTACGCAGCGGTACAAAGCAAAAGATACTGTACCTTGCCGACAGAAACAATCTGATAGACCAAACCACCAGCGGAGACTTTAAGCCGCTGGAAAAAGTGATACATAAAATAGATTTTTCAAAAGACGACCCGGCAACCGTCACCTCTCATCAGGTGTACTTTTCTCTGTACCAACAGTTGGTAGGAAACAAAAAAGGGGAAGACGAAACAGAAGAAGAAACCCTTGCCCGGTACAAAAAACTCTTTGACAAAGATTTTTTCGATTTGATAATCGTTGACGAGTGCCACCGGGGTTCGGCAAAAGAAGACAGCCGCTGGCGGAAAATACTGGAATATTTTTCTTCCGCCACCCAAATCGGTATGACGGCAACACCAAAAGAAACGGCGTATATTTCCAACATCGACTACTTTGGCGAACCTTTGTACAAATACAGCCTGAAAGAAGGAATAGACGACGGCTTTCTTGCTCCGTTCAGAGTGATTCGTATAAAAACAAATATAGACGATGGCTGGAGACCCCGGGCAGGACAACGGGATATTTACGGCAACGAAATAGAAGACCGCATATACAACAACCGGGACTACGACACAAACATCATCATCCAAGACCGCATCAACATAGTTGCCCAAGAGATAACGAACTACCTGAAAGCAACAGACAGAATGGCAAAAACAATCGTCTTTTGTCCCACAGAAGATGCGGCGGAACGGATGCGGGTAGCACTGACAAACCGGAATGCGGATATGTGCGCCCAAAATCCCGACTACGTTGTCCGCATTACCGGCAGCGACGACTACGGCAAAAAGAAACTGGATTACTTTATTTCCGTTTCTGCCCCGTACCCGGTTATTGCCACCACGTCAAAACTCCTTTCAACCGGTTCCGACTGCAAAATGGTCAAACTGATTGTCTTGGATGAAATGATAAGCTCCATGACGGAATTCAAACAGATAATCGGACGGGGAACACGGCTCCGCTGGAAAGACGGAAAGACCCACTTTGTGATAATGGATTTCCGGGG
>JADIMS010000039.1 GCA_017694555.1 Candidatus Avitreponema avistercoris
GGGCATTGATACGCTGTCCACAAACCCGGCGGCGCTTGCGTTTGCCGAACGCGAACTGCGCATCCTCGGAGTCAGCGCCGCGGTTTCCGGGCAGTTTGCGGAAATTCCCGGCATTCTGGATTCCGAAGACATAGCGGACGCTGTGATTCAGTCGGTGCGGAAAAACAGCGGCGTTTATTTCGGGCTGGATGCCACCGGCCCGCTTTCGCTCGCTTACGTGAACCGGAATTTCGGACTGGGTATCTTCAACCGGACGTTTGCCTCCGCCGACGCAGCGGCAATCACATCCGGACGGATTGCAATCGGCGAAGAAATTCTGATTACCGGCGGCTTCGGATTCAAACTGCTGGAAACCAGGAACCATGAGCTGTCTTTGGGAATCCAGGGCAAAGCGTTTGTCCAGCTGCCGTTTTCCGAAGAAGGCAGCATCACTTCGTTAATTGAAAAATTCAAGGGCTTCTCGCTGGACGAACAGCCCGCCGATACCGCATTCGGGATCGGTTTTGACGCCGGGATCCTCTACCGGTTTGCCGGATGCCTGTCGGCCGGACTGGTGTGCCGCGACGTCTATACCCCCGTTTTCTATTCTTCCTACGATTCCCTGGCTGCCCTGAAAGACGGCAGAAAAGCTTCCTCCGGCCATACCACAATGGACCGGCAGCTGGCGGCCGGTATTTCCTGGTCCGCCCCGATTCCCCGCAGCTGGCATACCATTACCGGCTTTACCGCATCCCTTGGCTACAGCGATCTGCTCAGTATTGCCGATCCGCTTGCCCGGAATCCGGTATTGAACGTCACGCTCGGCGCGGAAGCAACATTCTTCCACATCCTTTCGCTGCGGGCAGGCATACATGACACATATCCGGCGGTCGGGCTGGGACTCAATCTCCGGGTTATCCGGCTGGATTTAGCGGTCTACGGCGAAGAGCTCGGACTGGAACCAGGGGAACGCGGCGTATTCAATGCGGCCGTCGGTCTTTCATTCGGCTTTTAACCGGTTCCGTCGGTAACACAGGCGGAAAACAGGACTTGACAAAAACCGGATTTCCCGCTATAGTGGTTTCCATGCCGGACGGACGGCACGGGCCACTAGCTCAGTCGGTAGAGCGACGCCCTTTTAAGGCGAAGGTCACAGGTTCGAATCCTGTGTGGCTCAAAAAAAAAGCGCGGTTGTTTCCCGCGCTTTTTTTATGCTTTCTTTTCTTTCCCGTCTTTCCCGGTAAATCCCTTCCGCTTCCTGCGGATTATGCTAATCCGGATCCGCAAGATCTTCCGGCCATTCCGTACAGCCCGGGCCGTCCGGTTCCGCCGCCTGCCCTGCGGCTGCAACTTCCCGGCGGATCATGGCCGCCGGAAATCCCCGGTTCTGCAAAGAAGCCGCAAGCCTTTTTCCGGTTCTGCCCTGCCGGAGCAGTTTTTCCGCAGCCCGGCGGCATAGCGACTCTTCGCTGTTCCACGTAAAAAACTCTTCCAGGGCAGCCGACGCATCCGCACGGGATACGCCGCGTGCAGCCAGTTCCGCCGCCAGACGGATGCGTCCATTCACACAGGAAGACAGCCGCGCACGCAGCCAGGCGCCGGCAAAACGCCGGTCATCCAGCAGCCGCTTTTCCTCCAAAAAATCCAGCGCCGGCCGGATTTCCTGCGGCAAAAAACCTTTCCGCCGCAGCTTTGTTTCCAGCTGGAAACGGGAATGCTCTGCGCGGGAAAGGCAGCGCATAGCCGCCGCCTCTGCGGCAAACATCCGTGCGGCAACATACAGGGATTCCGCTTCGGCTGCGGAAAGCATACGGGGACAGAAATCCGGCGGAACTTCCGAAAAGAAGGGGGTAAAAAAAATACGCAGACCTTCCGGCAAAGGGAACAAATATTCCCTCCGCAGAAAGATCTGCCGCTGCAAGGAGACGGAACCGTCTCCGGAAAAGGATTCCGGCGGCGGGGAACCGGCGGCGGGACCGAGGGCGAATTTCCAAACGCCGGCTCCTGCCGTTTCCGCTGCCGCAAGAACAAAACAACAATCAGCGTTTGCTGAACTGGAACCGCCGGCGTGCACCGCGTTGTCCGTATTTCTTGCGTTCCACCATACGGGAATCCCGGGAAAGCAGATGATTGGCTTTCAGGGAAGCGCGGTTTTCCACATCCACCTGCGCAAGCGCGCGGGCAATACCGTGGCTGCACGCACCGGCCTGGCCATTCAAGCCTCCGCCCTGCACATTGACAATCACATCATACTTGCTGTCGCTGGCGGTAATCATCAGCGGGCGCACAGCCATCTGCAACTGTTCCTGGGTAGCGAAATATTTCTCCGCCTCTTTGTCGTTAATCAGGATTTTGCCGCTTCCCTGACGGATGTATACGCGGGCCACTGCGGTTTTCCGTCTGCCCGTTCCCATTCCTAAGTTTTTCACGTTTCGCTCCTCGTTAAATTTCCATGGTCACCGGATTCTGCGCTGCATGGGGATGCTCCGCTCCGGCATAGATTTTGACGTTCGACAGGAGCTTACGCCCGAGCCGTCCCTTGGGCAGCATACCCTTCACCGCAAGCAGAAGAGGCGATTCCGGATGGCGCTGGAGCAATTTCTGGTAATTGACGGAACGGAGACCGCCCGGGAAACCGGTGTGATGGTGATACATCTTGTTCTCCGGTTTGGCTCCGGTCATGGCAGCTTTTCCGGCATTAACAACCACCACGTAATCCCCACATTCCTGATTGGGAGCGAAAGCTGCTTTGTGCTTTCCGCGCAGAAGGGACGCAACCTTTGCAGCCACGCGTCCCACGGGTTTGTCCGCCGCATCGATGAGGTACCACCGGCGGTCGGCGTCTTTTTCGTTCACAAAAATCGTTTTCATTTCAGCAACCTTAACAAGTTTCGGTTTAAGCGCACCGCGTGCAGGCATATCACACGGCACGTGCAGATAAAACGGGTGGCTTACTGTAATATGGAAAAATCCCCTCTGTCAAGAGAATCCGTATCAGGATTGGGATTTTTTGGCTTCTTCTTCTTCTTTTTCGGCTTCTTTTTTATCCCGCAAATCCGCCACGCCGACAAACACCGCAATCAGTCCGACAAAAGCGGTCAAAATCGGCAGGCCGCCGCGCAAAAACAGCAGAATAAACTCCCCCCAGCCCAGCCCGAAACCAACGGTTTCAGGCGGAAGGGCGGCAAAAACCGTAAAGAAAAGCAGTACCAGTCCGGTAATCAAAGCGACCATACGTGCTTCCCCTGCGGCGGCTTAATCCCGGGAGGTCATCATCGCGCCGAGCACGATGGCATGCAGCGAAAAACTCTGGATAAATCCGGTGAATGCCTTAAAATTGCCGAAAGCGCCGTTCAGGAGACCGCCTTTTCCGAGAATATCCACCAGCACAATCACCACCAGCCAGACAACCAGGACAATCGTGTTGAAAATCCCCATGGCGGATCCGAGCGGCACAAAAAACGAAACCAGAATGCCGGCGCCGGCCACAATGGCGCAAATTCCGATCAAAATGATCACGATATCCGCCACATCGCCTTTCAGAAAGCTGCCTACGGCCTTGGCCACTTCATTTCCGCCGAGTCCGGCGAACGTGCCGTTTGTCTGCACCGTCACAATCCCGTAAGCCAGCAAAAACAAACCGAGCGCAACGCGCAAAATGATGTTGCCGAGTGAATTGTTGGAAAACCCCATGCCGATTCCTTCCTTTTTCATTTGATTTCCGCCTGTACCGCGGCACGGACAGGCAAAGCAAGTATATCCCGGAAGCGGAAAAAGCTCAACTTTTTTTTCCGTTCCGTTCCTCCCTTTTATATTGACATAACCGGGCAAAAAGCGCAAAGTCAACCAGAATTGAATGCCTGCGGAGGCGGAAGCATGAAAGGCTGCGAGGTCCTTATCGGAAATATTTCCAAAGCATTCGGTCCGTTCCGGGCGCTGGAACAGGCTGACCTATGCATAAAACGGGGCGAGTTTTTTTCGATTTTGGGTCCGTCCGGATGCGGAAAAACCACATTGCTGCGGATTATTGCCGGTTTTGAGCGTCCGGATACCGGGCAAATCCGGTTTGACGGAACCGACGTCACGGACCTTCCGCCGGACAAACGCCAGTCCAATACCGTATTCCAGAATTATGCGTTGTTCCCCCATCTTTCCGTATTTGAAAATATTGCATTTCCGCTCCGCCTGCAAAAAATCCCGGAAGCCGAAATCCGCCGCAGGGTTGCCGAATACGTACACCTGGTGCAGCTGGAAGGGCACGAAAACAAAAAACCGGCGCTGCTTTCCGGCGGGCAGAAACAGCGCGTAGCCATTGCCCGGGCGCTGATCAACGAGCCGCGGGTGCTGCTGCTGGACGAGCCGCTTTCTGCCCTCGACGCCAAGCTCCGCCAGAATCTGCTGGTGGAACTGGACGCCATCCACGACAAAACCGGCATTACATTCGTTTACGTCACGCACGACCAGAGCGAAGCGCTTTCGGTTTCCGATCATATCGCGGTGATGAACGCCGGCAGAATCCTGCAGACCGGTACGCCGTTTGAAATTTACGAAAGCCCGGCGACGGAATTTGTGGCCCAGTTTATCGGGGAAACCAACAGTTTTGTTTCCACTGTTGCCGAATGCCGGCCGCACAACGGGGAGTTCATGGTCCGGCTGTCCGTTCCGGAACTGGAAAGCGATATTCTGGTTACCGACAACGACCGCACGGAGCCGGGACAAAACGTGTGCTTTACCGTGCGCCCGGAGAAAATCCGCATCACCGCCGAAGAACCGGAAGCTAAAGACAAATCGCTGAACATATTCCGGGGCATCGTCGCAGAGCCGGTTTATTCGGGCTTCCAGTCCAAATTTTACGTCCGGCTGGATAACGGAACCGTCGTGAAAGTTTTCAAGCAGCACCAGAATTATATGGAAGAAGGTCCGGAAATCGGCTGGAAAGACACCGTGTACATATCCTGGAGCGCGGACGACGGCTACATTGTAGAGGAGATTAACCGGTGAAGCCGGACCGGATCCGGCTGCATGGCAGCGGAAAGAGGAACTTCCAGGGAGGATTGTATGCCCTGCCGATGGGATTATGGTTCACCCTGTTTTTCCTTTTTCCGCTGCTGATTATTGCCGTATACAGCGTCCTGCGCAAAGACGTACACGGCGGCGTATTACCGGAATTCACGCTCCAGGCATACCGCCAGATGCTGACGCCTGCTTACGGGAAGCTGTTTTTGCGTACATTGTGGGTCAGCGCCGTCTCCACATTTTTCTGCATTCTTCTGGCGCTGCCCTGCGGATACGCCATTGCCAAAAGCCGCCGGCAGACGTTTCTGCTGGTTCTGGTGATGATTCCTTTTTGGACGAATTCGCTGATCCGCATCAACGCCTGGATCGGCATTTTGGGCAACGAAGGCTTTCTGAACGACTTGCTGCGGAAAGCCGGATTCATTCAGGAAAGCATCCGGTTTCTGTACAATCAAAATGCCGTGATTCTGGTACTGGTGTATATGTTCCTGCCGTACGCCATTCTGCCGGTTTTTACGTCCATTGACAAATTCGATTTTTCCCTGCTGGAAGCCGCGCAGGATCTGGGCGCCGGAAAATTCCAGGCGCTGCGCAAAGTCATGCTGCCCAACATCCGGCCGGGAATCACCACTGCCGTTATTTTCACCTTTATTCCGATTTTCGGCACCTACACGGTCCCGCTGTTTGTCGGCGGACAGGATTCTTATCTGATCGGCAACGTGATTGTGGACCAGGCAACAAAAATCGGCAACTGGCCGCTGGCTGCGGCGGTTTCAATGGTGATTACCGTAATCAGTACAGCCGCCATACTGCTGATGATGTATACCGGACCGCGGGAAGGAAAAAATCCCGCCGGAAAGGAGACCGCCTGATGAAACATCCGGACAAACATCCGCTGACAGGAAAGCTCATTGCAAGAATCAACCGCAGGCATCCGAATTCCGAGCCGACGCGCCACGCACGCAAATCCTGGCAGCGGCAGCCTTCGTTTTCTTCGTTCGTGCTGGCTGCGGCGGTGGCGTTTTTGTTTCTGCCTCTGGCTGTCATCGTTTTTTATTCGTTTAATTCTGCCAAAGGCATGACATGGGAAGGATTTTCCCTGCGGTGGTACGGACAGCTTTTTTTGGATTCCGGGAAGCTGTGGTCGTCTTTTTTGAACAGCCTGATTATTGCGCTGGGCTCTTCGGCAGCGGCGACCGTTATGGGGACGCTGGCAGCCGTGGGCGTCAAGCGGCACCGGTTTTTCGGGCGCACCTACATCCAGACCGTTACGTTTTTGCCGATGGTTTTGCCGGAAGTGATTCTCGGTCTTTCCATGCTGATTTTTTTCTCCGCCGTAAACCTCCGGCTGGGCATGGTCACGATTTTCCTTGCGCACACCACATTCTGCCTGCCGTTTGTTTTTCTTATGGTACTCGCCCGCCTTGACGATTTTGACCATTCTGTTGTGGAAGCCGCTTATGACCTCGGCGCAAATGAACGGCAGGCGCTTCTTCTGGTGGTGATTCCCAACATTTTGCCGGGCGTCCTTTCCGGCTTTTTGATGTCGGTCACCATGTCGCTGGAGGATTTTGTCATCACGTTTTTTGTATCCGGCCCCGGATCCACTACGTTGCCGCTGTACGTTTTTTCGCAGGTACGCTACGGCGTTTCGCCGGTCATCAACGCGCTGTCCTTTCTGCTCATCCTCGGCACAATGTTTTTTGCCTATCTTTTGCGGAATTTCCTCAAAAGTTTTGCCGCCTCAAAATGAAGCGCGGCTATAGAATTCCGGACGACCTGTACAGGAGGAATAAAAATAAATGAAAAAGAACCGGTTTTTCACGCTTGTCCTTTGCGGAACGGCCGCCGCATTTTTGGCCGGATGCGGAAAAGAAACGCTGTATTTATACAACTGGACGTATTATACGCCGGATTCTGTCATCGAAAAATTCGAAGAAGAATTCCAGGTCCGCGTTGTGTATGACGACTACCCGACAAACGAAGATATGTACACAAAACTCCGCGGCGGCGCATCGGGCTACGACATTGTCATTCCGTCCCAGGACTACGTTTCCATTATGAAAAAACAGGGAATGCTGGAAAAAATCGATCATACCAGGATTCCCAACCTGCGGTATCTGAATCCCGAAGTACTGGCAAGGCTGGATTACGATCCGCAAATGGAGTATTCCGTTCCGTATTACTGGGGCGCGGCAGGAATTGCCGTTAATACCGCAAAACTGTCCGGTTATGAACGGAGCTGGAATATTTTTGCTTCGCCGGAACTTGCAGGCCGCGCCTGTATGCTGGACGATATGCGGGAAGTAATCGGCGATGCGCTTGCCTTTTTGGGATACTCCGTCAATTCCACCGACCGCGGGGAATTGCAGCAGGCGCTGGGCGTAATCCAAAACTGGAAGAAAAACCTGGCGAAATTCGACGCGGAGATGTACGGCAAATCGTTTGCCGAAGGCGAATTCTGGGTTGTGCAGGGTTACCCCGAATGCATTTTTTCCGAATATCCGGCTGCCAGACGGGAAGAAGTGGATTTCTTTATCCCGGAAAGCGGCGGGCCGATGTACATCGACAGTATGTGCATCCCGAAAGGCGCACGGAATCCCGGGCTGGCGCACGAATTCATCAATTTTATACTCCGGCCGGACATTTATGCCGAATTCCTGGACACATTCGGATTTCCTTCCACCATCCATACCGAAGCCGGCGCACAGAAAAAAGTACCGGGCAACTATGACCCGGAGGTTCTTCTGCGCGGCGAACTGAAGAACGACCTCGGCGCGGATCTGGAACTGTACAACGAAATCTGGCAGGAAGTCCGCTTCGGCGAAAACTGAACACGGCGTACTTCCGGCAGATTCACAGCGGCGGCCGGTATACCGTATAACGGACGCGGCCCTGCTCCACGGCTTTCTGCAGGCTTTCTTCCACCGGAGAAAGCCGGGAAGCGCCTGTTTTCACTTCGATAAACAGCACTTCCGAAACGCATCCGGAAGCGGCGCCGGAAAAAGCGATAAAATCCACCGGGCTGCCGAGGAAATGGACTTCCGTGGGATCCGCCGGAAAGTCCGGCAGCCACGGACTGATTTTCTCCGCCATCTGTCCGCCGAGTACAGCGCGGGAACGGCGGACAGCCTCAGCCCGCTCCTGTTTCATCCGGCGCCCCGTCCGGGCGGCAGAAAGCAGCGCGCCGATTTTCATGCCGGCAAAAAACACAAGGACCAGCACAACTGCGGCGGCAAACAGCCAGACAACTCCGCCCTGTTCGGAAAAAACACGGGCCAGCGGACGGAAACGTTCCATACAGTGTTACCCTCCGGAGCATTCAATGTTCACGGCAGCGCTCCAACTCCCGAAGGCGGGCAGGTTCCACTTTCACATAGAGATTTTTCTCGTGCATGGGGGAAACCGTCCCTTTCGGCGCGCCTTTCAGACGGCGCAAATATTTCACCTGCGTGCAATATACATCGCCTGCACCGTTATTCCTGCCTTTGGAATAAAAAACCGCAAGCGTCGCGCCGTCCAGCAGAATCTCCGGCGGCACGGTTTTTCCGGGCCGGTTCTTGATAAAGACATAGCCGCCCGGCCAATCCCGGACATGCAGCCACACGTCGGACCCGCGCACAAATTTCCGCAGCAGCATATCGTTTTCCGCCGCGTTCCGGCCTACCAGCAGGAGCCAGCCGCCGCGCCGGAACGCAGGTCCGGGGAAACGGCTGCTTTTACCCGCACCGGCCGCCGTTTCCTGTTCCAGCAGCATTTTGCGGATTTCCAGCGGATTTTCCTCACGCCCGACAGCCGCCAGTTTTTCCTGCAGCGAAGCGATTTCCTGCCGCGCCGCCGCAATATCCGCAGTCAGCGCATCCAAACCGGAAAGCGCCTTTTTGTATTCCGTATAAAGCCGGGCGGCGTTTTCCTGCGGCGAAAGGCGCGGATTCAGCGGGATACGGACCATAACGCCGGGCTTTTCCGCGGCATAATCCTCCGCATCAAGAAAAGTATCCCCCGGCCGCACCGCCCACAGATTCGCGGTCAGCAAATCGCCTTGCTTCCGGAGGGAATCTGCATGCAGGAAGGCTGTACGCTTGTTTTCCAGCCGCCGGACGGAAGCTTCCAGCCGGGCAATCTGCGCCGAAATTTTCCGGTCCGCTTCTTCCGTCAGCGCCGGCCGGGAAGCCGTACCGGCATATGCGGCATACCAGAATTCCACTGCGCGGTTGTACGGACGGGTATGCGTACCTGGCGGCAGCGGGAATTCCCGCGCGGGAAACAACCCGGACTGCCCGCCGTCTTTTTCTTCCGCGGACGGCGTCCAGTCCCATTTTGCGCCGGAAATTTCCCCGCGCGCCGGACGCCGGTAAAATACATCCAGAATCCGTTTCCCGCCGTCGGTCAGGAGAATGTTGGCCGCCCCGCTCCACAGCCGTACAAACAAAAAGAACGTTTCCCCGCCCTTTGAAAGCGAAATTTGCACAATCCGGTCCCGGCCAAGCTGTTCCGCGGAATCCACACGGGCGCCCCGGATCCGGGCACGCAGGCACTCCATAAAGCGCAGGGGTTTTCCCATTTTGGGGACTTTTGCAGAAAACGCATGCAAACGGCACGCCCCGTGCGCAAGGCAGATAAACAGCGTCAGCGGTTCCGGCGGCCTTCCTTCACCGGCGCCCCGGTACAAAAACAACGCCAGAGAATCAAAAGACGGCTGGACAATATCCTGGATAAAAAAACCGGTCAGGGAAAGCTCGGCCAGAATCCGGTCGATTTCCGTACAATTTAACGACACACGGCATCATAGCATATTTTTTCACCCGTTGGAAAGGAAAAAAGAAGGAAAAAACTTCCGCCGCCCTTCCGGACGGAAAATCCTGTATAAAATTCATAAAGATTTGATCTTGCAAACCAAAAAAATGCAGGTATAATTCTACATACCCTTGGCGGAAAATACAGCCGGGGATTTTCTTGGGAGGGGCGAATGGCGGATCAGGCGGATATTTCCCTGCAGGAATTCGATGCAGTAGACGAAAGCTTTTTTGAAGTCGAAGAAATTTCGCAGAACGAAAAAGAAGCGCGGGACAGGGCTGCCGAGCGGCAGAAATTCGCAAAAGACTTTTCGTTCCGCCAGCTCGGATCCGTTGCGGAATATATTGAACCGGTCAGTTCTGCCCACCCGCTGGAATATGTCCTCAACGTATTTGAAGAAAATCCGGATGTACAGGCGGTTCCGGTTGAAGAATTCGACGTCGTCATCGGCTATATTGACCGCAAAACGCTGGAAAATGCCACAAAGAACGTTGTGCGCCGCTTTATGGTCAAAGAAACGGCAAAATACGTCAAACGGGTTCCGCTGATTCTGTATGCAAAAGAATATTGCGAACAGTGTCTCGGTAAAGTTTCGGCGGCAGCAAAGGAATACGGCATTTCCTTTTTCCCGATTTTCCACCACCGCAAATCATTTTACGGTCTGGTTTCCATGGAGGATCTGATTGCACGGATCTCCGACGTCCGCCAGCAGGACATGGAAAAAGCGCGGGTTGTCCAGCAGGGCATCCTCCCGGACGCAATTGACTTGAAACGCTTTCCGTTCCAAATCCGCGCATGGAACCGCATGGCGAATCCGATCGGCGGCGACCTGTATACCGTGTACAGCCTTTCCGATACCAAATATCTGATCGGCTGCTTTGACGTCTCCGGGAAAAACGTAGCCGCCGCCTTGGTAACCATCGCCCTCGGTTCGTTCTTTTCCGCCTTGAAGCGTTTCCCGCAGGTGGTTTCCACGCCGGAAAAAATCATTTCGGAGCTGGATTTGTTCATCGAAGACATCGTCCCGATGGGAACATTCGTAACAGCCGGTATTTTCTATGTGGATATGGAAGCCAAACGCCTTTCCGTGTTCAATTGCGGCCACACGAACATCTATTTCTTTATTCCGGGCCCCAGCGACGGACAGCGCAGGACAATCCGGCTTTCCGAGGTGGAAGCGTTTTTGCCGCCTTTGGGCATGGGCGCGACAGCAGAAAGCCTTGCAGGCGGAGACGTGAAAATCCCGTGCTGCGCAATCGAAAGCGGATTGCGGGCGGAACTGTATTCCGACGGTCTGCCGGATATGCAGACGGACGAAGGTATCCGTTTCGGGGATGACCGGACAAAGGACTTCTTCAAGACGCTGTACCCGAAAAAAGAGCAGGACGTCATTCAGGGCATTGAAGACGCGGTGGCGCACTGGACCGGAAAATCCATGCTGCCGGACGACATCACGGTGGTGGACGTCGCGTTTTAATCCGGACGCAGAACCGGACGGATCAAGCGGTCAGCGCCGGATACGTTCAATTTCTTCCCAGCGGAAATCCAGCTCCATAAATTCCAGCGGCGGTTCCCGCGGCGGACGCCTCTTTGCGTTGTGCGCCGCAATTTCACCGTCCAAATCCTGTATGCCGGAACGGGTAAATGCAGGCGGACCGAAAGCCAGAATATCTCCTGAGGCAGAAAAAAACACAGGCAGCGTTTCTTCCCGCCTGGCTCCGGCAAACACAATGCGGTCAGCCTGAAAACGGATTTCATCCCCTGCGATTTCCCAGGTTCCCTGCTCATAGTTCCGGAGCACAGAGCCGGTTCCGGTAACGCAGGTGTAGACGGCATTCCCGGCGCGCAGGAATTTCGGCACGGCAACCGGTTCCGTTTCCCCCTGCGGCGTAAACACGGCGTCCCCTTCCCGGAACGGCGCGCCGGTCAGCCAATAGCGGATCCGGCAATAGCGGCTGCCGGAAAACCACAGGCAGAAAAACGCATCCGGCGGCGGTCCGCTGTACAGCCGGATTTCCCCGCTGTTCCCGTATTCCCGCCAAAATCCGGAAAGCGCCGCAGGTTCCGCAGGGGGTTGCCCGGCCGGGCGCTCCCGGACATAAAAACGCGTAAACAGATCCCCGCCGCCAATCACGGCCACCGGGAAAGCGGCAGGCGTCCGCTCCCCGGGATAGGAAACCGAAAGCAGAAAAATCCCCCCGCGGGAAGGAACGGCGGAAACCGAACAGGGAATCCAGCCGGCGTCTTCATATACAAACGCGTAATACGGTTTCAAGACAATGCGCAAACCGCTTTCCGGGGAAAATTCCAAAAACCGTGCGGAATTCTCCCATACCCCGAAAAGCAGGGAATCCGTATTTTCTACCGTATCCTTCTCCGCATTCTGGGCCGGTAAAACAGCGGAAACCAGAACAAACAGCACAACTGCCGGGAAAAACCGGCAGCGGAATCCTGCACCGCCGCGTTTTGCATACCGGGAATCCGTGTTTTCCGTATTGTGCCGGCCAGGCGGCAACCTGTTTTTTTTGCGCACCGTCATTCAGCTGTCATCACAAAAGAAAGAAAAAGAAAAGGCCCAGGAACAAAAGATTGACGCATACCATACAAACCAATCCGGCCCGCCGGGAAAGAAGGGAATAATCGGCGGAATCAAAATGCCGGTAAACCAACACTACGGCATCCAAAAACAGCGCCAGAACCGGAAAACAAAACGCAAGCACGGTCTTTTGCGGCAGTGTTTTCAGCATCAAAAACAGGAAAAACAAAAAAAACACCGCGG
This sequence comes from Candidatus Avitreponema avistercoris, assembly GCA_017694555.1. Lineage (GTDB taxonomy): Bacteria > Spirochaetota > Spirochaetia > Treponematales > Treponemataceae > Avitreponema > Avitreponema avistercoris. The sequence continues at coordinate 12,572 of JADIMS010000039.1, forward strand.
AAAATGCATAAAAAACCGCGCTCAAATAACGCCGGAGACGGACCGCATCGATCTGTCCCCGTCTTTCGTCCGAAAGGGAGGAAATGCCCAGCGCAAATTCCCAGCCGGGCCAACGGAATTTCAGCCAAAATGCTGAAAGAAGAAGCAGGACCGCCGCCGCGGACACCGCCAGAAGAATGAACATACGGGTTTTATACAAACATTTCCGCCCGCCGTCAAGAATGCATTGACATAAGAAGCCGCTTTCTTCATTATATTTGCATGGCTTCCCGTTCCTGGACTTCCCCTGCCGTGGTTCTCCAACTCGCATCCTTCGGCGAAAACCACCGGGAGGCTTCCGTATTCACACCGGACAAAGGCCTGGTAAAAGCCGCCGTGTTCGGCGGAGCCAAAAGCCGGATGCGCGCTGCCGTGAATCCGTTTCATGCCGGGCAGATGTGGTTTTACACCGATCCCGTAAAAAAAAGCACAAAAATTACGGACTTTGATGTGAAAAAATGGCGGGAAAACATCCGGGGCAGTTTGCTCAAAACCTGGTGCGCTTCCCTGTGCGCCGAAATTGTTATCCGGTCCAAAGGCGCGGGCGACTGGAATCTGGTGAACGGCTTTTTGGACGGCATTCACCAGACAGACGAAAGGGCATGCCGCCCGGCTGTCCTCCGCTTTTTGTGGCGTATGCTTTCCGCCGCAGGTTTCCGCGTGGATATTGCGCACTGCGCGCGCTGCGGCGGACAGTTCAGCAGCGGGGAAGACGGCCGGACAGTCTGGTATGTGCCCCGGGAAGACGGCTGTCTGTGCCGCGCCTGTACGGCGGCAGCGGAAAAACAATTCCCCCTTTCGGCAGAAAGCCGCTTTTACCTGCAGGCTGCGGAAAGCTGCGAACCGAAAATTTCCCGCGCACTTCCCCTCCTGCCGGAAGATTACGGACAATTGCGGGATTTCCTCTTTTTCCTTACGGAACGGATGCTCGGCGGAAAGCTGAAAACCGTAGAATCCGGCGCAGGGATTTTATAAACCAAATAAACGGAGGCGCTTATGCAAGCCAGCGAAATCATCATGAAAAAACGGGACGGCGGCCGTCTTTCCCGGGATGAAATCGGTTTTATCATCCGCGGATGTACCGGACGGACCATTCCGGATTACCAGATTTCCGCCTGGCTGATGGCAGTGTTTCTGCGCGGAATGGATGACGGGGAAACTGCCTGCCTGACGGACGCCATGCTGCATTCCGGAACCGTGATGGATTTATCCGGTATTCCCGGAATCTCTGCGGACAAACACTCTACCGGCGGCGTAGGCGACAAAATCTCCATCCCGCTGGCGCCGATCGTTGCGGCATGCGGCGTTCCCGTCCCTATGATGAGCGGGCGCGCGCTGGGGCATACCGGCGGAACGCTGGACAAACTGGATTCCATTTCCGGATACCGCACCAGTCTTTCGGAAACGGAATTCAAAAGCATACTCCGGTCCTGCGGATATGCCATGACCGGACAAACCGAAACGGTCGCGCCCGCGGACCGTATCCTGTATGCGCTGCGGGATGTAACGGGAACCGTCGAATCCATTCCGCTGATCACCGCCAGCATTCTCTCCAAAAAAGCGGCGGAAGGAACGGACGCCCTGGTTTTTGACGTCAAATGCGGCCGGGGCGCTTTTATGAAAACGCAGGCGGATGCCGAACGTCTGGCCGGAATGCTGGTCAAAACCGGAAAAGCGCTCGGCAAAAAATGCGCCGCCTTAATCACGCGCATGGAAAATCCCCTGGGAACGATGACCGGAAACTTCCTCGAAATTGAAGAATCGGTGGATATTCTGGAAGGGAAAGGTCCTGCGGACACAACCGAACTTACCCTTGCGCTGGCGGCCAAGATGTGCATGCTTGCCGGAAAATGCGCCACGCCGGAAGAAGGCAGGCAGATGGCAGAACAAGCCGTGTCCGGAGGACAGGCAATGGAATGCTTTTTGCGGAACGTGGCGGCGCAGGGCGGAAATCCGGACCAGCTCCTGGCGGAACGGGGAAAACGCCGCTCGCCGTGGAAAGCCGAAATCCGGGCGGACCGTTCCGCCTATCTTGCCGGCATTGACGCATACGCGGCCGGTATGGCCGGGATTCCGCTGGGAGTCGGCAGAACCCGCACCGACGAACCGGTTTTCCCGGAAGCCGGCGTGATTTTCCGCGTCAAACCGGGAGAAAAAGTGCAGGCGGGCGATATTCTGATGGAAGTATACGGCAAAAACCAGAGCGGTCTGGACGAAGGCGTTCTCCGCCTGCAACAGGCTGTGTACTACACGGAGGAAAAGCCGGAGGAACCGGAAAGCCTCCTGCTGAAAGAAATTGACGATGACGAATCAAAATAACTGGAAAAAAAAAGAAATTGACCGGGATGCAGTACGTATGCTGGCGGACCGTTTCCACTGCCAGCCTCTCGTGGCTTCCATTCTGGCACGGCGCGGCATTACCGAAGGGCAGGATGCTTTGTTTTTCCTGGAAGACGATCCGCGTTTCCTCCACAGTCCGTTTTTGCTGGACAACATGGAGAAAGCGGTTGACCGCGTCATTCAGGCCAAAGAAGAAGGGGAAAAGGTTCTCGTGTTCGGCGACCGGGACGTAGACGGCATCACCGGCACGGCTCTGGTCTGCAACGCTTTGCGGGAAATGGGGATTGACGTATGCGCGCGCCTGCCTGCGGGGGACGATCCTTACGGGCTCACCATTGCGGCGGTGGAAGAACACAGCGCAAACTACGGTTCCCTGATCATCACCGTTGACTGCGGCATTTCCTGCGTAAAGGAAACCGCGCGGGCAAATGAACTCGGTATCGATGTCGTGATTCTGGATCACCACACGCCGCCGGAAGTCCTGCCCGACGCAGCGGCAATTGTCAATCCGCATTTGCCGGATTCCGCCTATCCGTTCAAAACCCTGTGCGGCTGCGCGGTCGCCTGGAAATTCATTACCGCGCTCCGCTTCGGATTAACCGGAATGTACCGCCAAAGCGTATGCCTGCTCAATGTCCGTCCGCTGAACGACGCCTATTGCGTGGAAGTTATCCGCACGGTAAACATGGTGGAAAAAAAGCGGATCTGTGAAACACTGGTACCCGGCATGGTGTCGTTTTCCCAAACCCGGCTGCCGGATATTTTGGAAGGCCAGCATATTTTTGTCTGGGACGCTTTTATGCAGCAAAAACAGCTGGAAAAAATTTTCGGGCCGTCGGTGGAATTCAATTTTTTCGATATTTCCGGAGAAATCACGGACGCAATTCCGCCGCTGAAAGGAATGAGTTTACTCAAGCTGAAGGACCGGTCCAAACTCGGCCTGTACGCCGGACGTCCGGCTTCGGAAATTGACGCTTTTTTCAATCTTTTTGTTACGTACATCCAGAAAAAAACCGGCTTTTTTACAGCGCGGGAAGAAAAAGAACTGCAGCTGGTGGCCCTCGGTACTTTGGCGGATATCATGCCGCTGCGGAACGAAAACCGGATTCTGGTGCGTACCGGCATCCGCTCGATGAATGCAGCGCCCGTACCCGGACTGCTGGAGCTTTTATTCCTGCAAAAACTCAGCGGGAAGCCGAATACCGCCGCCGATTTAAGCTGGCGCATTACGCCGGCCCTGAATGCCACCGGCCGCATGGGGCAGCCGGAAACCGCGCTCCGGCTCCTGCTGGCGGATACCGCGCCGGAAGAGCGGAAAAAACTGGCTGCAGAAGTCGTCCGCCTGAATGAAGAACGGAAAGCGCTGGGACAGGAAGTCTGGCGGATTGCAGAACCTTTGGCGCGGGAAAGCCTCGTGCGCAACGCAAACCGCCTGGCGGTGGCGGCAAGCGCGGACATCAACCGGGGAATTACCGGCCTCACTGCGTCGCGTATGGCAAAATATTTCAACGTTCCCTCCGTCACGGTATCCGTCCGGCCGGACGGGACTGCCGTCGGATCCATCCGTTCGGCACGGGGCGTCAACCTGAAGGCAATCCTGGAATTCTGCGGGGATTTGTTTTCCGATCACGGCGGGCATATGTTTGCCGCCGGTTTTTCCCTGAAAAAAGGCACACTGGAAGAATTCACCGCCCGTATGCAGCGCATCGCGGAAAATCTGGAATTCCCGGACAGTGACGGCGCCGGGGAAATTGACATCGACGCGCAGATTCCGCCGGCCTTTGTCACGCCCGGTCTTCTGGACATTGCCGCGCGTTTTGAACCGTTCGGCGAAGACAACGCCCCGCTGCAGTTTTTGGTTTGCGGCGTAAAAATCATCGGCGGCGCAATCATCGGCAAAGGGGAAAAACAGCACATTAAACTCACGCTGGACTGCGGGAAATTCAAATGGCCGGCCCTGTTCCGGAACGCCGCCGAACGCTACGGCCGGGATTTTTCCTGCGGCGATAAAGTCGATGCCGTGTTCCAGGTAACACAGAATTTCTATAACGGGACCGCCACCCCGCAAATGATTATCACAGATCTCCGCCGCACGGAACAGGCGCCTGCCGCCGGATCCGCTTCTGCGGCCGGACAGGAGGCTTTTGTATGAACACACCGGATGCCCTGCCTTCCCTGCCGTACCGCCGGCAGTTCCTGCGGATTTTGCAGGCGTTTTTCCTTCTTTTTCTGCTTACGCCCGTGCGCCTTTCCGCAGCCGGGGAAACAGAACCCGGCGCACAGCGCATTCCCCGCGGGGAAGTCATTCTGCCCGCACAGGGAACCGCGGGACAGGCCTGTGCGGTTATATTCCGCCTGAAGCAGCCGGCGCAGTCTGTTTCGGTAACGCTGCAGGACGCCGGCGGCCGCACGCTGACTTCCGCAAAAGGATTCCTGCTTCCGGACCGGCGCCCGGCCCGGTTTCCGTATGTCTATGCCGCGCTGACCGGGTTTTCCGTCTATCTGGAACCGGCCGTCTATACGCTGGAATATACGGTTATTCTGGAAAACGGCCGTCAAATCCGCAAAACCCGGTCCCTTCCCGTTTCCGCGCCGCAATGGCCCACGGAAACCATCCTGCTGGATGAACGGAACACCGGCATCCGTACCGACCAAAGTGAAGAACGGCGCGCGCAAATCGACAAACTGAACGCCATCCTCTTTTCCGCGCAGGAAGACGCCCCGCGTTTCACCGGGCCGTACCAAAAACCGGTTGACAGCGAACGCATCACATCCGGGTTCGGGGACCGCCGGGAATTTGTATACACCGGCGGAGGTTCCGATATTTCGGCGCATTACGGACTGGACTTCGGCGTCCCTACAGGCACTCCGGTGCGGGCCGCAGGCAGCGGCCGCGTCGTGATGGCAGAAAACCGCATTTCTACGGGCTGGTCCGTCGTCCTGGAGCATCTGCCCGGATTGTACAGCCTGTACTACCATCTGGATGAATTGCTCTGCGCAGCCGGCGATACCGTAACGGCGGGCAGCATCATCGGAAAATCCGGCGCAACCGGACTGGCAACCGGCCCGCATTTGCATTGGGAATTCCGGCTGAATGGAGAAGCCGTTTCCCCGGATTTCTTTTTGCAGGACGGGTTCGCCCGGCTCGGCGCGGACACCTTTCGTTGACAAAACGCCGGGTTTCTGGTAGATTGGATTTATCTTGACGGGAGGCCGAAAGGAGGTGATGTCAGGTGGCTCGCATTGTAGTGGATGATGCGGAAAACCTTGAAAAAGCCATTAAGCGCTTCAAACGCATGGTAGAAAAAGAGGGAATCATCCGTGAGTGGAAAAAGCGGGAATTTTATGAAAAGCCTTCTACCATTCTCAACCGGAAGAAAAAGGCTCTCCGCCGGAAACTCATGAAAAAGAACCGGAAAATTAAAGACGGCAAAAGCTTCTGATTTTCGTTTTTTTGTTTCCAATTTGACTGACGCGGGACGGTTATGCTGTCCCGCGTAAACTTTCTCCAACAGCGTTTTCAGAGGAAGTGGCGAATTATGGCGTATTCTACTTCACAACAGCTGACGAGATACTACGATCTGTACAAAAACATCGATGTTACGTTCACAAAAGAAGTGATCGGTCTCCTCGGTCTGCAAACCCAACACGTTTTTATCAAAACGGACGGCAGGCAGTGGCCGTGTGTGATTCATTCCTCTTCCCTGCTTGGTGCAAAAGTAATTGCCGGCAACAAAAACGGACTGGTTGCCGTCATCCAAAAAGATACGTCCGCGCTCAGCCTCCGCTTTTCGTTTATCGACAGTGAAAACAAAGAACCGGTAACCTTTTTCATCAACGCCAAGGCGCTGGGATTTTCACCTTACGGGAACAACAACGATTTGATGCTGATCCAGCTGCAATACATCCAGCGCGCGCCCGATTTCCTCATCGAAAAGCTGGGCTTCCTGCTGGACGCCAACGTCAACTCCGCCCGCCGGAAAGACGACCGGGTTCTCATCACACCGGACACCATGCGGAAAACCGGCATCCTGCGCAAGGAAACAATCGTCTATATCCAGGGCGTTCCGCGGCGCTGTATTTTGCGCGATATTTCGTTTTCCGGCGCGAAAATCATCATGATGGGGCTGGCGCAGTTTGTCCGTGATAAAGAAGCCGTACTCCGCATTGATTTTGACGAACCGCGCGCCGCAATCGGCCTGCACGGGCAAATCATCCGCACGGAAGATGTCCGCGGCCGGAAAGACCTTGTTGCGCTGGCCATTCACTTCTTTGAAGCAGAAGTACCGATGACGTACAAAATGCATTTGAACAGCTACATTACCACGCAGACCAAGCACGACATCAACCGTATGCAGTCGGAAAAAATCCGGATGCAGGAACAGCAGGAAGGACAGCCGCAGGTAAAACCGGCAAACGGTACGCCGCAAACCATGCAGCCTTCCGCCCAAACGGCAGTCCGGACCGGACTTTGACGCGCCCTGCGCCGGACCGGTAAGCGCGGATCTTGAATTTTCAGCCAAAAGAAGCGATAATCGTCCGGCAAAACATGAAACAGGAAAACGAACACACCCATCCGGCAAACGGACGGAAAAATCCGCCTGCACCGGAAAAAAACAAAGCGGAAATACCGGAGAGAGGGATGTCCGCGCCGGGCAATGCGATGGATTCCGTCGTTTTTTTCCGGCCGGAGCACACGCAGGAAACCCTGCGCGCGGTCTTTCCCGGATTTGATCCCGACATTCCCCTTCCCCTGCGTCTGCCGCCGGGGGTGCAGAAACCGGAAGAAAACGGAGCCCTGCGGGAACAAATTTCCGTGGAAGGAATCCTGGCAGGAATTCTTTCGGTTTTTGCCTGGGACCCGGAAAACCCGGACAAAGCGTATTACCAGGAAATTGCAGGCCGGATCCGCCCCGGACTGCGCGGCGAACTGAGCGAAGCCGCCCTGATTAAAATCCGCAACGGGGATCTGGAACTGGCAGAAGAGATTTTCCGCGCGCTCAAAGGCATGAATCCCGGCGACCGGGAAGCCACGCTCAACCTGGCCCTTTTATACGAGCAAAAAGCCGGAAAACTTGCCGGAGCCGGAAAAGGCGGCGAAGCGGAACAGGCGCTTGCCGAAGCCGGACACTATTACCGGGAATCCATGGCATTTGATCCGCCTTTGCCGGAAAGTTTTTTCAATGCCGGTTATTTTTTCCTGCGGACAAAGGAATACAAGCGCGCGGAAGAAGCGTTCCGGACTTACTGTACGCTGGAAACCAAAACGGACGAAACCGCAGGCGTACGGAAAGAAAAAGCGGAACGGCTTTTGCGGGAAATCCGCGAAAACCATCTCACTGACGGACATTTCCGGGCCGCCTGCGAAGCGATCCGCTGCGGGGATGAAGAGCGCGGGCTGGAAGAAATCCGCTTCTTTTTGGAAAGCCGGCCGAAAGTCTGGAACGCCTGGTTTTTGCTCGGCTGGGGATTGCGGCGGCTGGAGCGCTGGCAGGAAGCAAAACAGGCGTTTCTGCAGGCCCTGGAATTGCGCCGGGAAACGGACAGGGAAGATGACCTCACGCCGGGTGAAGGACTTGCGGATATCTGCAACGAAATTGCAATCTGTACAATGGAAGAAGGCAGCCTGGAAGAAAGCCGCAAGTGGCTGTATGCGGCGCTGGAAGCCGATCCGGAAAATACAAAAATCATCTCCAATTTAGGCGCCGTCGCGTGGAAAGCCGGGAATTTGCAGGAAGCCGAAAGCTTTTTCCGGGCAGCGGTGGAAATCAACCCGGATGACGGAACTGCCGCCCTGCTCCTGCAGCAACTGAAAAACAGCAAAAAAAGCTGACCGCGTTCAATCCGAAGCGTGAATACCGCGCAGCGTTTCCAGACTTGCCGCAGAGAGACGCCAGCCCGGCGCAATACCCTGTGCGCGGAACCAGCCCTGCGGGACTTCCAGCGCAAAACGGCGGAAACCGCCGCTGCGTACCGGCGTTAAATCGAACGGTTCCATGTCGCAGATTTCCCGGATTTCCCCTTTTGCATCCAGAAACGCAACGGACAGCGGCAGCGGCGTGTCTTTCATCCAAAAAGACAGCCGTTCGTCCCGGGGAAAAAGGAAAATCATGCCCTGCCCGGCCGGAAGTTCCCTGCGGTGCATCAAACCGGCTGCACGGGAAGGACCGTCTGCCGCAACCTCCGCTTCCAGCTGCACAGGACGGACCGGTTCCCCTGCGGCGGGATTTTCCGCATTTTCCAGCACAAGCCGGATGCGGCCGCCGGAAGGAACATGCGGATCCGCAGATCCGGCGGGAGAAAATGCCCCGGCAGGAATTCCGGCGCAACAAAAAGCGGACAGGCAAATAATCCGCAAAATCCGTCCTGCACGCACCACTGTGCGGGGTTTAAAATTCCGAAACAAAATCATCCCTCAACCGGTCTTCCTGCACCTGATTGTCATATTCTGCCGACAAAAGGGAACGGAATACAACCGCATCCAGATATTTTACCGTCAGCGGCCGCTCCAGGGAAAGACGCACGGCATCCGATTCCCAGACCGCAGCGGCAGGATCCACAGACTGCGGTTCGCCGTATTTTTCACACAACGAGGAAAACAGCGTGAAATAGTCCAGCCGTCCGTCGTCAAGCGCAAAACTCATGTTATACAACTTCCCGTCGTGGAACTGAAACCACGCGTGCACCAGAAACGACGGGCCGGAAGTTTCGATAAGCAAACGGGTTCCGCCCGGAATCAGGGAAATATCCCGTTCGCCCCGGTAGCCGAATATCCCGTCTTCTGCCAGCGTGCGTTTTACCGTTTCCAAATCCATGCCCAGCGAAATACCGCGGAACGTATCCGGAAGCGGCTGTGCGGCATCCGGCTGCGGCGGCGCGGAAGGCTGTCCGGCAGAAAGCGAAGCCTCTGCCCGGGCGGCAAGCGAAAACACCGCAGCAAAAATCAAACAAAAAGCCTGAAACCGTCCTTTCATGCAACACCCCGGAACCTGCATTCCGTTTACTATAGAACCGGCGTACAGGTTTGTCAACGGAAGGGAATTCCCGGAAGAAAACGCGGAAAAAACCGTAAACGGCCGCGCCGGGGCGCTGCGTTTACGCATTGTCCGCATTTAAGCAAGCTTCCGCAGGCAATCCGTTTATACGCCGCCCTCCCCGCCGGCAAAAATGATTTCCGGCTCAAGGCGGAAACCGGTCCGCCGCAGCACCGTTTCGGCGACTTCCTCCATCAGCCCGCGGATGTCTGCGGCCGTAGCATTGCCCGTATTCACAATGATGTTTCCGTGCCAGGGGGCAACCATTGCCCCGCCCCGCGTAAGGCCGCGCAAGCCGGCTTCGTCAATTAAAACGCCGGACGGTTTGCCGAATGCCCGGTTGTTTTTGAACACGCTGCCGGCCGACGGCAGCCGGAAATGCCCTTTTTTTTCCCGGTCCTGCCGGCATTGCCGGGCAACGGCTTCCAATTCGCTCCGGACGCCTGCCTGCAACGCAAATACTACGGCGCAGAGAACCGAAAGCGAAGGACTGCCCGGCGAAAACCGCCCGAAAACCCGGCCGCCGCACGTCCCGTCCGGCGGCGTGTGGAACGGCGATTTTTTGTACGCCCATTCCCCGTCGGTAAAAAAGATTTTCTCTGTACGGCTTTCTGTATTTCCGGGACTTTCCGCACCCCCGGCGCATACCCCGCCGCCAGGCGAAACATGCAGCACATCGGCGCAGAAAAATATATCGGAAACCGAACGCTCATAACAGCGGGCATTCATGAAGGCGGCGCCGCCTGCCGTACCGGGCAGGCCGGCAAAGCGTTCCAGACCGGCAAAACCCGCCACAACAGCCGTTTCTACGGCTTTATCCATCGGACAGCCGCATGCACAGCGCAGAAAAATCCGTCCGTCTTCCGTCCGTTCCGGTACGGCGGCGTCAAGCAGGACGGTGGACAACACGGCGCCGGGAAAGCCTTCATCCGGAAACAACACATTGGAACCGCCTCCAAGCACAAACACCGGAATATCCAGCGAAAGGAAGACGGCTGCAAAATCTGCCAGTTCCGCTTCCGTCCGGGGCATCACAAAAACATCCGCAGGACCGCCGGCCCGGAACGTCGTGCAGTCCCGCATATTTTTGCCAAACACAAGCCGGTTTTCCGCAGCGGCGCGTGAAAAAAGCGCGTGCCCGCTCATCTTGCTATTTTCGAATATTTCCCGTAAATTAGTCTTCATCGCGCGGAGTATACACCAGTGTGCGCCTTTTTCCTACCGGGGAAAACACACAAGCCGCGCGGATTACCGGACGGAGGAATTATGCCGCTGCAGCTTTTTAATACCATGGGAAGAAAACTCGAAACGTTTACCCCGATCACACCCGGAAAAGTTTCGTTTTACGGATGCGGCCCCACCGTTTACAACTATGCGCACATCGGAAACCTGCGGGCCTATGTCTTTCAGGATATTCTGGCGCGGACGCTCCGCTTTCTCGGGTACAAAGTCACCCACGTCATGAATATCACGGATGTCGGGCACCTTACCGGCGACGATGACGGCGGCGAAGATAAAATGGTAAAAAGCGCACGCGAAAAAGGCCGCAGCGTTCTGGAAACGGCGGATTTCTATATGCAGGCGTTTTTCCGGGATACGGACCAGCTGAACATTCTGCGTCCCGATATTGTCTGCCGGGCCACCGAACACATTCCCGATATGATTGCCCTGATCCGGCGGATTGAAGCCAACGGACACACATACCAGGCGGGCGGAAACCTGTATTACGACGTCACCTCGTTCCCCTCTTACGGCGAACTGGCAGGACTCCGTCTTTCCGACCTCAAGGCGGGCGCCAGCGACCGGATCGACGTGGATCCCAATAAGCGGAACCCCTTCGATTTTGTCCTCTGGTTTACAAAAAGCAAATTTGAAAACCAGGCGCTTGTCTGGGATTCCCCGTGGGGAAAAGGTTATCCCGGCTGGCACATCGAATGTTCTGCCATGAGCATGAAATACCTGGGGGAACATTTCGATATCCACACCGGCGGCATCGACCACATTCCGGTCCACCACACCAATGAAATTGCCCAGAGCGAAGGCGCCACCGGCAAGAAATGGGTGAATTACTGGCTGCACAATGAATTTTTGGTCCTGAATAAGGAAAAAATGTCCAAATCTTCCGGTGATTTTCTGACGCTGGGCAAATTACTGGAAAAAGGCTATGAAAGCAGCGATTACCG
>JADIMS010000040.1 GCA_017694555.1 Candidatus Avitreponema avistercoris
GACGCAAACCTATCCGTTGAGCCGCTTTTGGGATGCCGCGGACCGCCGTATCCGCTATATCCGCCGGTTTTATTTTGATATCCGCTGACGGCACATTGACTTTGCCTCCGAATTCTGGTATTTTACTTCCGTCGCGAGACGAGTTATTTTAGCCGGGCAATAGCGCAGGTGGTTAGCGTGCAAGTCTGGGGGACTTGAGGTCCCCGGTTCAAATCCGGGTTGCCCGACTAAAATGATTCGTCTTTTTTTTCTTCCTGCGTTTTCTTCCCGCGCCGCGGGCGGAAAGGATGATCACAGGATATAAATCGAATGGAAAAAAAGAATTTTGCCGTTCTGATCGTCGAAAAAGACCCGATTGTTGCCTTGGATTTGCAGGGAATCATGCTCAATGCCGGACATGATGTCGTCGCTTCGGTTTCAGAAGCCGGCGCGGCGCTGATCGCGGCCGAACGTTTCCGTCCCGATGTGGTGCTGATGGGCGGCGTGATCGACGGCGGCAGCGCGTATACCGTTGCGGAGCAGATTCTGCAAAAAACCGGCTGCCCTACGGTGTTTTGTCTTTCCCCGTACGATAAAAATGTCTTTGAAGCGACCAAGCGGCATCCTTCGTTTGAGATTGTGTTCAAGCCGGTAAACGCGGAGGCGCTGACCGCCATTCTCGGCATGGCGGTTTACAAACACACAGTCGGGAAATCATTGCGGGAAGCCGAAAAGCGCGCCGCCTGCCTTTCCGGCGCCGCCGAAATCTGGAATGTGTTTTGCAAAGAGCATCTGGCTTTCCGCTGGAAACTGGATGCCGGCGGTTTTTCTTTTCCTGATTTGGACGGAGAACCGCTGCATTCCTTTGCGGAAACCGCCGCCGGCAGGATAACGGCGCAGACCGGCCCGCTGCCGGAAGGTACGTTCTCTTTTCTCACCGAGCCGGACACAGCGCCGCCCGGTTCCGCGGAACCGGCTTCGGCTTTTCTTGCCGTGGTATTCGGCGTCAAACATGCGGAGGCTTGTCAGGGTTGTCTGCTTTTTTTGCGGAAAAATACCGTGCCGATGCAAAACCCGGAGGGTATTCTATAATGAAAAAGAAAAACCGTATATTCGCCAGTCTGCCGTTCAAACTGGTCGTGGGCGTGGCGGTGGGCGTCGCCGCCGGATTCGCGCTGGATGCAGCCGGTTCCGTTCCGTTTGCAGCGGGAATCCTGCATGTACTGGTTACGTTCCGCTATATCGCGGCCCAGTTCATCAATTTCTGCGTGCCGCTGATCATTATCGGCTTTATTGCGCCGTCCATCACCCGTATGGGGATTAACGCGTCACGGATGCTGGGCGTCGCTTTGATCCTGGCTTACGCTTCATCGGTTTTGGCGGCGTTCTTTGCGATGGCTGCCGGGTACTGGATTTTGCCGTCGCTGAATATTGTTTCGGCGTCCGGCGGACTGAATGTACTGCCCGGCATCTTGTTTCAGCTCGACATTCCGGCTGTAATGTCTGTGATGTCCGCCCTCGTGCTTTCGATTGTGGTCGGGCTGGCCGCCGCCTGGAAAAAAACGGAACGGATTATCGCGCTTCTGGAGGAATTCCAGCGGCTGGTGCTGGCTGTGGTGGAAATGTTTGTGATTCCGCTGCTGCCTGTATACATTTGCGTGTCGTTCGCCCTTCTGGCGTATGAAGGAACACTGTCGCGCCAGCTGCCGGTGTTTGTTTCCATCATTCTGATTGTGATGGCCGGGCATTACATTTGGCTGACGCTGCTGTATGCGGCAGCCGGACTGTATTCCGGAAAAAACCCGCTGGCCATTGTGCGCAATTACGGGCCGGCTTATCTGACGGCGGTAGGGACGATGTCTTCTGCGGCCACGCTGTCCGTCGCGCTGGAATGTGCCCGCAAGTCGGAACCGCCTCTGCGCCGGGATTTGACGGATTTCGGTATCCCGCTGTTTGCCAACATCCATCTGTGCGGTTCGGTCCTTACGGAAACGTTTTTTGTGATGGCGGTATCGCAGATTCTGTACGGCGCGTTTCCTCCGCCCGGAACGATGGTTCTGTTCTGCGTTCTGCTTGCGGTATTCGCAATCGGCGCGCCCGGCGTTCCCGGCGGGACAGTAGTGGCTTCGCTCGGCCTGATTACGGGTGTGCTCGGGTTTGATGAAGCCGGGACGGCCCTGGTGCTGACGATTTTCGCCCTGCAGGATTCGTTCGGTACCGCCTGCAATATCACCGGAGACGGCGCGCTGACGCTGATGCTCACCGGTTACGCCGAGAAGCACGGGATTGCCGCAGAACGCAGCGCCGCCGGGGAGACGGATTCTCCGCTTTGATTTGCGGATTCCGGCTGCTGTTTGTCCGGCAGCGGTTTTGCCCGGCCGGTATGTTCAGTATGTTTCCCCGTGCGGCAGGATAATGGCTTCTACGCGGACGTTCCGTGCGGCGGCCTTGGCTTCCACGCTTTCCCGCGTCACTTTTCCCCGCGGGCGCGGATGCGCGGGCGCGTCTCCGATGAGGATAACCACCCGGTCTGCATTTTCATTCCAGGGAAGATCGAGCGCGCAGTCCACCGCTTCATATACGGCTTCCGGGATGTCGCGCCCGCCTTGTACGGCAAAGTTTTTCAGTGCGCGGCTGAATGTCTGCATATCGCCGGTGAATCCGCATGCGGTTTTCACGGTGAAGTCTTCAAAATAATCTTTATATAACACGAGCGCAACCCGCCACGGTTTGTCTGCCGGTAAAATTTCTTCCAGCAGCGGCGGAATGCTTTTGCGGATTTCCCGGATGTCGTTTTTCATGCTTTCCGTTGCGTCAAGGGCAAACACCACGTCCAGTCCTTCCGGCGGTTCATTGCTTAAAATTTCCCGCACTGCCGGTACAATTTCTTCCGGTCCGGCTGCATAGCGCACGCTTCCCCCGGAGGCGGACGCCAGATCCGAGAACGTGCGGACTGTGTCGCTCATATAAATGGACAGATCCTCTTCCGGCTCCCTTTCCACCGGCCGCTGCGTGACTTTCAGCCGGTACGGATTATCCTGAAACGCCCCGCTGTAATCGGCATACGGCTTGGCAAATGCCCGGATATTGAGGAATGTGCCGTCCAGCACCTGTACTTCACCGTGCCGTGTTCCGGGAAAACCGTATTGCAGGATGTAGGGAATCCAAATCTGGAACGCTTCGCCGAATTCCGGATCCGCGGCCGGCGTGGAATCCGTGAGAAAATACAGCCCTTCGTTTTCCGGATTTTCATCCAAAAAGCGGCCGTCCAGGATACGCCGCTCGCTGCCGTTGACGGTATTGAAGCGTTCCGTCCGGTACGTGTAATTGTCGGCCTGCATGGCCGGATCGCGTGTGGTCTCCGTGATAAGCACCGAAGCAATGTCCGGTTTTTTGCGGATGAACAGGCGGTAACCGCCCTCCGGGCTCTGGATGATGCGGATATCTTCCGGCAGGACCGAAAGATCCTGCGCGCCCGCAAAGCCCGCGGCAAAAAAGCACAATACAGAAATCAGGATTTTTCCCGGCACAGATTTCTTTTTCATAGAGAAATTATCGGATGCGGGCGGCGATTATTTAACGGACTGCCGTTACTCTTCCGTTCCGGCTGCTTCCGGCGTTTCTGCAAGCAGAACGCGCGCCAGGTCGTTGCGCGCCAATACCAGATATTCCGGGGGGAGACCCGCGCCGCCGGTTGTTTCGTAGCGGGCAATGATTTTTTCCAGCAGGGGTTTCGCATCGGCCCAGTGTTCCTGCTTGACGCGGATGTGGGCAATTTCGTATTCCGCCGCCGTAACCGCCCGGATGTCGCCGGCATAGCGTTCCAGCACGGTGTCATAGTAAATCTCTGCCGCTGCATAATTGTTGCGGTCCAGCGCGTTCTGTCCCATGAGGCTCAGCTCCTCGGCAGTTAAATCCGCCGGGATTTCCTCTTTCAGAGGTACGGTCTGGCAGGCTGTGAAAGCCAGCAGAATAACGGCGAGCCGGAAAAAGCGTCCGTATTGTGCCGGCCGGAGGGAGAATGGGGTAATTTTCATTACGCTTCAGTCGTACAGTTCATCCCGGATCGGAAGGGTATTGCGCAGTTCCGAGATGAAGTTATCGTCTTCCCCCATGGATTCGTAGCAGTCGCAGGCGTCGATGCTCCGCCGGGTTACGGTAAAGTATTTATAGATTTTTTCACCGCCCAGTTTCTTCTTCCATTTTCCGGCG
This sequence comes from Candidatus Avitreponema avistercoris, assembly GCA_017694555.1. GTDB lineage: Bacteria > Spirochaetota > Spirochaetia > Treponematales > Treponemataceae > Avitreponema > Avitreponema avistercoris. The sequence continues at coordinate 4,192 of JADIMS010000040.1, forward strand.
TCGCAGCGCACCCGGAGATAAAACTGTCCGGAAGCATTTTCCGCCGGGGCGGGAACGAGCTTGCAGTGAATACAGTTCGCACAGTAAATTTTCCCGGTACGTCCGGAAATTTGTTCTTCCTGACTGACTTCGGTGTCCAATGCGCATCCGGCGCTTACATTCGGTTCCATTTGCTTTGGCATAAAAAACCCCTTGTCCTCCCATTATACCGGTTTTTTCAATTTTTGGAAGCAGAAAATTGAAAAAAAAACTGAAAATTATTCCGGCAGCAGGACGGTGATTTCCACCCGCCGGTTTTGCGCGCGTCCTTCTTCGGTGCCGTTGCCGGCAACCGGGCGTGTCCCGCCGTAGCCGTCCGTGGTAATCCGTTCCCGGGCAATGCCCGCTTCTTCCAGCCGGCGTGCGATCTCTTCCGCCCGCTGATGGGAAAGCGTGCGTTCCCCAGCAGGCCGTCCGACCGAAGCGGTGTGGCCTTCCACCAAAAAGCGGGTGTCTGCGGCAGCGGACGCCAGTGCGGATGCAATTTGCCGGATACGGTTTTCTTCTTCCGGCAGAATTTGCGGGGAATCAGCCACAAAGCGGATCCCGTAAATGGTCAGCGTGATGCCCTGGCGGCGGTCCGAGAAACCTACGCCGTCCACGCCGGTTTCTGCCAGCCTGCGTTCGATGCCGCGGCGCAAAAAGTAAAAACTGTTGTCGGGAACGCGGGGCGTAAGTTCGGTCTGCAGCATTTCCCGGTCGCAGAGGATGACAACTTTTCCCTGCTTGAGGAGTTCCAGGTTTCCTTCGTCGCAGAAAATACGCAGGTAATCCCGGCGTGCAATTACCGGATCGGTGCGGTGGATGCCGTATACGCCGGCTGCGCGGATGTACAGCGGATCCGGCCCGGTCCGTTCGCCGCAGGTTTCGTCTTCCGGTCCGGCGGCATAGGCGAGAATCCCGTTCTGCGCGGCGGTTTCCGGTTCAACCATATTGCGTTCATAAGCCAGCGTCATGCCGGTGTCCCAGATTTTGGGGAACAAAGACGGTGAAAGGCGGTCCGTGGTGAACTCGCCGTGTACCGGCAGCTGTCCGCGGGCGTCAATCACGATACCGCTGTACGTGCGGGTGGGAACCCGTTCCAGCGGCCGCCGGGGCTGCCAAACGTTTTGGTGGCGGATGAACATACGCTGTAAATCCGTGAGCCGGACGGTGCTGGTCATGGTACAGGTTTCCAAATCCGGGGAAAACCAGGGCGCTGTTTTTTCCCCTTCATCCAGAAAACGCAGGATCTGCGCAAGCGTTACGCTTCCGTCGCGGACGGCGTCGCCCAGCGTGGTTGCGGAATCCACCGGCAGGGAAAAAACCGGACGCCCGGCCAGTTCGGGAATGCTGGCGGTCATTTTGCGGGAAACGGCTTCCCGTCCGTCGGGGAGAATGATCCCGGCGGCCCGTGCATCCAGCGTAAGGGTAGAGGTAACGGTTTTTTGCAGCCAGTCAATCCGGTTGACGGCGGAAACGGTTTGATCCCCGCTTTGGGCTGCTGCGGAAAAAACAGCCGCTGCGAGGAGCAGGGCGGCTGCCGCCGTTCGATTCAGATTCCTCAAAGACAGTCTCCGGTTTCAGTTTCTTTGAATATCGGCGGAACGGTCCGGAACTTTCAGGACTTTTCCCACGCGGAGGACGGCGTTTACTTCCATACCGTTTTTTTCTGCCAGCGTTTCCACCTGGACGTCGTAGGCGAGGGCAATGGACCAGAGCGTATCGCCTGCTTTGACAAGATACGTGCCGGTAAAGCGCAGGGTTTCGTCGCCGCGGCTGCCGCGGTAGGCGTGCACTTCTTTCAGCGCCGGGATGAGGATTGTGGAACCGATGCGCAGCGCTTCCGGACGGATGCCGGGATTGTATTCGGCGATCATGTCGGTCGTGACGCCATAATGGCGCGCAAGGGCGTACAGGGTGTCGCCGGAACGGATTTTGTATACGTAGTATTCAAGCAGGGATTCCCCGGAAGCCAGCGCCGCTTCTACAGCCGCTTTGTCCCTGGCGGGAATCCGCAGCGCATATTCCTGCGCCGGCGGCGTGATGGAATAATGCAGGGCCGGATTGAGCTGCCGGAAAACGTCCGGATCCCCGCCGGCTTTTTCCGCAAGCTGGTTCAGGTCCACGGCTTTGGATACGGAAAGCACGGCAATTTCGTGCTGCGGCAGCGCTTCCCCCCAGCCGATGCCCAGTTCGGCGCTGCGGGAAAGGATTTCCGCAATGGCCAGGAATTTCGGCACATAGTTGACGGTTTCCGGTTTGAAGTATCCGCGCGCGCAGAGTTCCCAGTAGTCTTTTGTTCCGGCGCGCGTGACAGCCCGGGATACGGCGCCCAATCCGCAGTTGTAGGCGGCAAGCGCCAGATTCCAGTCGCCGAGGTAGTTGAAGTTGTCCATCAGTTTGCGGATTGCCGCCGTGGAGCTCAGCCAGGGATCGCGCCGTTCGTCCACCCATTCGTCTATGCGGATGCCGTAACCGCCGACGCTGTTTTTCATGAATTGCCAGATGCCGGTAGCGCCGGAACGGGAAACCGCCCGCTCCGAGAAACCGGATTCAATAACCGGAAGATAGAGCAAGAATCCGGGGGCGCCCAGCCGTTCTGTTTCCGCGAGGATAAAACTGCGGTACGGCGCGGAACGCTGCATGACGGCGGAAAGGTATTTCCGGCCGTTTTCGGAAATATATTGTTCCCGGAAGCGCCGGATCCGTTCGTTGTCCGGTACCGGAATGGTCAGCGGCGGGATGGTTTCCGCATTTCCGCCGGTTTCCGGGGCTTGCGCTCCGGCGGCCGGTTCCGCGGACGGAAGTGCAGGCGTAGGGT
>JADIMS010000041.1 GCA_017694555.1 Candidatus Avitreponema avistercoris
ATATTATTCCTGCTCCGTCAATGCTGCCAGATTCCCGCCCATTGTGCGGATATTTTGCAGCCAGTTTTCTGCGAGGGGATCCAGCGGGACAACCTCCGCGCCGACAGAATCCGCCAGGGTTTTGGCAGCCGCTACCGGAAACTGCGCCTGTACGAATATAGCCTTCGGGTTTTCCCGGCGCGCTTTCCCGATGATTGCGGCGAGCGTTTTCGCTGTCGGTTCTTTGCCTCCGGTTTCCACAGCTTCCTGCCGGATGCCGAATTCGTCCAGAAAATAGCCGAATGAAGGATGAAACACAAAAACCGGGGCGCCTCTCAGCGGCTCCAGTTTTTCCCGCAGGGAAGCAAACTCCGCGGTAATGGTTTCTTTCAGCGCAGCGGCATTTTTCCGGTAAAGCTCTGCATTTGCCGGATCCGCCTGGCAAAGCGCGCCGCAGATGTGTCCGGCCAGCAAAAGCGCCGGCTGTTCGCCAAGCCAGGAATGCCGGTCAATGTTCCCCGTATGCGTTTCTTCCGGATGGCTTCCGGTTTCTTCTTCCATTTGCCGGAATGTTACGCCTGCGGTTCCGTCCACAATATGCAGGGAAGGAAATTGCGCCCGGATTTTTGGCAGCAGCGGAATTTCGAATTCCGAACCGGAAAGGAGCCAGAATGCAGATTCCGCCAGCGCCTGGATTTGCCGGGTTGTCGGCTCGTAAGAATGCGGATTCTGGCCTTCACCGGCCAAAACATTCACGGCAACCGCCGGATTGCCTTTGGCGACTTCGGAAACAAACCAGCGGTGGGGCAGAATGCTGACGGTGACGGTAAGGGCCTCCGCGCCGTTTTCCGCAGGTTTTTCCGTACAGGAAAAGAGCAGCGGGAACACGCACAGTGCCAGTATACAGGACAGGAAAAATGCCGGCGCTTTGGTCTGGGAATCTTTCATGCGGATACTATACATCTGTGCAGAAAAAAAACCTAGTCCTTTGCTTGTTCCGGCCGCCGGTCTGTGTTACCATGCTGTTGTATGACAGACGTGCAGTGGCAGGCTTTTCAGTCTTTCCGTGAATGCTTCCGGCGCCGGTGTTCTGCGTGGGAGGACGCCTGTTCCGGCTGGCTGCCGGAATTGCAGCGGCAGGCGGCGGAAGAGGGCGGTACGCCGGCGTATCCGGTGGAAACTCCGGTGGTGTACAATACGGCTTTGGACGCCGTATGCCCGCAGGATGAAATCCGCCTGATTCTGGTCAGCGACAATCCCGGAAAGGAAGAACAGCGGGAACGGAACCGGAAGTATCTGGTTGGACAGGCAGGGAAGCTCGCCGCCCGTTTTTTTTCGTCCCATCCGGAGCTGGGCGTGGATTTCCGGAAAAACGCCGTTGTTTTGAACAAAACGCCCGTGCATTCCGCCCGCACCAAACAACTGGCTTTTTTATGCAGGCACGGCGGGGAGGCGTTCCGCACGCTGTTTGCGCAAAGCCAGCAGTTTATGGCAGAAGAGACGGCGGATCTGCGGAAAGCGCTTTCGTGTCCGCTGTGGATTGCGGGTTACGGCGAATTGCGCCCGCGCGGTCTGTTCGCTGTATATGCAGAAACCTTGGCGCGGATCCGGGAATCCGGTGCAGACCCGGCGTTGGCTGAAAATGTGCTTTTGTTCCAGCATTTTTCCATGAACCGCTTTACCATTGACCTGCGCAGTTCGCCGTATACAAAAAACGCCGGGAATTTACCGCTGGCCGCACAGCTGGAAATGCTGGGGAAAGCGCACCGTGCGGATGTTCTCGGCTGGTGACAGCCTTTACAGGCAAACGGTTTTTTGGTAGGCTCGTCCGTATGCTGAAACTGGTGGTAAAAGCCTTTATCGTCGGCGCGTCCATGATGGTGCCGGGCGTTTCCGGCGGATCGATGGCTATGATTCTCGGCGAATATGACCGCCTGATTGCTTCCGTCCCGGCTCTTTTCGGAAAAACCGGGCGTAAACGTGCGTTTTTGTATCTCGCTGTGTTCTGCATTTCTGCTGTAGCCGGGATCGTGCTGGCGGCAAAACCGCTGGAATGGCTGATTTCAAAATTCTCCGTAACCGTCATGTATTTTTTCCTCGGCGCTGTCATCGGTACGGTTCCGATGATGTTCCGCAAAGCAAAAACGCACGGCTTTGATGCGCTTTCGCTGGTATTTGTGGCGGCCGGCGTCCTTTTGGTGCTGTCTATCGAGTGGATTCCGGAAGGTGCGTTCGCACTCCGGCTGGACAAGGACTTTGCTTCCCTTTTGGCGCAGTTTTTGGTCGGCGTTTTGGTTTCCGTCGGACTGATCCTGCCCGGAATTTCCACCACGTACCTTTTGTTGGTTTTAGGACTTTATGAGCCGGTTCTTGCCGCGTTGTCCGGCCACGATTTTCTTTCGCTTATTCCGCTTTGCGCCGGCGGGCTGGCAGGGATTTTTGCGCTGACGAAACTTCTGCAGGTTGCCATGCGGGATTACCCGCGCCCGTCGTTTTTGATTATCCTCGGTTTTCTGCTGGGCTCTATAAAGGAAATCTATCCCGGGATCCCGTCCGGCGCCGGTATTCCGGTTGCGGTTGTGCTTCTGGCTGCCGGTTTCCTGATTGTGTACAAACTGAGCGCGCTTGAAGACGCAAAGGAAGCGCAGGAAAATGCGGCGCAGGATACGGCTTCCGGCGCTGCCGGGGAAGAACCTCCGGCCGGCTGCTGACTGCCGCTGTTGTTTTATGCTTTCCTTTTGCGCGCTGTCCCGGGTTTTTCCGGCGGCGGTCCGGGGACGCCGGATCCGTTTCCGGCAATCCTCCGGCGGTAAACGGCGCTTCGATGCGGATGACGCAGCGGAAGCGTTCCCCGAGTTTTTTCTTCACGGCGCTGTCGATATTTTTGCGCAGCCCGCTGTCGTCCGGTTGTCCGTTCCGGTTTTCCCCGTCCATGCGGACCAGGTCAAAAACCAGATTGATGTGGTTTTTTTCCGGTACCATCTGTAAGTCGTGGAATTGCAAACCGGAATGCATGTCCGCCAGAATCCCGGAAAGCGTGCCCCGTACACGGATAAATTCCTGGTTTTCCAGGTCGATGGGGTCCATGTGAATCACGGCGGCACAGCCGGTCCGGATCATGATGTCGTTTTCGGCTGCATCGATGACTTTATGGATGGCGGACAGCGTGCTTTTTTCCGGAACCTCTGCGTGGAGCGAAAGCATCACGCGCCCCGGCCCGTAGTCATGGATAACCAAATCATGAATGCCGGAAATCGGTTTATGCTGCAAAACGATGGATTCAATATTTTTGACGAACTCCGGATCAGCGGGCCGCCCCAGCAGCGGGTTTACCGTTTCCTTCAGCGACGCGAATCCGTTATATAAAATGAAAAGCGCAATCAGGATTCCGGCCGCGCCGTCAAACGGGAAGCCTGCGTGCGGAAAAAGGCGCGCAAAAATAAGCGAAAGCAGGACGGCCGTACTGGAGAGCGCGTCGGCAAGGCTGTCCCGTGCGGTTGCTTCCAGCGCCGGGGAAGCGATTTTTTTTCCGGCGGACTTGGTAATCACAGCCATCAGACATTTGACGCCGATGGAAAACAGGATAATTGCGGCGGCCGCAACGCCTGCTTCCGGTTTTTCCGGATGAATCGTTTTCCCCGCCGATGTACGGAGCAGCTCGGCGCCGGTCAGCAGCGTAAAAAATGAAACGCCGATACCGGCAATGTATTCCAGCCGTCCGTGCCCGAACGGATGCCCGGCATCGGCTTTTTTGTCCGCCAGTTTGAATCCGGCCAGGGAGACAATGGCGCCGCCGGCGTCTGTCAGATTGTTGACAGCGTCTGCCGTTACCGCTACGGACCGGGAAATCCAACCGGCAAAAAATTTCGCCGCAGAAATCAGGAGATTGACGGCAATTCCGGCAGCGCTGCACAGCATACCGTAGCGTTTCCGCAGCTCTGCCCTGTCTGCCGGATCCGGAGTCTTTGTCCGGCGTTTGTCCGGATGCCGATGCACGCGCCGGCTCCGTTTACGGACGGCCGTTTTCCGGAAGAGGCTGCTTCAGCGCCGATCGGAATAACCGCAGGTAATTCAGGAAAGATGTTACGGACAGAATGACTGCCAGCGCATACAGGCAAATGTTTACGGCGCCCAGCACATTCCGCAACGGTTCAAACGTTTCTTCAGACAGAAAAGCGTAGGCAGAATTCAGGCGCACCAGGCTTTCGATGAGCAGGGAAAAGCCGGCGGCAACGATATAGACGACGGTTTTCACCTTGCCGGCCATCCGCGCGGCGATAACCACGCCGTTGCGCATCGCGAGCATCCGCACAAACTGCATACTCATTTCCCGGAACAGGACAAGGACAAAAAAGAAAGGCGGCAGATAACCGGAAACCGCAAACGTAAAGAATACCGTCAGATTGGTCAGTACATCCGCAAACGGATCAAACAGCTTCCCGAAGTCGCTGACCATATTGTATTTGCGCGCGCAGAATCCGTCGAGGAAATCCGTAAACTCCATATACAAAAAAAGCGGCGCCAGAATATATACCGACGGTACGGTGAAAGCCGGAACGGCGTCCGGCAGAAAATACAGAAGGAAAAAAACCGGCGCCAGCACAAGCCGGTTCATGGAAAAAAAATTGGCAAGCTGCATAAAAGAATTATACATACAGGAAAACCTGTGTCAATTGAAGATTCTTTTTTTTTGTGGTATACTGTTCCCATGGACGGTAAAACCACTTTCCGTGTTGACCAGAAAATTGTGTATCCCAGCCAGGGCGTGGGAAAAATTGTCGAAATCAAAGAAAAGCTGTTTAAGAACGAACCCGTACTCTATTACGTGATTTACATCGCGGTTTCCGATATGACAATCATGGCTCCCGTGGATAAAGCGGAGGAGCTTGGTATCCGGGCTATCGTTTCTGCGGACGAAGCAAACGCCGCACTGGAATTGATTTCGCAGGATTTTGAGCAGATTTCTTCGGATTGGAAATTGCGCTATCAGACCAATCTGGATTTACTGAAAAAAGGCAGCATCAGCGATATTGCTACGATTGTCCGCTCGCTGTACCACCGGAGCAAAATCAAAGAGCTGCCGATTTTGGAGCGGAAACTGTATGATTCCGCGCGCAAGCTCTTGGAAGACGAAATCAGCTATGCGCTGGATATTTCCAAAGAAGAAGCGGAAAGCCGCATCCACAGCCATTTGGAGCCGTTCGGGGAATACAATCCCAATCCGGAAAAATCACGGGACGCGGACGATGACGATGAAGACTTCCTGGGCGATCCGGATCTGATGGACGAAGATTCTGACGCGGACGACGGGGACGACGAAGAGGATGAAGTCTGAGCGCGTATTCCGCGTAGGGCTTGGCACGGACCGGCACCGGTTGGTTCCCGGCCGGCGTTTTGTGCTCGGCGGCGTGGAGATTCCGTCGGAAACCGGCGAGGACGGGCATTCTGACGGCGACGTATTGCTGCATGCCATCGCGGACGCCCTGCTCGGCGCCGCCGCATTGGGGGACATCGGCGGGCTTTTTCCGCCGGGTGATCCGCGCTGGAAAGACGCCGACTCTGCTTTGCTTTTGGCGGAAGTCTGGCGCATGGTACGGCGGGCCGGCTGGCAGCTGGAAAACCTGGACTGCGTAATTCATCTGGAAAAGCCGAAATTCCTGCCGTGGCGGACGGAGGTTATCCGGTCCGTGCGGCGTATCCTGGCTGAGGCAGGCGGAATCCCCGAAGAAGGCGGCGTGTTCGTAAAAGCCAAAACCGGCGAAGGGCTGGGTGAAGTCGGGCAAGGGCTTGTTGTGGAAGCGCAGGCGGTATGCCTTCTTTCCGGAACCGCGGCGGATTTTTCCCCGGCCGGCGCGGATTCAGTCCGGTGAATCCAGAATCAGCTCCACTTCCGAAACCGAAAGTTTCATCCGCTTTGCGATTTCATCATTGGTCCAGTCGCGGTGTTTCAGTTCTTTTACCCGCTCCCGCACGGAAACCGGCGGCGCGCCTTTTCCTTTTCCGGCCGGATCGTCCCCGCTTGCCAGCGCGCGGTATAAGCCGACGGATTTATCCGCTTCGGTTTTTAATTCAAGCAGCCGTTTTTCCAGATTGGCGAAAGCCGTGCGGTCGGCATGAATCCGTTTGGCGCGTTTTTCGGTGTCTGACAGTTCGCTTTCCAGCTGGGTGATTTTGCTTTCGATTTCCCCTACGCGCTCGGAAGCGGTCAGCAGGCTGTTCAGCTTGGTACGGATAGCGTCCATATCTTCCGGCAGCGCCGCGCTTTTTTCGCGGTAAGCGCGCAGGTTTTCTTCCAGCTTCCGGAGCGATTCAAAGGCTTTGTCTGCGTTGGTCAGCGTCTGGTCGATAGTCAGCGTTTTCCGTTCGATCCGCTCGTAGCGTTCGTTGATTTTTTCGATGCTGTCTTCAAAACGTTTGATCCGGGTCTGGTAGTCCAGCACGTCGTCTTTTGTGCGCGTCATCTCCGCCAGCTTTTCTTCGGTTTTATCCGAAATATCCAGCAACGTGTTCAGGTTGGCTTCTATAGTGTCGATGCGTTTCTTTTCTCCGGCTACTTTGGAAAGCCGCTGTTCCGTTTCTGCGCTCAGGTCCCGGATTTCCTGGTACTGCGATTTCAGTCTGGCCATCGTTTCTTCGTAGACGTTCAGATTGCCGGTTTCAATGCGGAGCTTTTCAATACCGCTTTCCAAATCCGCTTTCAGTTCTTCGACTTTGGAAAGTGTGCGCGCCTGTTCTGCGACGTCTTTCTGCCGGGCGGCAATTTCTTCCAGATTGGCGGAGAGGGAATCCGCATCGTTTTGGATTTTCCGGAAGAGTTTCTGGCGGCTGTCTTCCAGCGAAGCGCGGATTTCCATGCCCTGCGCTTTGAGGTTGCGCACGGCGGTTTCCGCTTCTTCCTGTGCAGCTTTTGCCTGTCCGGCGGCGCGGCGGGAAAGTTCCTGGAATGCGTCGGAGAATTTTTGCAGGGCGGCCTCGCGGCGGCTGTCCAGTCCGTTGTCCAAAGCCTGGATTTTTTCCTGGATTTCCTGCACGGAATTCCGCAGCGCTTCGGTGTCTTTGCCGATACGGGCGACGGCGGCGGAGAAGTCATCCTGTGCGCTTGCCGCCACTTCGGCAACGTGTGCGGCTGCAGAACGGCGGAAGTCTTCGATTTTTGTTTCGAGCTCTTCGCTGGCGGTTTCCAGATTCCGTTCCTGTTTCCGCTGCCATTCCGAAACGCTTTCGCGTATCCCGTTCATCATGGCTTCCGCCGTTTCGCGGTCTGTTTCCAGTCCGGCGGCCAGTTCCTTGTACCGGGCGTCCATCTCCTGCCGCTGCCGGCGCAGCGATTCCTGCAATTCCGCAGAATGGGTTTGCAGCTCGTTTCGGGCAAAAAATTCCGCATTCTCTTTGGCCTGCAGGAAATCTGCGCGGTATTGTCCGGCAAATGTCCGGATGCTTTCGGCGGTTTGTTCAATGCGCGTCCGCAGTTCTTCTTCCACGGTCCGGATTTGCGTTTCGAGTTTGTCGGTCTGGTTCCGGTAAGCGCCGTCCAGTTCAGCCAGCCTGGTTTTCAGCGCTTCGGTATATTCGGTTTCTGCGTCCGTGCGTACCGATTCGTTTTCTGCGGAAATGGCGCGCAGTTTTTCTTCCAGATTTTCCTGCCAGCTGTTGATAGCCACCGACATGGTTTCGCCGCGGGTTTTCAAATCCTGCAGGAAGTCGTCTTCGAAAATCCTGAGTTTTTCGGAAACGTTGGCGTAAGCGTGGGTTTTCAGTTCGTTGAGTACGTTTTCCAGATTCCGGATTTTGTTCATCAGGGATTCCGTGCGCGCGTTGACTTCCGCTTCGATATTATCGCGGCGGGTGTTCTGGTCCTGCGCAAACAATTCCAACGCCGCGCCGGCCCTGTTTTCCATTTCCTGAATGGACGTCCGCATCCGGTTGTCAATGGCGGGCAGTTCGTTCAGGATTTCTGCCAGCCGGGAGAGCCTGTGTCCGGAATGGTTTTCAAATTCCGTCAGTTTTTCATCCAGTGCGGCGAGCCGGGTTTCGGTTTCGCCTGCGGTACGGGTGATTTTTACGGAAAGTTCTTCCGTTTCGGTCTTCAGTTTGCGGAAAAATTCACTTTGCTCCGCTTTGCGGGCTTGTTCGGCTTCCTGCATCTGCCGCGCGAAATTTTCCCGCGCATTCTGCTGTTCTTCTGCAAAAGCGCGCTGTTCCGCCTGCCGTTCGCCGCGGAATGTTTCAATTTCGGTTTTTGCCGCGCGCAGCATTTCATCCGCTTCGGTTTTCCAGCCGGATTTGAAGGTTTTCAGCAGCTGCTGGCTTTCGGTGAGCTTTTCTTTTGTCTGCTGCAGCATGGCTGCCGTGCGGGTTTCGATGGTTTCTTTGTATTTATCCAGTCTGGATGAGGCCTGCTGCTGCAGTTTTTCAAAAGCCTGTTCTTCCATTTTTCCGGCGCGGGCCGCCGCGTTGTCCAGCATCTGGTTGTAAATTTCCTGCAGGCTGTCCCGCGTCCGTTCTTCCAGCGTTTCGGATACCCGCATGATGGCGTCAATTTTTTCCTGCAGGGTTTCCATATCATCCCGGATGCCGGAAAGCGTTTCTTCCCGCGCGGCGGAAAGCGCGGCGGCGTTTTCCCGGGAAAACCGCTGTTCCAGCTGCCCGATCTGGCCGCTTACCGCGTCCAGGTCTTTTTTTAGGCTTTGGATTTTCCGTGCGGCGGCGTCGGCAAAATCCGACTCTTCCGCAATCCGGCTTAAGTTTTTATCGGCTTCCCCGATGGCGGTCATCAGTCTGGCAACCGTCTGTTCCGCCTCTCCGATACGGGCGGTGAAACGCTCCACTTCTTCCCGCCGGTCTGTCAGGGCTTTTTCTTCCTGTGCGAGTTTTGCGCCGGCTTCCCGCAGCGCCGTAAGGGCGGCAGCCGCGCGGTCTGTCATCGTCCCGATATCGATGCTCACCGTTTCCAGGTTTTTTGTTTTCCCGTCCACAAACGCAGAGAAGTCCTCTTTCTGTTTGTCGCAGAAGCGCTTCATTTTTTCGAGGGTGCGGTTGTTTTTATCTACGTGCCGGAAAATCAGAAGAAGAACCAGACAAATTCCCAGCGTGATTATATTTCCCAAAATGTCCATCTTCCCACCTTATTTGCTGCTTACCCGCAGTTTACCACATCGCGTAAAAATTGACGATACGAATAAAAATAAATATCGCAGGCCTGTTTTTTTTTCCGCTGCAGGACGGCGGCCGGATGCAGAATCAGGGCGGTTTTCATGCCGGCGGCTTTTGCCCCCAAAATGTCCGAGCGCAGGCTGTTTCCCACGTACAGGATTTCCGCAGGCGGAACCTGTAAAGCGCCGGCCAGTGCGCGGAATGGCTGCGCCGCCGGTTTCAGCGCGCCGGTTTCTTCCGACGAAAGCACGGCATGGCACATGGGCGCAAGTCCCCAAACCGACCCTTTTTGCGCCGGGGGGAAATCCGACAAAATCCCCAGTTTGAATCCGGCTTCCCGCAGCGCGGAAAAAACTTCCGCGGTTCCGGCATACGGTTTGATCCGGCGGAAAAACGGTTTTAAGCCTTCATATACGACGGCGGAAATTTTTTCCGCGGCTTCGGCGGGCGGAATGCCCAGTTCGGCGCCCAGCAGTTCTGCCTGCCGCCTGCGGAACGCTGCTCCCGGCTGTTCTTCTGCGGTTCCGGCATACGGCGGCAATATTCCGTTTTCGGTGTGCAGCCGTTTGCGGACACGCTGGAAAGCAAGGAAAAAGCGGAGGTTTTTGAGGAAATAAGCCGGAAGCCGCCAATATAAACGGAAGTCCGGGTACAGTGTACCGTCAATATCGAATGCAACCGCGCGGATTTCTGTTTTGGTGAATGCACTGCGCATTCCCGGATTGTACTATAATCCGGCGTATTTGTAAAAGCGTTCCCGTCCTATGGTTCCTGCGGCCCGGCGGGCGCAGTCTGGGGAAAGAAACGCTCTGCTTCCGGCAGCGGTACCCGCGAAAGATGGATAAAAGCGTCCCGGTTGCGAGCAAGGAATACGCCGGTTCCGGTTTCCACGGCGCTTTCAAAAACGGCGACCGCGAAACGTCCTTCGGCGGTAAAATACGGGAACAGCGCCGCAACATGGTGGTATTGGCGCAGCGGCGGATCCCCGCGCAACCGGTTCAGTGCGCCAAGGTAAAAACATCCGGGTTCCTGCACCGCCAGCGTATACAGCAGGGGCAAAAGCTCCGCAACCGGGTAACCGGCGTCTTCATAGTATCCGTTGCCGCCGGAAAACGGGGAAACGGTGACGTCTGTACCGGATTCTGCCGGCAATATGGTTTCCCCCCGCTGCAGCGATACTACGGCGGCGGCCAGGTTCCGGCACCAGTCCAAGCCGAAGAACAAATCGCGGGTTTCCCGGTGCGGTTCCGTAAAATGCGATCCGGGATTGCTGGTGGACGTTTTCAGCGGTCCGATGAAAAGCCCGTTTCCCGCCGCCGGACGGATGATACCGTCTATAATCCATTTGACAAAACCGGAACAGTTGACGCCGCCGACGGTTCCTTCGGGCGGCGTGTCCTGCGGGGAAAGGTCTTCGATATGGACAGGGCGGCCGTTTTCGTCCAGCGCGCCGTCATCTGCATAAAACAGCACGGAAAGGTTTTCCCGGATGGCGCGGGCAATCAGCCGGCTGTCCCGGCTTCCGGCAGGATCGGGCCGGAAAAGCGCCCAAGGCGCCGTATCCTGCGTCATGCGGATGATTTCCGTCAGCGGCATAGTCAGCAGGGGCGTAAACGGGACTCCCAGCGGAATTCCTTCCCGGAGGAACAGTCCGTATACGCTTACGGCGAGCAGGGATTTTCCGCTGTCCGCCGGATCCGGCGTGAGGGAAAGGAAAATGTTTTCATCGTCCACCGGAAAAATACGGATTTCTTCGTTGCGTCCGGTATCCGGCGAACGGATGAGCCGCCATTCCCCCTGAATCCCGTGCGCGTTTTCCGGGCGGACAAAGACCGTGAGCCGGGAAGTACCGGAATCCACCGCGCAGGAAAATTCCGCACGGAAGCCGAATTCGTCCGTGACGGTTTCCGGCGCACGTGCGGAAACCGCAGACCATGCGTCCTGCAGCCAGCGCGTTTCTGCGAGCCTGCGTACGCGCGCGGTTTCCGGAAAACCGGGCGGCGGCAGCGGTTCTGCGGGAAATCCGGTCTCCCCGCAGAGTACAGCCAGCGGAAAAAGAACCAGCATAGCGGACAAAAAGCAGGATTTTGTCTTGCGCGGTGTGCAAACCATGCTTCAATATCGGTACAAAACAGGCAGAAAATCAGTTTTCCGCCGTTTTTGTTTCATCCGGATGTTTGCCTGCCGGCGCATTGGCCAGCATGAGCTTCAGCCGGTTGAGCTGGTTGACTTCGCTTGCGCCGGGATCGTAGTCAATGGCCGCGATGTTCGCTTCCGGGAAACGCCGCCGTAATTCCTTAATCATGCCTTTCCCGGTGACGTGGTTCGGCAGACAGGCAAACGGCTGGACGCAGGCAATGCTCGGTACGCCGGAATGAATCAGTTCGACCATTTCCGCCGTGAGGAACCATCCTTCGCCGGTCATATTGCCGAGCTGTACGATGTCATTTACGCCTTCCTGTAACCGGTAAATCGATTCCGGCGGCAAAAAGCGGCGCGACTTTGTCAGTTCGCGGCGGATGTCCTTGCGGAACAGCTCCATCGCGCGGATCAGCAGGCGGGAAACGGTTTCGGATTTCTTCGGCTTGGAAAGCTTGCGGTGCTGGTAAATGCCGTTGGAAAACGAATAAAACAGAAAATCGGCCAGATCCGGCACCACGCATTCGGCGCCTTCCCGTTCGATTACGCCGAAAATATCGTTGTTCGCCGTCGGATGAAATTTGACGAGGATTTCGCCGACGACGCCGACGCGCGGCTTGTGCACCGGCCGGAGTTCCAGCGTATCAAACGCGGTGACAATTTCCCGGATAAGCGCCTTGTAGCGCCGCCATGAAGGTTTGCGCATCAGCCGGATGGCTTTTCCGTTGAATTCTTCGTACAGTTTGTTGGCGGATCCGGGAACCGCTTCATAAGGCCGTGTCCGGTACAGCACGCGCATCAGCAAATCGCCGAGCATCAAACCCATCAGCGCGCGGACAACCAGCCCCGGCGTGATTTTCCAGCCCGGATTTTTTTCCAGCGACTGCGCGCTCAGGCTGATAACCGGAATGTGCGACCAGCCGATGTCGTTGAGCGCGCGGCGGATAAAGCCGATGTAGTTTGTTGCCCGGCAGCCGCCGCCGGTTTGCGTAATCAGCAGCGCAGTGCGGTTGAGGTCATATTTGCCGGATTTCAGCGCAGAAATCATTTGTCCGGCTACGATAATCGACGGATAACAGGCGTCGTTGTTGACGTACTGCAAACCGGTATCCACGGCGGCTGTATCCACGTCCGGCAGTATCACAAAATTGTAACCGGCGGAAGAAAAGGCTTCCTGCAGGATGCGGAAATGAATCGGAGACATTTGCGGCGCAAGAATCGTGTAGTTCTTCTTCATTTCTTTGGTGAAGACCGGACGCTTGCGCACATAGCTGGAAATCCGCGCCTCTTCCGTGCGGCGTTCACGCTCCTTGATGGCGGCAATCAGGCTGCGGATCCGGATGCGGACAGCGCCGAGATTGGAGCCTTCGTCAATTTTGATCAGCGTATACATTTTGCCGGCGGCTTCCAGGATTTCCTGCACCTGATCGGCCGTCACGGCATCGAGACCGCAGCCAAAACTGGTCAGCTGCACCAGTTCCAGGTTTTTGGTGCGGGAGACGAATTCCCCGGCGCGGTACAGCCTGTTGTGGTACGACCACTGATCCACGACGCGCAGCGGCCGTTTGATGCGGCCAAGGTGTGCGACGGAATCTTCCGTCAGGACAGCCAGTCCGAGTCCGGCAATCAGTTCCGGAATTCCGTGGTTGATTTCCGGATCGAGGTGATAGGGGCGTCCTGCCAGTACAATGCCGCGCAGTCCGTTTTTACGGATTTCTTCCAGCGCTTCTTCGCCTTTTGCGGCTGTTTCATCGCGGAAAGCGTTTTGCTCGTCCCAGGCTGCATCCACAGCTTCTGCGATTTCCTCTTTTCCGATGCCGAATTTTCCGCACAGTTCTTCCTGCAGCCGGACCGTCAGGCGTTCTTTGTCGTCCAGCGGCAGGAACGGATTCATAAACGTGATGGATTCATCCTGCCGGAGCCGGTCTACGTTGTTGCGCAGGACTTCGGGATAGCTGGTGACAATCGGACAGTTGTAATGGTTCCCCGCACCGGGATCTTCAATCCGTTCATACGGCGCACAGGGATAAAAGATGAATTTGACGCCTGCGCGTAAAAGCGCTTCGATGTGGCCGTGGGAAATTTTTCCGGGATAACATACCGATTCTGAAGGAATGGTTTCCAGCCCCATCTCATAAACGCTCCGGCTGGAACGCGGCGAAAGATGGACGCGGAAACCGAGCCGCGTGAAGAAGGTGAACCAGAACGGGTAATTTTCGTACATATTGAGTACGCGGAGAATTCCGACTTCTCCCCGCGGCGCATTTTCTTTTGCCAGCGGCTGGTAACGGAACAGGCGGCTGTATTTCCAGGCGAACAGGTTCGGGACCGGTTTCCTTTCCGGTTTTTGGATTCCGCTGAGGCGTTTTTTTTCTTCTGCCGGTTCGTCCAGTTCCAGCCCGCGTTCGCAGCGGTTGCCGGTGACAAAACGGCGCGGCGGCGCAACCATCTGTTCCATCGGGCCTTCCGTGAAAATTCCGGTGGTGAATGTATTGATGGTCAGCTGGCAGTTGTTTGCGCATTTGCCGCAGCGGCGGAGTTCCAGCTGGACGGAGAAATTCTCCAGTTGGTCCGGCGTTGCCAGGGAAGAACGTGCGTCTGCCGGGGATCCGGCTGCCTTCCATTCGTCCAGCGCAATCAGCGCCGCGCCGTACGCGCCCATCAGTCCTGCCACATCCGGCCGGAATACATTTCTGCCGGAAATTTTCTCAAATGCGCGCAAAACCGCGTCGTTATTGAATGTGCCGCCCTGTACGACGATTTTGTCGCCGATGGAATTGGCGTCGCGGAGTTTGATGACTTTGAACAGGGCATTTTTGATGACGGAATATGACAGCCCGGCAGAAATATCGCCTACGGAAGCGCCTTCTTTCTGCGCCTGCTTGACGCGGCTGTTCATGAAAATCGTGCAGCGGCTTCCGAGATCCACCGGTTTTTCCGCCAGCAGGGCTTTATCCGAAAATGTGTGGATGTCCATGCCCAGCGACCGGGCAAAGTTGTCGAGGAAGCTTCCGCAGCCGGAAGAACAGGCTTCGTTCAGCTGGATCGAAGTGATGGCGCCGTCCTTTGTACGCAGGCATT
This sequence comes from Candidatus Avitreponema avistercoris, assembly GCA_017694555.1. Lineage (GTDB taxonomy): Bacteria > Spirochaetota > Spirochaetia > Treponematales > Treponemataceae > Avitreponema > Avitreponema avistercoris. Next base: position 14,353 of record JADIMS010000041.1, read on the forward strand.
TCATGTCCTGACCGCCGATGTCCAGAATGAAGTCCACGCCGGGAACAAAGAAATTGGCGGCGCGGTAGTGGGCGATGGTTTCCACTTCGCCGGAATCCACGCCCAACGCGGCCTGGAACAACGCTTCCCCGTACCCGGTGGAACAGGAGCGGATGATTTTCATTCCCGGCGGCATTCTGCGGTACAGGTCTTTCAGCACCCGGACGGCAAGCTCCACCGGATTGCCTGCGTTGACGTCGTAAAAACGCCACAGAATGCGTCCCAGCGGGTCGATCAGGACGGCTTTTGTGGTGGTTGAACCGGCGTCGAATCCGAGAAATACCGGGCCTTTTGCGGTGTCCAGATCAGCGCTGGCCGCCATTTCTTCCGCATGGCGCATCCGGAACGAATCCAGTTCGGTCTGATTCCGGAACAGGGGTTCCAGCCGCTGTACTTCCTGCATTTCCGCATCTTTCAGCGTTTTCAGGCTTTCCCGGAATTCCGCAACGGAAAGAATGCGCGTTTTTTGTTCCGGGGCGTCCGCTTCCGGTTCTGCCGGGCGGCTGCATCCGGAACAGCCGGTACATCCGCCTTCTGCCGTACCGCACGTTTCCGGTTCAGCAGCGGCCTGTACGGCAGCCGTCCCGTCTTCAGACAGCGGGGCGGAAACCGCAGCGCCGTAAGCTACAAAAAGCTGGGAATTTTCCGGTACCAGCGCTTCTTCCGGCTTGAGTTTCAGGGTTTCGATAAAGCGCTGCCGCAGCTGGTCCATAAAGTGCAGCGGCCCGCCCAAAAACGCGACATTCCCCCGGATCGGACGGCCGCACGCCAGTCCGGAAATCGTCTGGCTGACCACTGCCTGGAAAATACTGATGGCAATGTCTTCCCGGCGCGCGCCTTCGTTGATGAGCGGCTGGATGTCTGTCTTGGCAAATACGCCGCAGCGGGCGGCAATCGGATAAATGGTATGCGCGCCTTTCGCCAGCTCGTTCAAGCCGCCGGCGTCGGTTTCCAGCAGGGCCGCCATCTGGTCGATGAATGCGCCGGTTCCGCCTGCGCAGGTTCCGTTCATCCTCTGATCCACGCCGTCTTTGAAATAGGTAATTTTTGCGTCCTCGCCGCCCAGTTCGATGACGACGTCCGTCTGCGGAATGATTTTTTTTACGGCGGCAGTAGACGCCACGACTTCCTGAATGAAAGGAATGGAGAGCCAATACGAGACCGCCAGTCCGCCGGAACCGGTGACCATCACACTGAGTTTTGGCAGGAAGCCTTCCTGCTCCGCACGGGCGCTGATAACATCCAGCGTTTCGTTCACCACTTTCACAATCGTGCTTTTGATGTCTGCCCGGTGCCGCTCGTATTTCCCGAACAGGACGTTATCCTGCGGGTCGAGGGCTGCTGTCTTAACGGTTGTGGAACCGACGTCGATGCCGATCCGGATTATTCTCTCTCCCATAATCCTATAATATGCTGAGAAAACGGCAAAAATTCAAGCCAAAGACCTGTTATCTGTCCTGCGGAATGTGTATACTGCGGCTATGGCTTCTTCGTTGCTGAAAAGCGGTACAATGCTTTCCGTTCTCACGCTTGCTTCCCGGCTGCTGGGACTCTTGCGGGAGATGACCAAAGCGCGCTTTCTGGGGACTTCTGCGCTTTCCGATGCATTTACGGTGGCGTTTGTCATTCCGAACCTTTTGCGGCGGCTTTTTGCGGAAAACAGTATTTCCGTGGCTTTTATCCCGACGTTCCGCAATTTTCTTGCGGAAAACAACAAAGAGGAAACCCGGGCGTTTCTTTCGTCCTGCTTTACATTTATTTCGTTTGCGGTGACTTCCGTAGTGGTTTTGGGGATCCTGATTACGCCCTGGATCGTGCCTTTTTTTGGTACGGCGGAAGCAGAAACGGTTTTCCTTACGCGGATAATGTTCCCGTATCTGGCCGTTATTTCCGTTGCGGCATTTTTCCAGGGTATCCTGAATGGCGTAAAAATTTTCCTGCCGTCGGGATTCACCCCGGTTTTGTTTAATCTGTGTGTTATCGGCTTTACGTGGCTGTTCCGCGACGCCGCCGGAAATCCGGCCCGCGCGATGGCTTTCGGCGTTACGGCCGGCGGATGCCTGCAGGCGGCGTTTCAGCTTCCTTTTGTACTGCGTACCGGGTTCCGCTTTTCGTTTACACCGCTGCGGCGTGCGTTTTCCAATCCGGGGACGCGGACCGTGCTGCGGCTGGTCGGCCCTACGGTTTTCGGTATGGCGGCGTATCAGCTGAACGATTTGGTTTCAACCATTCTTGCAGGAAATGCGGGGGAAGGCGTTGTGTCCAGCCTGCAATATTCGCTGCGTTTGCAGGAGCTGATTCTGGGGATTTTTGCCGTTACCATCGGTACCGTGATTTTGCCGGATCTTTCCGGATTGGCGGCGGAAAAACGCTGGGAAGGTTTTAACCGGATGCTGCTGCATGCGGCGGAATCCATCGTGCTGATTTGTGTGCCGGTGAGCGTGTTTTCCTGGATTTGTGCCGAAGATTTGGTCCGGCTGCTGTTTGCCGGGCGGAGTTTCGGTGCGGATTCTGTTGCGCTGACAGTGGGCGCATTCCGTATGCATACGCTGGGATTGTTTTTTATTGCGCTGAACCGGGTGATTTCGCCGGCGTTTTATGCGCAGCACAACACAAAATCGCCTACAATGGCCGGTATCGCTTCGTTTGCCTGTAATATCCTGCTCGCGCTGTTTTTGGCGCCTGTTTTCCGCGGGCCGGGCATCGCCCTGGCGCTCAGTCTGGCCAGCGCCGCCAATACGCTTTTCCTGTTCCTGCTGATGCGCCGGTATCCGGAGTTCTCGTTCCGGACGCTGCTTGCGGGAACGGCCGGGTATACGCTGAAAATTGCGCTTTTTTCCGCGGCGGCGGGCTTTCTTCTTTTTTATTTCCGTGACAGCATCCGTTCCTTGTGCGCCGGATTGGGCGGCGGTAAAATCTTACAGGAAGGCTTGCCGCTGTGCCTTTGCGCTTTATTGTTTGGCGGAACCGGCGCCGCGCTGCTGGCGCTGGGCAGGGACAAACTGTTTGCGTCCGTTCTTTCGTATTTCAGGAGAAAAAAATGAGTGCAGGTGTATACAAAAAACGCCGGGCTGGTTTTGCCACGTGGATGGCCCGTGAAAGCATCGCGTTGGTGATGTTTGCAGACAGCGAACGGCAGCGCAGTCCTTCGGTACGCTATTTCACCGGGCATCCCTGCGACGCGGTTTTGTTTTTGACGGTAACGGGTGAAAGTGTTCTTTGCCCGTGGGATGAAAATCTTGCCGCCCGGTGTGCTGATGCGGAAAAAATTATTCCGTACACGGATTTCCGGATGGATCCGGTGGAAGCCTGCAAATGTGTGGCAGTCCTTCTGGGAACGCCGGCCCGTTCAAATATCGAAATCCCGGGTACAACGTCTTATCCGGAATTCCTTTCATATGTAGACGCGCTGCGTGATTTTGACGTCATCTGCCGGACGGGAGGGGCAGGACAGGCTCTTGCGGATATGCGGATGATTAAGGACGGAGACGAAATTGCGCAAATCCGGAAAGCCTGCGGCATTGCGGACGCCATCGCTGCAATGATCGAAAAGAAAGTGCGCGCCGGACAATTGAAGACGGAAACCGATGTAGCGCTGTTTATCGAAAAAGAAGCCCGGAAAGCCGGAGCGGAAGGTACCAGCTTTGAAACGCTGGCCGCGGGCGCATCCCGGAGCCAGATGATTCATGCGTTTCCTGCATCCGGTTCCGGGGTTTTCGGCGGGCCCGGTCTTTCGATTCTTGATTTTGGCGTAAAGTACCAGGGCTATGCCAGCGATAAGACGCTGACGTTTGTCTCCGGCAGTTTGACCGCGCCGCAGGAAAAAATGATTGCCGCTGTGGAGAAAGCCTACGCAGAATCTTTGCCGCTCTATCATCCCGGCAAGCCTGTCCGGGAAGCAGCGCAGAAGGCGGATGATGTGTTCAGCCGTATCCGCTGCAAAATGCCGCACGGGCTGGGACATGGTATCGGTCTGGAAATTCACGAAGCGCCCTTTGTCCGCTCCCGTCTTTCCGGATCGGATGGAACGGTTTTCCAGCCCGGAATGGTTGTGACGCTGGAACCCGGGCTGTACAGCGCCAAGGAAGGCGGCGTGCGTCTGGAGAATGATATTCTGATTACAGAAACCGGGAACGAAGTACTGACGGATTCCCGGATTGTTTACCTGTAACCCCGTTTGCCCGGACGCTGTGGTCAGGCGTCCGGCCGGCGGTTTTTTTCCTGCAATTTGTGTTTTACGTTGGCGGCGTGCCGGTTGAGCGCAGCGCCGAAGTTTTGATCCGGAAGCTGCATCGCCAAATCGGCAAGGAACGAGAAGACTTCTTCGATCGGCTCCCCGTCCGGTTTCCCCGGGTTTTCTGCGGGATGGTTCCGGATTTGCGCTTTTTGATAAGCGGATTGTGCAACGGAATTTTTCCGGATTCCGGGCCGTCCCTGCAATTTTGAAATCGTGTATTCCAGAATCAACCGTTCGTCGCTTGTCCGGTAGTCTTGCCGTAAATTTTCCGGAAGGAAGTCCAGCGTTTCCCGGAGGTATTCCAGCAGTTCCAGAATCTGCCGTCCGCTGGTTCCCTGCTGTCCGTTACCGTCTTTGTCTCCGGGTTCCGGCGGTTCCGGATTAACGGCTGCGGCAGGTTGTACCGGCTGCGGCGCCGGTTGTACGCGTATTTCCGCCATACGCGGCATTTCCGGATTTACGGGCGCGGCAGGGAAAAACTGCGGGATTTGCACCGGCATCTGTACCGGCATCTGTACCGGTTGCTGCAGCGGTTGCTGCACCGGACGGGAAACGGGGGCGGGTTTTTCTTCTGCGGCAGGTTCCGGAATATCCGGTTCCGTCTGTTCAGGTTCCTCCTGCGCCGGGTTTTGCGGATAATCTTTGCGGATGTTTTCCAGACATTCTTCTTCTGCGGCAGCGGCCTGCAAACCGGCAATGAATTCACGGAGGCTGCCGTCAAAACCGTCAGGTTCCGGCGGGAAATGCAGACCTTCTTCCGGTTCCGGGGCTGCGGCAGCCGGCAGCAGGGAATTTTCCGGCTGTTCTTCCGTGCCGGGAAGTCCTGTTTCCAGAAGCGGAATTTCCGCTGCATCTTCCGTTCCGCCGGGAGCCGGACGCGCCGCTCTTTTCCGGCCGCCCAGAATCCGGCTCAACAGGCGCAGGTTTTCCGCCGCCGCTGTGGGATTGGAAATCCGGTAGTGATTCATGGCCTGCTCGTACAGCGTGAGGCTTTCCTGCAATGTTTCCAGACTGTTGTCCCCTGTGTCCGTTCCCTGTTTGGTGACCATCCGTCCGGCCAGCGCAACCGCTTCGGTATTTTTACCCATCCGCTGGTAGAGCAGGGAAAGCGCAGCATTGGCTTTGATATTGTCTTTTTCCCGCTCAATTACAGAAGTATAGCATGACAACGCCTTTTCAAAATCCCGCAGCTGTTCGTAAACCGTTCCCAAAAGCATCCGCGCGCCGGAATCTGCGGGTGATTCCTGTAAATACATTTCCATTTGTTTGCGCGCTTCCTGCAAAAGGCCGGCTTCTGCGAGCTGCTGCGCAAATTCTTTCCGTACTTCAATCCTGCCGGGCTCCAATTCAAGAATCCGCTGCAAGCAGTCTTTTGCTTTGCTTTCTTCCCCGAGCGCTGTATGCAGTTTTGCCGTCAGGCGGAGAAGGCGCACATCGTCGGGATTCTTCTCCCGGTATTTGGCGAGGATTTCCCTGGCCGGTGCATAGCGGGACGATTCCAGATATAAATCCGCCAGATCGAGGAGCACTTCCGTTTCTTCCGGATTTCCGGCGTTGAATTGTTCCAGGACTTCCGCCGCTTCCGTTTCTTCCCCGCATGACTGCAAAAAGCGGGAGAATTTCCGCGCCGGGCGGCTGTCGTTTCCGGCCAGTTCTACGGCCCGCCGGTAAAGGCCTTTTGCTTTTTCCGGTTTGTCCGTTTTTTCTGCAATTTCCGCGCTGTCCATAAGCGCAGGAACGTTGGTGCTGTCAATAGAAAGAATCCGCTGCAAAATTCCGGCCCGTTTTTCCGTTTCCCCCATCGACGAGTACAGCGAAGAAAGTTCTTCCAGCGCCTGTTGCCAGCCCGGATGGTTTTTCAGCGCCGCCAGATATTCCCGTTCGGCGTCTTCCGGTTTACGGCGCAGACGGAACAAACGCGCCAGATTAAAATGAATGAACGGATGGTTCGGGTCAATCTTCAGGCCGTTGCGGTATGCCCGCAGCGCATTTTCGTAGCTTCCCGACAGGAATTCGATGGTGCCGATGTGGTTGTAGGCGAGGGCGTCGCGCGGATTGATTTCCAGCGCCTGCAAAAAGCATCTTTCTGCATCCTCAAAGGCCTGCATTTCTTTGTATGTGTTCCCGAGGTTGTAATACAAACCGGCAGACTTATCGCCGAGGTTTTTTGCCTGCAGCAGTGCATTGAGCGAATGGGTGTATTCTTTCTTCCTCCGGAAAATCACGCCGAGTGTGTTGAGCGTTTCCGGATTATCCGGTTCGATGGAATTGAGCGTTTTGAATACTGCCAGCGCGCGCTGCAAATTTTCCGCTTTCAGGTACAACATACCGAGTGCACGGAGATAACGGGGATCCTGTTCTACGTCCGGCTTTACGGTTTTTGCGCTGCGCAGAATCCGCTCTGCAAATTCAAAATCGCGCGACATCAGGGCTTTTTTTACTTTGGTGACAATATTGTCAACCGGATCCATATAACGTCAGTCTCCTTCCCACGATTTGGCTGCCAGTGGGCGCAGGGAAATTTCCGGCGAACCGTTTCCAGGAAAATCCGGGCCGGCTTCCCCATAGGAGGCGACGCTGAAGTAGTACATTTTCCCGTTTTCCAAACCGGAAATGACACAGGAAAGCGAATTCCCTGCATCGGCCGGGGAGCCTGCGGAAAGATATTCCCCTGCCGCTTCTCCATAATACACCAAATATCCGTTTACGGCACGGTCTGCCGGCGCATTCCAGGAGATTTTTACTTTCCCGTTGCCTGCGGTTCCCCGCACATTCAGCGGCGGCCAAGGTGAATTTTCTTTTTCCAAGTGCAGCGAAATCCAGGTGAGCAAAGGCGTTTTTTCCCTTGCGCTGTCAGGATACAGACCGCCGGAAATTTGCATATAGCGCCCGGTGATTTCCGCTGCCGGTTTTCCGTTGACCAGCGGAACCCACTGCGGGGAATCCGCTGTCCAGGTATGGAAATTGTCCCCGCCGCGGACAAAAAATTCGCTGTCCGTGCCTTCCGGCGCGAGCAGGGAAATATCGGCCGAAAGCAGGCGCGCGGTTCCTTTCCCGGTATCCAGCGGTTTTGTCCGGAATGTTCCGCCGGCAGCCGGATACCGGCCGGAAACGGCCTGCAGGTCTTCCAAGCGCACCGCGGGCAGCGCTTGCCGTGCAATCCGGAATTCGTCCAGCAATCCGGCATATTGCGGGACAATTTCCACGTTGGAGGGATTGCCGACAAATCCGATGGCGGAACCGCCGCCGGCCGCCGGATTCACGATGGCTTCGGTCCGTCCGTTGATGCGGTATTCCAGAACGCCGGCATACGCGTCATAAGAAATTTGGTAAAACGACCAGCGTCCGGGAACCGTCAGCGAAACCGGTTCGAGCCGCGCGCCCAGCGCCCTTCCGTCCTGCGTAATCCACAGATTGGAAAATTCCCAGACCAGGCGGTTCCGTTCAAACCCGGCGCGGATACTTTGGTAAACGGGAAGTCCTTCCCCCTCTTCCGGAATGACGGAAGAACGCCAGGAAAAAATTTGCCCGCCGGTTTCCGTGGAGGAAGGGTACAGCCAGAAACTGACCGTAAATGAAGGCAGTTCTTCCTGCGCCGAAAACAACGCGCCGCCGTTTCCCCGCAGTAAAATGCCTTCTCCGGTGGTATTGCACAGCGCCGCGCCTGTTCCCTGCCGCGCCTGTTCCGGGGCGGAAAGCCGCACGTGTGCATACAATACGTCGTATTTTCCTGCGGCGTCCCGGATGTCCGGCGTATCAAACGGAAGGTACAGTTCGCCGTTCCCCTGCCCGGACGTTTCTCCGCGCGGCGCAATGGCCAGGGCCGGAAGGGAAAAGCGTCCTTCGGTTTCCTGCAAGGCGCCGGTTTCTTCCAGCATACTCCACCCTTGTTCCCCGCCGACGGTAAGCGAAAATTTCTCTGCGGAAAACAGGGCGCCGGCGGCTCCCGGAAAAAAAAGCAAGGCAATCATGCCGGAAACCAACGGCGGGAAAATCCGTCTCCGTTTCGGATGTCCGTTCCGGTTCTTCAGGCTGGTTTTCATCATAAAATCCTTATAAAAATATCGGTAAAATGATACAATACCTGAAATGAGCGCGGAGAACGAAAACCGCCGGAAACTGCACGAAGCGGCGTTGGGAGCGCCGAAATCTTCCGGCGTTTATATGTGGAAAGATGAAAACGGCGTAATTATCTACATCGGCAAGGCAAAATCCCTGCGGAACCGGCTTTTGTCGTATTTCAATTCCAAAGATATTAAAACGCGCATTCTCATTTCCCGCGCTGTCCGTCTGGAATACATTACGACCGGCAACGAATATGAAGCGCTCATTTTGGAAAACAATCTCATCAAACAGCATAATCCGCGCTACAACATCAATCTGAAAGACGGGAAAACTTATCCGTTTCTCCGGGTGACGAACGAAGCTTTTCCGCGGATATTCCGCACGCGCAGCATGAAAAACGACGGATCGAAATATTTCGGGCCGTTCCCGGACGTCGGGGCGCTGGACGCGTTTTTGGATTTCATCGGCAAAACTTATCCGCTGCGGAAATGCAAAGTGCTGCGCAGGCAGGAGAAACCCTGTTTGTATTATCACATGGGACAGTGCGCTGCGCCGTGCTGCGGAAAAATCACGGAAGAAGCGTACCGCGGGTATCTGGATGAAGCCCTTCTGTTTTTGGAGCAGGACGGCAGCGGTTCCAGGACAGCAGGCGTTGACGTTTTGACGGCGGAAATGAAAAAAGCGGCTTCCGCCCGTTTATTTGAGAAGGCGGCCAGACTCCGGGACGGAATCCGGGCAATTTCGACGCTGCGGGAGCGCAATTCCGTCGAGGATCTGGATCCGGAGGCGCGGGATTACATCGCATGGGCGGAAGAAGGTTCGATGATTTCGTTTGCGGTACTGCGTATGCGTTCCGGAAAGCTGGTCAGCCGGGACGTTTACCGCACGCGCACGCTGAAAGAAGCCGGCGAAATCCTTCCGGAATTCCTGGTTTCGTTTTATACGGATAAAAACGAAGTCCCTCCCCGTATTTTTGTTCCGGAACCGGAAAGCGTACCGCTGGCGGAGGAATGGCTGCGGCGGCATTTGGAAAGTCCGGCAAAAATCACCGTGATCCGTCCGCAGGGATGGGGCGGATCCGCCGCGCCTTCTGCCATAGACGCGGAAACTGCCAAAGACGGGGAAACTGCGGAAACTGCGGCGGAACCCGGCGCAGAATACGGGGTGGATATTGCGGCAACGGATTCCCGCCACGCGGCAGCCATGAATATGGCGTATTTTAATGCGAAAGAGGACGCCGCCCGCCGCCTCCGGGAACGGGGCGATTTTCCCGCGCTGGAAGAGCTGCAGCGGATTCTGCAATTGCCTGCTTTGCCGGCCAGAATCGAAGGCTTTGATATTGCGCATATCGGGGGAAAATTTCCGGTGGCCAGTCTGGTTTCGTTCAAAGACGGTAATCCGGACAAAAAAAATTACCGCTGGTTCCGCCTGAAAACGACGGACGGCGCTGTCGATGATTTTGCCTCGGTCCGGGAGGCAGTCAGCCGCCGTTATACGCGTCTGCTGAATGAACATGCGGAATTGCCCGATCTGGTGCTGATTGACGGCGGAATCGGCCAGGTGAATGCCGCGCACGGTGTGCTGTCTGCGCTCGGTTTGGATCTTCCCGTGGCCGGGCTGGCCAAACGCGACGAAGAAATCTACCGGCCGGGGAATTCCGTTCCCATCCGGCTGCCCCGGCGTTCCGACGCGCTCCGTCTTCTCCAGCGCGTCCGGGATGAAACGCACCGGTTTGCGACCGGCAAGAACCAGCGTCTCCGCACGCAGGAAAACACCCGGCTGGCTTTCGAAACCCTGCCCGGCGTCGGTCCGGTTCTCGCCCGCCGGATGCTGGATGCTTTTGGAGGGGTTTCCCAGGCTGCGGACGCTGTCCGTGCGC
>JADIMS010000042.1 GCA_017694555.1 Candidatus Avitreponema avistercoris
CCGTAATTGTCCGGATCCAGCGACACGGCATGGCGCAGCATATCCGCCGCGCGTGTATATGCTTTTTGCTGCGCAAACGCTTCGGCAGCGGCAGCAAAAAGGCGGCTTTTATCCGCCGCAGATCCGGCCAAATCCGCTGCCAGCGTAAAATAATCCGCCGCGCCGGTATAATCGCCGGTCTGCCGCATCAATACAGCCGATCCGGCAGCCGCCGCCCATGCGTCTTCCTGCACTGCGGCAGCAGAAGCGAAACAGCGCTGCGCCTCTTCCGGATATCCGGCCGCCGCTTTCCAGATGCCTTCATATACCGGGGGCAGCGCAGATGCGTTTTCCGCCAGGGTGAAAAAGACAGCATAATCATCCTGCGATGCAAAAAACCACAGCGCAAATTCTTCCAGAAGGGCATTTTCCGGGCTGTCCCCGGGTGGCGTATGCCTTCCGGATTCTTCCAGAATGTTCCATAATAGATGGCGCGCTTCTGCATCTTTTCCGCTTTGAAAACACAGGAACCGGATATTTTCCAGACGGACCGGCACTGCGTACGGGCTTTCCTGCACATCCAGCGCTGCATCCAGTGCACGCCGCGCATCCGGCAAGGTAACCGGACGGTTGCGGAAATCTTCTTCCATCCCGGCAGAAACAAACCCTGCCTCTTCAAGCGACGGTACGGCGGCATTCTCTGTATAAAACGGAAAAAACCTGTCGGGAGAATCTGCCGGCACAGCGCTCCGGACATACACGGCCAATGCCGGGTAATAATCCGGGAACCGGCGGAGACACGCTTCCAGCGTATCCCGTTTTTCCGGCCAGGAAGAAGCATACAGGGCATGGTTGAAAAACAGCAATGGATCTCCGCCGCCGGAAGCGGCAAAATACCGCCAAATCTGATCCGCAGCCTCCGTCTTTCCGTCCAGATAAAACGCATCGGCGGCCAAAAGCGCCGCTTCAAGCGGAAGCTGTGCCGGAAACATATTCTCCGCTCCTTCATCCGCGCCGGATTCTGCCGCGCCGCCGGTAAGCGGACGGAGTCCGGAAAGTCCGAGAATATCCGGCACTTCGGAAAAGTACCGGGCGTCATAGGCCACATAAGCCCGGAACAGCGCATCATCCGGGATTTCTGCCGGTACGGTGTTTCCGGTTTCTGCGGGCGCAAGCAAAACCAAGCGGGCCTGCGCGTAATCCCCTGCCGCTGCGTATAACACGGCGGCGTCACGGCGGAACACCGGATTACCGGAAAAACGCCAGGCAGCGGCATAAACCTCCGGATCGCGGCAAGATTCGGGCCGGGCAGCAGAAAGGCGCGCCCAAGACGCCAGCGGCGCAAATTCCGTTCCGTCCAAAAACGGAAGCCAGGTTTCCGCAGCGGCGGCGTTTCCTTCCTGCAGCAAAACATATACCAGAACAGCTGAAAGGCGGTCGTTTGCCGGGAAACGATCCAGCGCTGCGGAAAGCGTATCCTGCGCCTGTTCCGGCGAAGAAAGGGCAATTTCCCGCTTAGCCAGCGAAAGCCAGTTTCCCGTACTGACCGCGCGGCGGCGGCCTTTTTTCAGTAAAGAAAGCGCGCGGGAAGGATTTCCGGCGGAAATTTCCGCATCCGCCTTTTCCAGAAGCGCGGCAAAACCCGTATCTGAAACAAGCGCACGGTTCACGGAAAAAAAAACGGCAGCCGCCAGAAGCGCGGCAAAAACCGTTCCGGCTGCAACCATGACGGAACGCCGTACCCGCATATCTCAGTCCTGCGGTTTTTGCCTGCGGCGGACTGCGTCCAGCACGCCGTTGATGAATTTATAGGAATCGGCGGTTCCGTATTCCATTGCAATTTCCACCGCTTCGTCGATAACAATCGACGGATGGATATCCGGCTGGTATAACAGGGAATATACGCTCATGCGGAGAATCGATAAATCCACCCGCCGCAGCCGGGAAATTTCCCAATTCTTGATATTCTCACGGATTATCCGGTCAATCCCGTCAATATTTTCGATTGTCCCGGAAACAATCAGACGGACAAACGCCAGACCGTCTTCCCCGAAACGGGCCCGGCGGCTGTCCGGCATCCAGGCAAAATCCAGCAAACCGGACGTATTCCGCCCGTTCTGCTCCCAGGCATACAAAGTCTGAAAAGCCAATATTCTGGATTTCCGTCTGCCTGCCATACTATCCCGCCGGAAAACAATGAGGAAGAACTTACCAGGACAGGGCCTGCGTCAGCGCATCGCCGGACTTCAGCACCGTATAATTCTCAGGCGTTTTCAATTCATTGATAATCGAAAGCAATGCGCGGCTTAAAGCTTCGGACTGTGCCTGCGCCATCAGATTCTGGCGGATAAATTCGTACACCGTCACCGTTGTGCCCGGCTGCACCACATCCCCGATTTCCAGAATTTTTGCCGGATATTTGTCCTGCACAAGGAAGCACTGGAAATTGCTGTCCGTTTCATTTACGCCGGAAACCGTATTTTTCTCCATGGAGAATATCTCCATGATGGCCTGCATGGTGATCCCCAGCTGCATGGCGGCGGTTTCGTTCTTATTCACGTAAATCTCACCGGCCTGGAACCCGGAACCCGCCTGCTGCGCACGGATACGGACAGCTTCCGCCGAAGCAGGATTTTCTTTCAGCTCCCGCTGAATGCCGGACACCAGCTTTTCCGCCGCGGCAGAATCATTCCCTTTCTCTGCAACCACCAAAAAAAGGCGCGCCATATCCGGCTGGAAAAAGCGCTGTTTATTGAGATCATAATAGGTACGGATCGCGGCATCGTTCGGCCCCTGTATATTCTGCAAATCGTTCTGCCGTTTCATCAGCACGTACTGCTGGGCAATCATCTGGCTGCGCAAAAAACGCTTGTATTCGGCAAGGCTCATACCGTTCTGGCTGCGCATGAATTCATCCAGCGTCATGTTGTACTGTTCTTTGATCATGCGGGAAAATTCCGCTTCGGTGATTTGGCGGCCGACCTGCTGGGAAAGCACTTGGTTGAAACTGCGGTTCAAGTCGGAATCCGTAATCCGCAGGCCTTCTTTTTCCGCCGCCTGCACCACCAGCCGCTCATTAATCAGCGTATCCAGGACTTCCTGCCGCTGCTGGGGCGTCATCGATGTACCAAGCTCTTTTTCATAGGCGGCAACGCGCGTTTTCAGCTGTGCCAGCGTAATCGGCTCGTTTTTATCCAATTTGACCATGGCAATCGGCTGCAAATCCGCCTGCTGCGCCGGAATAGCGGCGGCCAGCAGGAAAAAAAGCAGAAAACCAAGGGACATCCGTTTGATACCCCGTATTTTACAATCAAACGCCATGAAATCCTCCGTCTGTTGTATGGAAACTTTCCAAATTCTCCTAAACCGGATAACAATCTGCCTGCCTGCGGTGTTACACGCCGGCAGGTATTTGCCGCCGTTATCCGGCCGCGCCGTCATCTTTCAGCAATACCGCCCGGATACGCCGCACGCCTGCAGAAGAAGACTGCTCTTTCTGAATCTTGAACACGCCCAGATTTCCGGTCCGTTCAACATGCGGACCGCCGCACACTTCCTTGGAAAAATCACCGATGCTGTACACTTTCACCATATCTTCGTACTTTTCCCCGAACAATGCGCGCGCACCCTGCCGTTTGGCTTCTTCCAGCGGCATAACTTCCATCGTCACAGGAAGATCCGCCTGAATTTGCGCATTGACGATGCGCTCTACTTCGGCAATTTCTTCTTTTGTCATCGCCTGCGGATGCGTAAAATCAAACCGCAGTCTTTCCGCCGTGATATTGCTTCCCTTCTGGGCTACATGATCGCCCAGGACAATCGACAGCGCCTGCTGCAAAAGATGCGTCGCAGTATGATAAGCCGTTGTCTGTTCGGAATGGTCTGCAAGGCCGCCTTTGAAAATCTGTCCGCCGCCTGTCCGGGAAAGCTCCTGATGCTTTTTAAAAGCTTCATCGAATTCCGCACGGTCCACGGTCAGGCCGTTTTCCCGGGCCAGTTCTTCCGTCAATTCAATCGGAAAGCCGAACGTATCGTACAATTTGAACGCCAGGCGGCCGGGAATGCATTTCCGCGGATTTTTCAGCAGATTAGGAAGCATTTTTTCAAACTCGCCCTCGCCTTTCCGCAGCGTTTGCAGGAATTTCGCTTCTTCCGCGCGGAGTTCCGCACAGATAAAATCCGCCTTGGCCGCCACTTCCGGATACGGCCCGGCATACTGCGCACAGACCGCCTGTGCAATTTTTGACAAAAATTCACCGTCAATACCGAGTTTCTTCCCGTGACGCACCGCGCGGCGGATCAGCCGCCGCAAGACATACCCTGCACCGACATTGGAAGGCGTAACGGCTTTGGGATCGCCCAAAATAAACGTCGCCGCACGGGCATGATCGCAAATGATGCGGATTGAAACATCGTCCGCCTCATTCTGCCCGTATGTTTTCCCGCACAGCGCTTCCACAGCGGCAATCACCGGCGCAAAAATCTCAGTATCATAAACAGACTTTTTTCCATTCAGCATGGCCACGGTACGTTCAATGCCCATACCGGTATCCACGCATTTCCGGGTCAGTTTTTCATAGGTACCGTCGTTCCGCTTGTTATACTGCATGAAGACGTCGTTCCAGATTTCCACGTATTTGCCGCAACGGCACCCCGGCCGGCAGTTTTCGCCGCACGGCGGAATGCCGGTATCGATGAACATTTCGGAATCCGGCCCGCACGGACCGGTTTCCCCGGCCGGCCCCCACCAGTTGTCAGAACGGGGAAGGAAATAAATACGCTCCCGCGGAATCCCCAGCCGGTTCCAGATTTCAGCGGACTCATCGTCCCGCGGAACCTCGCCGTCCCCGGCAAAAACCGTAACGGAAATCTTTTCCGGCGGAATGGCAAGCCACTCTTTACCGGTCAGGAATTCAAAACTGTAGGAAATCGCCTCTTCCTTGAAATAATCGCCCAGCGACCAGTTGCCGAGCATTTCGAAAAACGTCAAATGCGAGGCGTCGCCGACGTCGTCGATATCGCCCGTGCGGATGCATTTTTGATAGTCCGTCAGCCGGGTGCCGGAAGAATGCGGTTCGCCCATCAAATACGGAACCAACGGATGCATGCCGGCGGTGGTAAACAAAACCGTCGGGTCGTTTTCCGGAATCAGCGATTTGCCGGAAATTTCCACATGCCCTTTGCTTTTGAAAAAAGAAATGTACTTGGAACGCAATTCGTCAGCGGTCATAGTCTAATAGTAAATAATGAAGGAATGTTTGTCAATGTGAGCGGGGCGCTTTCGGCATTTCCGCCGGCCGCCAGTGCACGCCCGCAAAAAAGCGGAACCGCCCGCAGGCGGTTCCGTTCCGCTATTTTTTTGTTTTTGCGCCGCGCCGCGCAGCCGGTTTCGCGGCATCCGCAGCCGGTTTTGCGGCAGCTTTTGCAGCAGACCGGGCGGACTTTGCAGCCGGTTTCGCGGCAGCTTTAGCCGCAGCCTTAGCGGCAGGCTTACCGGCAGGTTTCGCAGCAGCCTTTCCGGCGGATTTTACAGCCGTCCGGCCGGCAGATTTGGCAGCCGGTTTTTCCGCAGGACGGCGCACAGGCCTCCGGTAAGGCGCGCGGCCTTCCTTCTTTGCCGTTTCCAGCTCAAGCTGCGCGATGGAAAGCAAGGCAATCGGTACCGAATACGAAGAACACGAAACATAATCCAATCCGCTGTCCATACAGAATTTGATATTCTCCGGACGCGCGCCGTGCTCGCCGCAAAGTCCCTTGACCAAATTCGGCCGGGCTTCCGTTCCGCGCCGTACAGCCAGCTCAATCAGTTCCCGCACACGGGGATCGAGAACCGCAAACGGGTTCCCGTCCACAAGGTCATACATCGTATAATCAGGCATGAACGAGTTAAAGTCGTCCCGGGAAAGACCGAGCGTTGTCTGCGTCAGGTCGTTGGTACCGAACGAGAAGAACTGCGCGTAACGCGCGATTTCCCCTGCGCCAAGGGCGGCGGCAGGCAGCTCGATCATCGTTCCGATACGGAAATCCACCGGATCGCAGCGGAATTCCGCCCGCACGGCTTTTTCGATGTCCACGATTCCCTGATAGGCGTGCCCTTCAATCTTTTTACCGTAAACAATCTGTTTCAGCTCGCGGTAATTCATGATAATCGGCACCATAATTTCCGGCCGGACGTCAAACCCTTCTTTTTTGAGTTTATACGCCGCTTCAAAAACCGCGCGGATCTGCATTTCATAAATTTCCGGATAGGAAATGGCAATACGGCATCCCCGGTGGCCAAGCATCGGATTGATTTCCGCCACCGCATCGATTTTTTCCTGAATTTCCGCCTTGGAGATTTTCTTGCCGCCTTTTTTTGCCAGATAATCCATGAACTCCGCCAGTTCCGCCGGATTATGGGGCAGGAATTCGTGCAGCGGGGAATCCAGCAGCCGGATTGTCACTTCATGGCCGCTCATGGCTTTGAAAATGCCGTAAAAGTCCTCCGTCTGCATTTTCTGCAGTTTCTTCAGCACAGATGTGCGGGCGGCCGTGTCGTCGGAAAGCAGCATATCCCGGAATACATTGATGCGCGCGGTATTGAAGAACATGTGCTCCGTCCGGCAAAGACCGATACCTTCCGCACCAAAGCGCAGGGCAAGTTCTGCATCAAACGGACTGTCCGCATTCGCCCGCACATGGAAATTCCGGATAAAGGAACTGGTAAGCGCGATGAATTCCAACAGACCGGAAGATTCGGGATCCGGATCAATCAGACCGACCTGGCCGAAATACACGGTGGATTCCCCGTAATACGGCACATTGAGCGAAATATAGTCGCCCTCGTTGATGGTCACGCCGTCCAACACCGCTTTTTTGCCCCGGATTACCATATCCGGCCGGACAAGGGAAACTTTCCCGTACTGCCGGGATACAACGGACGCATGCGCGGAATAGCCGCCTTCATTGGAAAGTACGCCGGTGGCTACCTCAATGGCCTTGACGTCCCCGGCATACGTGGCGGGCATCAGCAAAATACAGCGGGAATCTTCCCCCTGCTGCCGGGCTGTGCGCTGCGCATCGATAAGGGCGTCGGCAGAGAAATATACGCGGCCGACTGCGGCGCCAGGCGCGCCGGCGATTCCGCCGTCCGATTTCCGGAAATTCTTCACGGAAGAAAGATCAATCACCGAATGCAGGATTTCATTCAGCTGGCTGGGTTTCACGGCAGAAACCACATAGACATCATCCACGATTTTCCGCTGATTCAAATCCAAAAGCAGTTTAACCAGCGAAATGGTGCTCTTGGCTTCCACCGGACGCTGTTCAATGAGCCACAGCTTCCCGTTTTCCACCGTAAAGCGGATTTGCCGGATGTCTTTTGTTTCATCCTCCAGATTCCACGCAATGGTCTGCAGTTCGTTCAGCATTGCACGGTCTATCAGGTTGATGTCCTTGCCGGGGGAATCCAGATCGTCAAACTTGCCTTCAAAAAAACGGCCCTGCAGTTTCTTTTCGCCGGTTACGATATTCCGCGTAAAGAAATTACCGGAGCAGGAATTTTTACCGCTGTTTCCGTATACCATCGGCTGGACAATGATTGCCGTGTCACCGTTGTTCTGGTCGTCTAATTCCAGCATGGCCGAAACTTCGCACAGCATGATTTCCAGCTGCTGCGCGGCGGAATC
>JADIMS010000043.1 GCA_017694555.1 Candidatus Avitreponema avistercoris
CTGAGGATGCCGGGCGCCTGTTCGGTGTCCGGAAGCTGGATTACGCGCGCTTCAACCTTCTATAAAAGAAGGCATATCGGGCCGGTGTTTTTTCCGCCTTTACTTGAATAAGCGCTTTTTTTTGGTTATAGTTTCGGGCATCATACGTTCAGAATATTTTGGAGTTCAATATGGGTTTGATTGGTGTCATCCTGTTGGTAATTTTTGTTCTCGTCTGTATTTTTCTGATTGCCCTTGTCCTGTTGCAAAACAGCGACGGAGACGGGTTGGGCGGGCTTTTCGGCGGCGGCAGCAATTCCGCCTTCGGTTCCCGTTCGGCTTCCGTTCTGACCAAGGTAACCTATGTAACGGTTTTCTTATTCTTCCTGGTCGCGTTTTTTCTGGCGCTGGTGAATCGCTCGCCGTCGGATCAGGGTTTTGAACAGGAAGCCCGTACGCAAAGAGCGGCGGAGACCCAGGAAGGCTGGTGGAATGAGACGGAAGCCGGGGATTCCGCGCCGGATGCAGCGGAACCCGCTGCAGGGAATGAAGTTCCTGCGGCAGAGACTGCCGCACAGCCGGAGTAAGTCCCGGAAGGTGATGCATGATTCTCGGAAAAATCTTCTCTCCGTCGATGATCAAAGTACCTTTGGAAGGGGAAGACAAAGAAGAGGTTTTTGAGGAACTTGTCGATGTATACGTCTCCCGGACGGACCGCAGTCTGCGTGAAAAAATTCTTACTGCGGTGAATGAACGGGAGACCAAACTTTCTACCGGTATCAAACGGGGGATTGCCGTGCCGCATGCCCGGCTGGATGAAATCCGGGAAATTTGCGGGGTAATTGGAATTTCGCCGGCCGGGGTCGATTATGAATCCTTGGACGGACAGCCCGTGCATATCGTTTTTTTGATTTTGTCTCCCGGGGGCGACTGTTTCAGTTATCTGCGGGTTTTACGCCGTTTGGCGCTTTTGATGGAAAATCCGGACTTTTATCCGGCTCTGTTGCAGGAAAAAACGGCGGAGGGCATCCACGCGGTGATTTGCCGCTTTGAGGATGCATTGACGGACGCTTTGCCGTAAGACCGGAAGGAGAACGACTTGGACGGTTCCGTGCGCGAACAAAATGTTCTCGGCCATTTGATGGATGTGGAGCGGGAGGCTTCTTCCCTGGCGCTGGATGCACAGGCTGAGGCGGACCGCAGGCGGAATGAGGCAAAACAGCAGGCGGATGCGGATTTCCGGGCCCGGCACGAGGATTTAATCCGCGGTCTGGATGCCTGGTATGACGCGGAAAAGAAAAAAACCGACGCGGCGCTGGAATCGGAATACCGGGAATTTGACGCGGCGCTGGAAGCCAGGCCCAAAAACACGGAAGCCTTCGACGCCTTTGTGGATTCTGTTTTTGCCGGGAAGTGACGCGCCATGGACAGGGTCGCTGCAGACGCTTTCGTTTATGCAAAGGCAAGCGGACTGTATGCCAAAGCCTTTGTGGGTGCCCGGGCAAAGGCTCTTTTTGAATGCAGCCACGTTTCGGATTTGTGGTCGCTGCTGTTTGCGGACGCCGTCCCGCTGGAACCGGAGAGCCGTCTCGCGCAGCTTTTGGAACGCCGTATAGCCGAACGCGCCGCGGCCGATTTTGTGTCGCTGGTACGGATGTACGACAAACCGGATCCGCTTTCCCTTGCTATCCTTTCTTTTTATGATTGCGGCAACATTAAAACGGCTTACCAGTCGGTGGTTTCCGGCGCGGAAAAACCGTATTTGGTGGATATTTCGCCGTTTTCCCGCCTGCATGATGCAGCCTGGCCGGATATCGGCGCCATGACGGCGGATTCGCCGTACAGCTGGTTTGACCGTGTGCCGGACGCCGGCGAGCGGGTGTCGTGGGAAAACCGGCTGGACCGCCAATATTACCGCGGCTTGTGGTCCGCTTTGCAGAGCCTTTCCCGCCGGGACCGTACTGCGGTGGAAGATCTGATCCGTGACGAAATTATTTTTCAGAATATCCTGTGGACGCTGCGGATGCGCGTCTATTACAACATGACAGAGGAAGAGATTTTGCCGATGCTGGCCGGTGCAGACGGGCCGCCGGATATGCGGGCGGCGCTGACGGAACCGGCAATGGCGGTGATGGATCTTCCGCTGGACACGCTTTCCGCATGGAAAAAGTGGAAATATTTTTCCCTGTTGAATCCGGAGACGCCTGACGGTTTTTGGGAACTGGATCCCCGCTGGCTGGATTTACAGTGCCGGAGAAAACTTTTTCACACGGCAATGCGCCGTTTTCATCAGACACCGTTTACGGTCGGGGCATTGATTGCATTTTTTTACACCCGCCGCCTGGAAGAATATTTGATCCGGGTCGCTGCCGAAGGAATTCGGATTGGCGCCTCTGAAAATCAGATGAGCGAATTCGTGGAGGACTTTGATGCTTAGGACTGCGCCCATGAAAATGGCGGAGCTGATGATACTCCGCGAGGATATTGACCGCGTATTGGAATACATCGGGAAAAAAGCCGATTTCCAGCCGCAGCAGGATGTTTCTCCGCAGCCTTCGGGGGAAGGCGTTCATGCCCGGATTCTGGAGCGGCTGAAGGATTGCCGCGCATATCTGGGTATTCCCGACGCAGAAGAGTATGCCGCTTCCGCCACGCTGCCATCCGCCGCGGATGAAGAAGCGGCGTTGAAACTCATTGCGGCGGCCGATGACCTGCGCCGCCGGGAAACCCGGTGTACGGAGAACAGCCGCCGGTTGTCTGCGGCTTACACCGAAGCGCATGCTTTTGCCAATCTGAAGGTTTCCTATTCGGAACTGGAACATTTAACGTTTTTGACATTCCGTATCGGAAAAATCGATCCGGCTGTCTTTGATTCCCTGCAGGCCGCTTTGGGCGACCGCGCCGTATTGGTTGCGCTGGGCGATGACAAAAGCCGTATTCTGGCCGCTTCGTCCAAAAAAGGCCGCTTTGCGCTGGACAGCGAGCTGAAGCGCTTCGGTTTTGTGCAGCTGGAAATTGCCAAGGATTTCAAAGGCGTTCCCGCCGGCGTGCTGGAAGGCCTGGAAAAGCAGGTGCAGGAAGCCGGGGAAGAGGCGGCTGCCGTCGCTGCGGAAAAACAGGCTTTTTGCGGGCAAAACCGGGAAAAACTGCTTTCCCTGCTGCAAGTGTTTTCCCTGGAAACGCAGATTGCCGGGATCCGGGATAAGCTGGAATCCACGCAGATGGTCTTCCGGCTTTCCGGCTGGATTCCGGCGGAAGACGGGCCGAAACTTATGCGGGATTTGGACGAATTGACCGAAGGGCGGGTGGCTATCCGTCTGTACACTCCGTCCGAAGTTCCTTCTGTGCAAAGCGGGCAGGAAAAGGTTCCCGTGCGTTTTAAGCACAATGCTTTCACAAAAAGCTTTGAGCGCATGGTATTCAGCTATGGCGCGCCGTTATACGGCACAATCGATCCGACGCCGCTGGTGGCTTTCTTTTTCACGCTGCTTTTCGGCATCATGTTCGGCGACTTGGGGCAGGGGCTGGTGTTTTTCTGCCTCGGGCTTGTGCTGAATACGGGGAAAGTGCCGCTGCTCCGCAAATGGCAGAAATTCGGCCCGATTTTTATCGGAATCGGCTGCTCTTCTATGCTGATGGGGCTGCTGACCGGTGAATTTTTTGCCAACGGGGACGTGCTTGTTCCATTCAGCCGCTGGATAACCGGATTTTTCGGAGCTCCGCGGGATCATATCCTGCATTTGATGCCGTCCGCCGATTCCGTGGGCAAGCTGATGATGTTTTTCGGCTTTACGCTGTGCGTGGGTTTTTTGATTAATTCCATCGGCTTGATCCTGAATATCGTGAATCTGTTTTCGCTGGGCAAACCGGCGCAGGCAATATTCAGCAAAACCGGAATTTGCGGCGCATGGTTTTTCTGGTATGCGGTTTTTCTGGCGGTCCGGGTGGCGTTTTTTGGCGGTCATCCGCACATAGCCGACTGGATTCTGCTTGCCCTGCCGCTGGCCGGTTTGTTTTTTGCCTCCCCGCTGACGCGGCTTCTGGAGCACGAAGACAAAGTGTTGGAAAACGGTGTGTTTGCAGCCGTAATTGAAGGGGTTGTGGAACTTTTGGAAACCATTTCCACGTATATTTCCAACTCGGTCAGCTTTTTGCGGGTGGGCGCTTTTGCGCTTTCCCATGCCGTGCTGAGTTATATCGTCTTTACGATGACGAATCTTGTCGGCGGTGCGGGCGGTCTGGCGGTTATGCTGTTCGGCAATTGCGTCATCATCGTGCTGGAAGGAATGATTGTGGCCATTCAGGTTATCCGGCTGCAATATTATGAATTCTTTTCCAAATTTTTTACGGAAACCGGACGGGAATTTACGCCTTTCCGCTTTAAATATAAGACAAACTGAGATAAAACAAAGGAAACGAAAACCGGAAGGAAGGAGTTTGCAATGAATAAGAAAGCCGTTTTGATTCTGATCTGCCTCGCTGTGTCCGTCTGCGGATTGTTTGCCCAGAGCGCTGAAGCGCCTGCGGCGTCTTCTGCCGGCCTGAAGTACATCGCGGCCGCAGTTGCGGTAGGCATCGCATGCATCGCCGGCGGAATGGCGGTAGGACGCATCGGCGCGGCGGCCATGGGCGCCATGAGCGAAAATGCGGAACTTTCCGGCAAGGCGCTGCCGTTCGTCGGATTGGCGGAAGGTATTTGCCTTTGGGGATTCCTGGTGGCACTGCTGATTATCCTGCTCTGACGTGAAATACTGTGTCATTGGAGGACGCGGCGTTGTCCTCGGATTCCGTCTTGTCGGTGTGGAAGGCATTATCGTACACAACCGGGAAGAAGCAAAAGACGCTTTCTTTTCGGTGACCGGCCGCGGCAGCCGGTTGGCCGCCGGTGTCCCGTCGGAAGAGGAACGGCCGAAAGTGCTGATTCTCACCGAAGATGTGGTTTCCATGTTGGAAGAGGAAGTCCGGGACTGGCAAATGAAAGCGGATTATCCTCTGATTGTGGAAATTCCCGGACTCCACGGGCATCTGGAAGGGCGGAAATCCCTGACGGATTCGATCCGCGAGGCCATCGGGATTCGTGTTTAGGGCGTTTCCCGCGCCGGGAAACGGAAAATGGTTTCTTTTTTATGGAAGAACTTCGTTCAACAGAGATTCTGGACAAGGAAATCCGCGAGGATGCCCGGCGTAAAGCCGAAAAAATCCTGAAAGAAGCGGAGATCGACTGCCGGGAAATCGGGCAGAAAACGGAAGCACGCTTTGCGGAAGATGAACAGCAGCAAAAGGCGGAATACGGGCGGCGGCTGGAAGAGTACCGCTATGACCGCCGGGCTGCGGTTCCGCTGGAAAAAGAACGCCGTTTGATTGCGTTTATTGATCATGCCGTGCAGGAAGCGTTGGACAGCTGGTTTGCACGGGCCGGAACAGAAAAAAAACTGGCTGCGCTGCGGGCGCTGGCAGAACGGTATGCCCCGCTGGTGCCTGCCGGGAATCTTGCAGCGGGTTACCGGGGGATTCCGGAAAAGGACGTGACGGCGCTGATTTCGGATGTATTCCGCTCCACCGCTTCTGTCCGGGAGTTTTCGGAAGCGGAAGCCAAACAGCACGGCTTTTCGGAAGGTTTTCTCCTCCGCTCGGAGGATGGTTCCGTATTTTGCCGGGTGACTTGCGGGGAGCTGCGGGACGAAATTCTGCGCAATCACCGGGAAGAGTTGGCAGTCCGGCTTTTTGGGGCGGACATTTTGACTGCCGACCGCACATAGGAGCGCACCGTGGGCATGACTGAAATCGAAGGAAGGGTGACCAGAATTTCCGGGCCGATTGTGTATGCGGAAGGCTTGGACGCCTGTGCGTTGTACGACGTGGTGGAAGTGGGCGAACGTGCCGTGACCGGTGAGATTATCCGCATGAAGCATGGCATGGCGACGCTGCAGGTATACGAAGACGTAACCGGCATGACAATCGGCGAAAAAGTGATTTCGCGCCGCCGTCCGCTTTCCGTCAAACTCGGTCCCGGACTGATTGGTACGATTTACGACGGAATTCAACGGCCGCTGGAAAGGCTGTTTTTGGATACCGGCGCTTTTTTGCAGGCCGGCGTGCGGAGCGAACCGCTGGACTTGGAAAAGCGCTGGAATTTTCAGCCGGCGGATGGCGTGCAGTCCGGCTGTGCGATTTTTCCGGGAATGCCTCTGGGTACGGTGCAGGAAACCGCTTCGGTACAGCATTCCATTCTGGTGCCGCCGTTTATCCGGGGCAGGGTTCTTACCGCGTTTTCCGGCGCCGGGGAATATACGGCGGACGGGGAAATCGGCGAAACGGAATTGGGGGAAAAAATCCGGCTCTCCCACTATTGGCCGGTACGTTCGCCCCGTCCGAGCGCCCGGAAGCTGGCGGTTTCCGAGCCGCTGCTCACCGGACAGCGGGTAATCGACGTTTTCTTTCCGATTGCCAAAGGCGGCACGGCGGCGATTCCCGGCGGATTCGGTACAGGTAAAACCATGACGCAGCACGCCATTGCAAAATGGTGCGATGCGGACATTATCGTATACATCGGCTGCGGCGAACGCGGCAACGAAATGACCGACGTGCTGACGGAGTTTCCCGGTCTTATCGATCCGCGGACAGGCCGTTCCCTGATGGAACGCACGATTCTGATTGCCAACACGTCGAATATGCCGGTGGCTGCCCGCGAAGTTTCGCTGTATTCGGGTATTACGCTGGCGGAGTATTACCGCGATATGGGGCTGGATGTGGCCATTATGGCGGACTCAACCAGCCGCTGGGCAGAAGCGCTGCGCGAGCTTTCCGGCCGCATGGAGGAAATGCCCGCAGAAGAAGGTTATCCGGCTTACCTGCCTACCCGGCTGGCGGAATTCTACGAACGCGCCGGCCAGGTGAACACAATGGCAGGAAAAACCGGATCGGTGACGCTGATCGGCGCAGTTTCCCCGGCGGGCGGCGACTTTTCGGAGCCGGTTACCCAACACACCAAGCGGTTTATCCGCTGTTTTTGGGCGCTGGACCGCGACCTGGCAAATGCGCGCCATTATCCGGCGATTGGCTGGATCGAGTCATATTCGGAATATGCGGAAGAAGTCAAACCCTGGTGGGATAAACTGGATCCGCGCTGGAGCGCAGTCCGTATGCAGGCGCTGGAGCTGCTGAAGAAAGAACAGCGTTTGCAGCAAATCGTGCGCCTGATCGGGCCGGACGCCCTGCCGGACAGCGAGCGGATTATTCTGGTTGTGGCAGAGATGATCAAAAACGGATTTTTGCAGCAAAGCGCCTTTGATGACGCCGACATGTATTCGGTGCCGGAAAAGCAGCTGCTGATTCTTTCGATTATGATGTCGTTTTACCGCCGCGCAGCCGGAATTATCCGTAACGGCTGCCCGCTTGCAAAAATCACGGCGCTTCCCTGCCGGGAAAGCATCGTCCGCATCAAGACGGCGTGTACAAACAAAGATATTGCCGGCATTCATGCCGTTGAGGAGCAAATGAATCAGCAGCTGGATGAACTGGACAGACTGTACCGGAAGGCGGGTGTCGTATGAATGGAGTGGAATACCGGGGGCTGTCTTCTGTAGACGGGCCGATCGTGGTTGTGAACCGCCGCGAAAATGTTTTTTACAACGAAATTGCCGCCGTGCATGACGCCGAAGGAAATATCCGGACCGGCCGTATCATCGATATGTCGGAACAATATTGCGTTGTGCAGATTTTCGGCTCCACATCCGGACTGAGTTTGCAGGACGCATCGGTGGAATTCCTGGAAAGCCCGATGGAAATCCGGGTGTCGGAAGAGCTGTTGGGGCGTATATTCAACGGATTGGGAAAGCCGATCGACGGTTACCCGGAGCTGTACGCTTCCGGAATGCGGAACGTAAACGGATGCCCCATCAATCCGTTTGCGCGCGTATATCCCCGTGACTTTATCCAGACGGGTATTTCTGCCATCGACGGGATGAATACGCTGATCCGCGGACAAAAGCTGCCGGTGTTTTCCGGCAACGGATTGCCGCATAACCGTTTGACGGCGCAGATTATCCGCCAGGCTAAAATCCGTTCGCAGAACGAAGGATTTGTCATGGTATTCGCCGGAATGGGCATCAAATACGACGTGGCGCGTTTTTTCATCGATTCGTTTGAAAAGTCCGGCGTGTTGTCCAAGGTTGTCATGTTCCTTTCGCTGGCCGATGCGCCTTCCATTGAGCGTATCATCACGCCGCGCTGCGCCCTGACCGCCGCCGAGTATCTGGCTTACGAAAAGGGAATGCACGTGCTGGTGGTGCTGACCGACATGACAAACTATTGCGAGGCGCTGCGTGAAATTTCAACCACGCGCGGCGAGGTTCCCGGACGCAAAGGCTATCCGGGCTATTTGTATTCGGATTTGGCCGAGCTGTATGAGCGCGCGGGAAAAATCAAGGGATCGGAAGGTTCCATCACGCAGATTCCGATTCTGACCATGCCGAACGACGATATTTCCCATCCGATTCCCGATTTGACGGGGTACATCACCGAAGGGCAGATCGTCCTGGACCGCGAGCTTTCGCAGAAAGGCGTGTATCCGCCGGTGGCCGGTTTGCCGAGCCTTTCGCGCCTGATGAAAGACGGCATCGGCGAAGGCATGACGCGGGAAGACCACAAAGAACTTTCCAGCCAGCTGTTTGCTTCGTATTCGAAAGTGAAAAGCGTCCGCAGCCTGGCTTCAATTATCGGGGAAGAAGAACTCAGCAGCACGGATCAGGAATATCTCCGTTTCGGGGACCGCTTTGAGCAGGAATTCCTTTCGCAGGGCGAATTTGAAAACCGCAGCATTGAGCAGACGCTGGATCTCGGCTGGAAGCTGCTCAAACTTTTGCCGGAAGAAGATTTGCTGCGTATCCGGCCGGAACTGGTACAAAAATACCTGCCGGAGGATGCACAGGAAGAAACAGCCGGGGAGGGGCAGGACTGATGGCGCGCCTCCCTCTTGCTCCCACAAAGGCCAATTTGCTTGCGGTAAAAGAACAGCTGGCTACAGCGAAAGACGGCTACGATTTGCTGGAGCAAAAACGGGAAATTCTGGTCATGGAATTGATGCACATGGTGGAGCGGGTTAAACTGCTGGAAACCGATATTGATAAGCAAATCGGGAAAGCCTATTCCTCGCTGCGCCATATGTATATGGCGGTGGGAACGGAGCAGGTAGACCGGCTGACGCGTTCGCTTTCCTATGATTTTAAAGCCACGGAAAAACATGTAACGCTTGCCGGGATGGGTTTTTCCACAATCGACGTGGAGCTGCCGCGTCCGAAACCGGCGTGGTCGTTCGTCAATTCTTTTGCCGACTGCGACAAAGTGACGGTGGAGTTTTTCGCTTTGCTCCGCCTGTTAACGCAAATGGCTTCCATCCGCACCATCGTGTGGCGGCTGGCACGTGAAGTGCAGAAAACCCAGCGCCGGGTTAATGCGCTGGATAAACAGGTGATTCCGCAGACGGAAGAAACAAAGCAGTACATTGAAAGCGTTCTGGAAGAACGGGAACGGGAAAATGTGTTTGTTTTGAAAAACCTGAAATCACGGAGCGGAGGTGCGCAGTAAACGCTATGGCAAAGCCTCTTTTTAAAAATATTCTGGTAGTAATCAACAATACGGATTCCTCAATCAATGCGCTGAAGTACGCCGTCATTATGGCCAGGCAGTATCATTGCAAAGTGTATGCGATTTACGTTGTGGATACCGCCACCATCCGGCAGCTTACGATGCGGCGTTTTTTTATCGAAGAAGAAAGCCGCGAGTATGAGCAGAGTCTGGATGAAAACGGCCGGCGGTATTTGCAATATGCGGACGAAATTGCCCGCGAAAAAGGTGTGAAGATTGAGCCGATGCTCCGGCGCGGGATGATTTGGAGCGAAGTCGTCGCTGCCGCAGAGGAACTGGAAGCGGATATGATTCTGCTGGGTGGTTTTGAAAAAGGCCCGGGCGATCCGAAGGATTTGCTTTCTTCTTCCGCAAAGGCAATTTTGCTGAATGCGCGCTGTTCCGTGCTGGTGGTAAAAGAAAAAATGATTGAAAAACTGTATAAAATTTGCTGAAGGATACAGGGGCTGCAAATGAAAGTTGCGTTGATTTGTTTTTATGACGGAAAGGACGCCCGCACGGAAGCTATCGCCGGGGCGGTGCGGCAGTCCGCTGAAGAGACCGGTAATACCGTACAAGTGCTGGACGGTATGCAGGAGACCGGTCCGGCTGCTTTGGCCCTGTCGGATTACATTGCGGTGATTGCTCGGAAAAGCGGATTTTTCGGCAGCGCCCTTCCGTCCCGGATTAAAGAATTTTTCGCCGCAGCCGGATCCGTCGCCGGAAAAAAAGGCGCGGCGCTTTTGGTTTCTTACGGCCTTTTCGGCAACCGCAAAGCTTACGAAAACCTGATGCGTTCGATGGAAAAAGAAGGCGTGGTGTTGGATTATTCGGATATTCTCCGGAACCGGGATGAGGCGCGCGCCGGCGGGAAAAATCTTGGCTGAATTGCTGCTGCAGGATTGTTACCGCATTCTTGGCGTTCCGCCGGACGCAGGCGCGGTGGAAATCAAACGTGCGTTCCGGGAAAAAGCGAAGCGCCTCCACCCGGATACCGCCGGTTATTCCCGGAAAGCGCGCGACACTGCTGCGGAAATGCGGATTTTGCTGGAGGCTTACCATATCCTTTCCGATGCGGAAACGCGGGCGCGGTTTGCCGGTTGGCGCGCGCAGCAGAATACCGGTTTTGATTACCGGAGCTGGCTGCTGGAACGGGAAGACGGGGAGAGCCGGGCCAAGCTCATTTTTTATGATTTGCTGCACGATTTGGAAGCCGAAGCAGCGGATTTGTATCTGCGGCTTCTGCGCGCGCCGGGTTCGTATTCGCTTGCGGAGTGGCTTGACCGCGGGGATTTTATGGACTGCGCCTTTTTGCTGGCCGAAGAACTTGCGCAGCGCGGCGAGCTTTATGAAGCGTTCCGGCTGCTGGCAGAAACCGTGGTCTTGGAGCATGAAAAACCGTATTTCCGGCATTTTTTTCCGGAAGCGCTTGCTTTCCTGCGGACACTGTTGGCGGCAATCGGCCCGGATACGATGCCGGATGAACTGGTACTTGACTGCCTGCAAACTGCGTTGGAACTGCGGCTCGGGCGGAAAGACGATATCCGCATTTTGCGCCGGATGGCTGAATGCTGTAAAAGACTGGGCGACGCTCTTGCCGCCGGCGTCTGTTCCGGCGAAGCGGACCGGCTGGAGCGGCTGGGAAAACAAGCCCGGACGGAAGCCGTTTATACTTGGGGCACGCGCAGGACTCCGGCAGATACGGGAGGAAATACATGATCCGCATTAAAAATGAAAAACAAATCGACGGCATCCGGAAATCCTGTAAATTGCTTGCCGCCCTGTATGAGGAAATCCTGCCCGCCGTGAAAGAAGGCGTTTCGGCAGCGGAAATCGACAGGCTGTGCAAATCGTTTATCCAAAGCCGGGGCGGCGTTCCGGCGTGGTATGCGGAAAATTTTCCGGGGGCGGCCTGCATCTCCGTCAATGAGGAAATCATCCACGGTATCCCGCACAAGCGGAAAGTGTTCCGTTCCGGCGACCTTGTTTCCCTGGATATCGGTATCGATTTGGGCGGTTATATCAGCGATTCGGCGAAAACCGTAGCGGTTGGGGAAATTTCACCCAGGGAACGGGAATTGATGGAAGTTACGCAGAAATGTCTCGATGCAGGCATCGAGGCCTGCCGTGCCGGAAACCGGATCAGCGATATTTCGCATGCGGTGTTCAATACGGCGCGCGCAGCCGGTTTCGGTGTGGTGTATGAATATTGCGGGCACGGCGTGGGGCTCAGCGTACACGAGGATCCGAACGTGCCGAATTTCCCTTCCAAACGCGGCCCGAACCACCGCATTGTGCCGGGCATGGTGCTGGCGATTGAACCGATGCTTACGATGGGCACGGACGATGTGGACCATCTGAACGACAACTGGACGGTGGTGACGGCAGACGGCACCAAAGCCTGTCATTTTGAACATACGGTGGCGGTTTTTGCCGGGCATACCGAAATCCTCACGGCGTTGTAAGCTGTTTTTTTTCCGTATTTTGCCGGTTTTCCTCTTGTAACCTGATTGTCCGGCTTTGTATTTTTTAAACGGAAAAACGATACAGCAAGTTGATAAGGAGAAGTTTTATGAATAACCCTCATCAAGCCCAAACACATTCCCCCGGCAAAATGTTTGCCGGAAAAAAACGGACGCTTGTTTTTGCGCTGTTTTGCGCCATTTTTTGTTTCTCTCTCGCCGTCTGTGCTGCGGAAGAAAAACCGCTGCTTCTTACCGGCGGCGTACAGGACAACGGGCCGGCTCCTGCCGCCCGTATGCCGGTTGCCGCACCGGAAATTTCTGCCGAAGCCGGAAATTTCCTGGAAGCCCTGCAAAATGCAAACCGCGCTGTCGCGGCGGCTGTGTTGCCTTCGGTGGCAACGCTGGATGTATTTGAAACCCGTACTGTGGAAAGCTCGCCGCTGGACGGCTTTCCGTGGTTCTTTTTCGGCCGCCCGGACGGGAACCGGGAAGATGCCCCCGGACGGGCGCGGGAATATGAGGCAGAAGGCCTTGGCTCCGGCGTGATTATCCGCCGCGAAGGCAATACCTACTATTTGCTGACCAACCACCATGTAGCCGGAACGGCCAGCCGGATCCGCGTCAAACTGTATGACGGCCGCGAATTTTCGGGTACGCTGATTGGCGGGGATGAACGGAAAGACATCGCGCTTGTGTCTTTTGAATCGGACGACACTTCTATTGCGGTTGCCCGCATGGGGGATTCCGATCTGGTGCAGCCCGGTGATATTGTGTTCGCCGTCGGTTCCCCCCTGGGATATGTTTCTTCCCTGACGCAGGGCGTGGTGAGCGCAGTAGGACGGAACGGCGGTCCCAACGGCAACATCAACGATTTTATCCAGACCGATGCTGCAATTAACCAGGGAAACTCCGGCGGTCCGCTTGTCAATATCCGGGGCGAAGTAATCGGCATCAACTCCTGGATTGCGTCGTCTTCGGGCGGTTCCATGGGGCTCGGTTTTTCGATTCCCATCAACAATGTCAAACAGGCTATCGACGATTTTATTGCCGGCGGGAAAATCAATTACGGCTGGCTTGGCGTACAGCTGCTGCAGGCGGACCGGGAAATTTTGGAGTCGATGGGACTGGAAAATGTGACCGGTGCGCTGGCCTCCCAAGTGTTCCTCGGTTCTCCTGCGGATAAAGGCGGCTTCCTGCCCGGCGATTATGTAACGGCGCTGAATGGAGAGGCTGTCCGCTCGGTGGATCAGCTTGTGCGTGACGTCGGCGATTTGCGCAGCGGCGATACGGCTGAATTTACGGTTTTGCGCGGCGGGGAAACGCTGACGCTGACTGTCCGTATCGATGCGCGGGACGAAGAGCTGGTCGCGGATTCCAGCAACCTCTGGCCGGGATTCCTGCCGTATGAACTGACCGGCGAGTTGCGGGAACGGCTGGATCTCCGCGCCAACCAGAAAGGCGTTCTGGTAACCAACGTAATGCCGAAAAGTCCTGCCGCTGTGATGGGACTGCAGTCCGGGGACGTCGTGGTGCAGGTGAATGACCGCAGCGTGGATTCGCTGACGGAATTCTATGCGCAGCTGGCCGGTATTCCTTCCGGGAAGGAAGTGTGGTTTACCGTACTGCGGGAAGGCCACGAACTTTCCACCATCCGCTTCCGGCGCTGAACCGGCGGAAAAACGGAACGTGTATTGCTTTGCCCGGCGTCCGGAAAGACGCCGGGTTTTTTTCTGCCAGCCGGACAGGCATATTTGTTAAGATTTTGTCAAGAATACGCTTCTGCCGTTACAGGCTGTAACACGTTCCGTTCCCCGTTTGTTGCATAAATGCCGGGGTGTTTCCGCGGCAACAATCACAAACCGAGGCAAAATCTATGATTGAAGCATCGCATCTCTGCCGTGACTTCGGGGATTTCCGGGCGGTGGACGATGTCAGTTTTTCGATTCAAACCGGGGAAATTGTCGGGCTGCTTGGTCCGAACGGCGCAGGAAAAACCACAACCATGCGCATGGTAACCGGTTTTTTGACTCCGTCTTCCGGAACGGTCTGTGTCGACGGGCTGGACATTACCGCAGACGGCTGCGCGGCCAAAAACAAAATCGGCTATATGCCGGAATCTGCGCCGCTGTACGGCGACATGATTACGGAAGACTATCTTGCGTATGTGGCCCGCATGTACGGAAAAGATCCGGAAGAGCGGCTTCCGCGTTTTGCGCGTCTTTGCGGTATCGGCGCCGTGATGGATAAAAATATTTCCGATTTATCACGCGGTTACCGGCAGCGCGTCGGGTTGGCGCACGCTTTGATGAATGATCCGGAGATTCTGATTCTGGATGAGCCGACCGGCGGGCTGGATCCCAACCAGATTGGCGATGTCCGTGCGCTCATCAAGGAAATCGGAAAAACACGGACGGTTATCCTTTCTACGCATATTTTGAGCGAAGTGGAAATGCTTTGCGACCGCGTCATCATTATTGCCGGCGGGAAAATCAAGGCGGACAGTCCGACAGAAGAACTGCGCAGCCGTTTCGGCCACAACGTTACGCTGCGTCTTTCTGCGGCCGGCTGCCAGCCCGACGGACTGTGCGCATTGCTCGCGCCGATGGACGGCGTGCTTTCGGTTGTGCCGGAAACACCTGCGGAAAATTCCCCGGACGCCGGCGCTGCTGCAACCGTTGTGATCCGTGTCGCCGAGGGCAGGGAAGTCCGCCCGGAAATTTTCCGCAGGCTGGCAGCCAAAAACTGGCCGGTTTTTGAATTGTCTGTCATGCGCGATTCGCTGGAGGATATTTTCCGTACGCTGACAACAGGAGGAAACGGCGATGCGTAGTCATGCTTTGGTTATCGCCCGCCGGGAAACGGGCGCGTATTTTTCCGGACCGATGGTCTACATCGTTACCGGTCTTTTTCTGGTATTTTCCGGTTTTCTGTTTTTTTCCACTTTCTTTTTATTGAACCGCGCCGAGCTGCGTTCATTTTTTTCACTGTTGCCTGTGCTGTTTTCTTTCTTTATCCCCGCGCTTACCATGCGTCTGTTTGCAGAAGAAACCCGCAGCGGCAGTTTTGAAACGCTGGTAACGCTTCCGGTTTCCGCAGCCGAAATTGTGCTCGGAAAATTCCTTGCCGGATGGCTTTCGGCCTGCACGCTGCTGGCGCCTACGCTGGTGTACGCAGCGACGGCGGCGTTTTTCGGCGATTTGGATCCGGGGCCGGTAGTCGGCGGATATTTGGGGGCAGTGCTGTTGGCGTCGGCGTTTTCGGCGGCCGGAATTTTTGCTTCATCGCTGACCAGAAACCAGATTATCGCTTTTTTCACCGCTTTTGCGGTCTGTATTGTGCTGACTATGATTGATCAGGCTGCGGTTTTCCTGCCTTCGGGATTTGCAGACGCCGCCGCTTTCCTTTCCGCTTCTGCACATTTTTCTTCTGTTTCGCGCGGAATTATCGACAGCAGGGATCTGGTGTATTTCTTTTCGCTGACTGCGTTGTTTTTCGTTCTGGCTGTACGCACGGTGGAACGGGGGAGGGCAAAATGAAAAAGATACTCGCCTGGTTAAAATCCCCTGCCAGCGATTTCTGGCTTTTTATTCTTGTTTTGATTTTTCTGAATCTGACAGCCGGAAAATTTTTCTTCCGTCTGGATTTGACGGCGCAGCATTCGTTTTCCCTGTCGGATGCATCCAAAGAGCTTGTGCGGTCGCTGGACGAGCCGCTGTCTGTCAAAGTGTTTTTCAGCAGCGGTTTGCCTGCGCCGTATAATGCAGCCGGCCGCTATTTGCAGGATTTGCTTTCGGAATATGAAGGCGTATCTTCCGGCCGTTTTTCCTGTGAGTTTTTTGATATGGATGATCCGGAAAACCAGCAGACTGCCTCGGAGTACGGATTGTCGCAGGTGCAGATTCAGGAATTGTCCGACAACGAGCTGGGATTCCGCAATGCCTGGATGGGACTGGCGGCCGTTTACCGGGACCGGATTGAAACGCTGAATGAAATCCAGTCGGAAGAAGGTCTGGAGTATAAACTGACTACGCTTTTTGCGCAGATGATTGCGCAGGCGAATACGCTGGAAGGTTTGGACGGAACAATTGAAGTCTGCCTGTATACGACAGACGCGCTGCGGTCGTTTTCGGTTTCTGAAATTTCCGTGCTGGATGTAATCCGCGAAGAAGTGTTGCAAGCCTATACAAAATTGAATGCGGAGAATATGGACCGCCTGTCTTTCCGTGAAGAGAGTCCGTCCGGGAAGGAAGCGGAATCCGCAGCGAAGCAATACGGCCTGCAGGCGCTCAGCTGGGATAACGGCGGTACGCCGGCATACGGTACGCTCGGGCTGGTGCTGAAACACGGCGGGGATTTCCGCTCTGTTCCGCTCCGGCTGACGCAGGGGCTGTTCGGCGGTTACGGCGTATCCGGGCTGGATGCGCTGGAAGAAAACCTTTCGGCGGCGTTGAAGAGCCTGATGGCAAAAACGCTGACGGTAGGGTATTTGACCGGCCATGGCGAAATTCCGCTGTACGCAGGGAATGCCGGTTCCGTTCCGGCGGCGCAGGGACTGAATGCCGCCAATTTTGCCGCCAATGCCGCAGACCGGTACACGTTTGCGGAAGTGAATCTGGCGGAGGGCAGCGTGCCTCCCGGCATCGATTGCCTGGTTATTAACGGACCGAAGACAGCGTTCTCGCAGGAGGAATTGTACCGCCTGGATCAGTTTGTCCTTTCCGGCGGAAACCTGATGGTTTTTCTGGATCCGTTTGACGTGGTTACCCCGGAAGGCGCTTCCGCTTATTACGCAGCGCCGCAGTTTGTGCCCGTAGAAACCGGATTGGAAACTGTATTGTCCGCCTATGGAATTAATATAGGGAAAAATTATGTGCTGGATACGGAATGCTACGAGGATCTTTCCATGCGCGGCGCGCCGGGTTCTGCGTTGTATTATGTTCCCGTTGTGCAGCGGCAGGGGATGGATCCGCATCATCCCGTTTCCCGGAATCTGGCTTACGTACTTTTTTTACAGGCTGCGGAAGTTTCCTTTCAGCAGCCGGAAAACGGCGGGGAATTGACGGCCACTGCATTGGCCCGCTCTTCGGATTCTTCCTGGCTGGCCGGCAACCCGGAAACGTTTTTGACAGATTTTATGGCGCCGCCTTCCGCTGCGGAAAACCTGGCGCCGAGGACGCTTGCCCTGCTGGTGGAAGGCACGTTCCCCAGTGCGTTTGACGGCCCGCTTCCGCTGTCCGGAAACGGAAGCCGGTCTGCTTCCGCGGATGAAGGGACAGAAGAACCGCAGGCTGCTGTTTCGGGTGCGCTTTCCGTTACCAATCCGCATTTGACGCAAAGTGTGCGTCCGGGCAGGATATTTGCGGTCGGTTCTTCCGCCGTCACGACACAGCAGGTCGTGGACGGAAACTGCGAACAGCCGGTTTCGGTGTTTTTGCGCAATGCGCTGGATGCGCTCAACGGCGCAGAAGAATTCTGCGTGATGCGGACAAAAGGTATGTCGCTCAATACGCTGCGTGTCAATCAGGGCGCGGCGGTGCAGGCGGCTGCCCTGTTCAACCAGTACGGACTTCCGCTGTTGGTGGCGCTTGCCGGGCTGTTGGCCTGGCGTCACCGTGCTTCACGCCGGAAAACAATCCGTGCCCGCTATGCCGCCATGCAGAACAACGGGGTTCCGGGCGTGCAGGAAAATGCGGAAGAAAAAGCGGAGGAAGAAAAATGACGAAACGGAAATCGGTGCTTCTCGCGGCGCTTGTCTTTTTATGCGCAGTCTATACGCTGCAGGCTGTATTTTCTTCCCGCGGAGGCGCGGAAATACTGGAAACGGAAACCGTACCGGACCGTTTGGAAATCCGCGGCAACGGCACCGGCTCTTTTGTGCTTGTGCGGCGCGCGGCGGAAAACGGAGGGGAAGATTCCTGGTTCCTGGAAGGGCAAAACTTCCCTGCCGATCCGGTCGTTGCGCGCCGGATGGCAGAAACCGTTTCTTCCCTCCGGCTTTTGGGTACGGTTTCCGCAGAAGCCGGAAGCGCAGCCTTCGGGCTGGATGAATCCTCCGTGCTGCAGGTTACCGCTTATTCCGGCAGCGGGGTTATCCGGCGTTTGGATATCGGAAAAACTTCTGTAACCGGCGCGCAGACTTATGCAGTGGTGGATGGTGAAAATTCTGTCCGCCTGGTTTCCGGTGATTTGCGCGCGCGCTTTGCCTTTACGGCGGAAGAAGTCCGGGACCACCGCGTGTTTTCCCTGGATCCGGCTGCAATTTCCCGGATTACCTGCGAAAGCGCCGCCGGTTCGTTTACGCTGGAAAAAAACGGCCAGCCGCCTGTCTGGCAGCTGGCATCCGGCGGAACGTCTGCCGGGAGCGGGGATCCGGAAAAAATTGCATCCTGGGTTTCTTCCGCCGTGAATTTGCAGGCGGCGGGCTTCCCGCAGGATACGGCTGCCGGAGATTTTGCCGGTGCGGAACCGGCTGCCACAGTCCGCTTTACCATGCAGGACGGCGAAGTGACGCTTACCCTGTATCCGCCTGTATCTGAAGAAGACAATTTTTTCCGCGCGCTTTCTTCCGCACAGCCGTGGCCGTTTACCCTTTCTTCTTACACGGCGGAACGGTATCAAAAAGATCCGGCGGAATTTGCTGCGGACGTTCCGTAAACGCGGCGCACGGATTCCGGTTTCCTGTGCGTTCGGCAGGCTCAGGGAACCGACAGCCGCAAAAACGCGCCGCCGCGTCCGTCCAGAGGTTTTACTTCGATTTCCAAGCCCTGCTCCTTTCCGGAATACAGTACGGCATAAGAGGCAGGGCTTCCGCCTTTGGGAATGGAGATGGAACCGGGATTCAGGAAAACGGTTCCTCCGCGCCATTCTGCAAGCGGAATATGGGTGTGTCCGCTGACGACTACGCAGCCGGGCGGCGCGGGAAATTCTTTATGCCCATGGTGGAAAAAAATACGGGTAACTGTGCCGTTTTTTGCAGGTATACCTGCTGCTGCGCTTTCCTGAAGACAGGGAAAATCCAGCAGCATTTGATCCACTTCGCTGTCACAATTCCCGCGGACGCACAGCAGGCGGTCTGTAAAAAAGCGGTTCAGCAGCGCCGCAGTTCCGGGCGGATCGTAGCCTTCGGGGATGCCGTTCCGCGGCCCGTGATTCAGAAAGTCGCCGCAACATACAACCAGATCCGGCTGTTCTTCTTCTGCGCGCTGCCGGGCAGTTTCCAGCGCGGGCAGTTTGCCGTGAATATCAGAAATGACAAAGATTTTCATGAAGACAGTATAACACCGCTTCAGTCTATTTCGTCAAACCCCCCCCCTCCGACTTCAGTCTGCGCAGCAACGTGACAATCGTATTCGACTGGGCTACAAGCGTCTGGTAGCGCTCTTCCCGCTGTTCCTGCGTCATCTGACCGAAGGTGCGGAAAATTTCAATTACCAGATTATGCAGCTTTTCGTGTTCCTGCACCATTTGGGAGAAAACCGGCAGCGAATAGGCGTATGTGTTTTTGGCTTCGGTGTCGATCCACTTCCCCAGAAAGCAGGAATGGCTGTCCGGGATTTTGGCGGTATCCACTTCGCTTGTTCCGGAGAACAGGGCGCGGACCCGCGTAATCCAGGCCAGATGGCCGAGAACAATCCGCGCAAAGGGGAATGTTTTTTTTCCGGTCAGCTCTTCATTAATATCATACATCTCTTTGTCGATGTTCTGGATGCAGCCGATGATATTATCCAGAATTCCGATATTGCTGTTTGATGTTTCCGAGATGTCCGACGACCGGCGGCTGATGGAGCCCATCGTGTTTTGCAGCTCGTTCACACTGCCCGACAGGTTTCTGGTCCGGCCTGCTGTGTTTTGCAGTTCTTCTTTAAGGTTTTCGGCGTCTTGGATGACTTTATGTGTGGATTCGCTAATCTGCCCGGCAGCGCCGGAAAGATTCTGCATTTCCCCGGCAATATTGGAAAATGCCGCGGTGGTTTCCGTCACTTTTTTTTCAATCATTTTCATGGCGCCGCTGGTTTCGTCCGCAATTTTGCGCACATTGTTCAGTGTATCCATCATGGATTTCAGCGTCTTTTCAATGTTGGCGGAATCCTGCCGCGTAACGGCGGAAAGCTTGCGGATTTCCCCGGCAACTACGGCAAAACCAAGCCCGGCCTTACCCGCATGGGCTGCTTCAATCGCCGCATTCATGGCCAGCAGGTTTGTCTGATCGCTGATATCGTTGATAGCGGCTATCGCTTCTTTGATGGCATCCATACTTTCGTGCAATACATCAATGACGGAAAGGACATCCCGCACTTTTTTTTCGCCTTCCGCCACCGTTTCCGTCAGGTCTTCGGTGATGCGGGCGCGGTCCAGCGTAAATTCTGCCGTATTGGATACCGATGTGGAAATCTGATTGACATCCTGTATCACAGATTCCAGTTCCCGGGTGAAGCCGGTCATTTCTCCGGATGTTTTCTGGATATCTACATTGATTTCTGTCAGCGTTTTTATGCTGTTTTCGGAATCTTTGCGGAATGCGGCGAATTTTTCCGCCTGTATCAGCGTTTTGGCGATATTTTCAGAGGAATGTTCGATGGACGACCCGATTTGCAGGGCGAGTTCTTCCAGACAGTCAATGGACTGGATTCTTGTACGTTTTAACGGTTTGTCCTGTGATCCGGATGCGGACGGCTGCGCAGTTTTCGCTTTCTTCTTTCCAAACATAATATACACAATACCCCGGTTTGCGGTTTTTCTCAATATATGTTTCGGGAAAAAAACACTTTTAGTTAAAACTTTTCCGAAACAAGTAGAATTTTTTTTCTCCTGCACGCTGCCGGAAAAACAGGAAGCGCCGTGGTGGAAAAAGCCTGCGGAATGCGCTATAATCCGCATTCATGAGAGCAACCCGCGCGGTCATTCATTTGGACCATCTTGTGCATAATTTGAACGAAATCCGGAAACTGGCCGGTCCGGATGTCAGGCTTTGTCTGCCGGTAAAAGCCGCTGCATACGGGCACGGCGCGGTACCGGTGGCAAAATGTGCACTGGAAAACGGCGTGTCCATGCTTGCTGTGGCCACCGTGGATGAAGGTATGGAACTGCGTGCCGCGGGAATTTCCGCGCCGGTACTGCTGTTTTCCGTTCCGGATGATGCGGAACTGGAAGCGCTGGCCCGTGCGCGCTTAACGCCTTTTGTATCGGAACCCCGGCTGGTTTTGCAGCTGGAAAAAGCGGCTGCGGCAGTGTTGTCCGGCGGGGAGCGGCTTGCGGTGCACCTGAAAGTGGAAACCGGAATGGGCCGTACCGGCTGTGCTCCGGATTCTGCCGGCGTTTTGGCGGAAGTTATCCGCGGCTGCCCGCATTTGGCGCTGGGAGGTATGGCCACGCATTTTGCTGCGGCGGACTCTCTGTCGGAAGAAGATGTGCGTTTTACGCAGGACCAGCTGGCAGAATTTTTACAGGCTGCGGATGCTGTACGGGCAGCCGGTATCAATCCCGGTATTCTGCATGCTGCGGCAAGCGCCGGCGCGCTGACGCTTCCTGCCGCGCGCTTGGACATGATCCGTCCCGGAATCGCTGCATACGGCTATGCGCCTTCCGGAGAGCTCGCCGGCCGCCTGGATCTCCGGCCGGTAATGGAATTGCAGACGGAAGTTACGTTTGTCAAAGACTGGCCGGAAGGCGCGTCGGTTTCTTACGGGCGGACATGGCGCGCTTCCGCCCCGTGCAGGATTGCGACGCTGGCGGTTGGTTATGCGGACGGTTTCCGGCGGAGTTTTTCGCCCGGCTGTTCTGTGGAAATCCACGGCGTTCCCTGTCCGGTCCGGGGCCGGATCTGCATGGATCAGTGTATGGTGGAAATTCCGCCGCAGGCGGGGAACGTTGTCCCCGGTACGCCCGCCGTGGTGTTCGGGCCTTCCCCCTGCCGGACTTCTGCTGCGGATTTAGCCGCGCTGGCCGGCACCATCCCGTATGAAATTACGTGCGGCATCAGTCACCGCGTGCCCCGCGTATACACCGGCTGAACGTCGCCGGCGTCAGGCTCAGATTCAGATTCAGATTCAGGCTTTGGCTTTTTCCGCCATGGAAAAAAAGGCGGCGGTGTCCGCTTTCGCAGTTGCGATAAACGGATTGTCTTCCAGACAGCCCAAAACGGCGTCCCGTTCGCTGGTACTGCGGAATGTAATCATCCGGTACGGATTGTCGTAATCTTTCTTTTTGGTGAGGAAAACCTGCTCTTCGATATACAGCCGGATGGTTTTCGCTTTTTCCAGAAGCTCATTCCAGACGGCGGGCGGGATATTTTGTCTGCCGGTCAGGAACCGGAGCACGGCATAGGCGTTTTCGGCTTTGTCTTTCGGATAACTCTGCCACCAGATTTCATATTGCTGATGGATGTCTTCCCACCCGGAGCAAATCTCCTGCCGGACGGCCGCCCGCAGTGCATCCGCTTTTTCCTCCGGTACCAGTTGGCCTCCCATATTCACCCATTCCATGCGGATACATTCCGGACACTGCGCTGCGAAATATTCATACGGAACATTGTATTCCGTCAGCCAGGCAGCCAGCGTTTTGACGCCGTAAAACAGCAGCATATCCCGGTAAGCGTGCCATGCCCGTGCGGCTTTTAAAATGCGCACCCGGCGTTTTCCCCGCTCCATGCCTTCCCCGGCAATGAACAGTCCGTCCACGGCCTCCGGTCCGCTTTCCAGCAGCCGGCGTCCTTTTTCCCGGCATACTTCTTCCGGCGGAATCCGGCTTTCTGCTTCCTGCGCAGCGGATCCGTCCTGCTGTCCGCGTTCCGCTTCAGCCCGGAACCAGGCTTTGCCCGTCCATTCTTCCAAAAGGCGCAGCCCGTTCAGAATTTCCTGCACGGTGTCCGGAGCCAGATAATCGGTTTCGATATGCTGGACGGGTGTTTTCCGGCGGTCGCGGGTTTTGTACTTCCAGCTGTTCCGTTCCAGCGCGTACAGATTGTACATCCAATAATACGCCGGCATTACTTCCAGCTGGTCTTCTTTCCGGTTTTCCAGCACCATACTGAACGGCAGCATAATATTCATTTCCGCCGGGTAACTGCCCTTTGTCAGCAGCGTATAACAGGCAAACCGGCAATTATGCTTCAGTGTAGACGAAAGTCCGGGCCAGAAACCGCGGCCTGCGATAATTTCGCCGTCGTTCCCCCTGCTGTTGTGGTTGGATCCGACCGTAGCGCCTGCCGCCATATTGGACTGCCCCATCACGAGCGAGGCAATTAAAAACGAATTGTTGTGATGCTGCTCGTGCCCCGGAAAAACCAGATTGTTCAGCACTTCGCAGCAGGAAATGGTGGAATTGTCCCCCAGGATCGAATGGATGAGGCGCGCGCCGTATTTCAGGCTGGAATTGTCGCCCAGCACGAACCGGACGGCTTTGACGCCGTAAAAAATGTGGCAGCCGTTACCGACAATGCCGTTCACCAGTTCCACGCCTTCCCCGATTTGCGTGGCGTTGTCCGGGGCGGATTTAATGGTCAGGTTTTTCAGCTTATTGGCGCCTTTGATGTACGCGCCGCCGCCTACATTTACGTCTTTGATAACCTGGCAGCTTTTGATGACGGAAAAATCGCCGACTGTACCGTAAAATCCCCGGCGGCTGTCCGCGGAATTCTGGGTAAACGCTTTCAGCTGCTCCGTGAGCCGCGTGTCGTCGCGGTAAACCGTCCAGAGCCAGGCGTCCGCACAAATCATGCCCGAAAACGGCAGTACGGAGCGTCCGCCGGCTTCATTCAGCGGATCAATCCAGATGCGGACGGATTCGTCTTCGCCGTCTTTCAGAATGCCTTCCCCGAATTTTGCATGATTCGTGGTCACCATTTCGTCAATCCGGCAGAGGATGACGGAGTCGCCTATAATATAGTGGGAAAGACAAAGGCATTCGTGGATGGCGCAGCCGCGTCCGATGTCGCAGGAATAAATCCGGGAGCCGGAAATGCCGGCGGGCAGCAAAAAGTCGTGGTAGGCCAGCATACCCCGCATACAGGCGCCGATGCGCACCAAGCCTGCAAAAAAATTGTTCCGGAACAGCGACGGATCAAAGGGGTCTTCCACAAGAAGAAGATCCCAGCGCAGGCAGGTGTTGCCGTTTTTTTTCAGCGCGGCAATTTCATCCGGCCGCAAAGACCTCCATTGGTAGTCGCGCGCGGCAATTTGCTGGTTCCGCAGGTAATATTCGTCCTCGCCTTCCGGAAGGTACGGCGCGTTTTCCCCATTGCCGCCGATAAAATCAAAAGCGGCTGTATCGTCCGGGTAAAAAACAATTTCACGCATACCGTATTATATGATTTGTTTGCATATTCGGCAATTCCCTGTTAGAATCAGTCTATGAGTACACACATTGCAGCCAAAGAAGGGCAGATTGCGCAGGCGGTGCTGCTTCCCGGGGATCCGCTCCGGGCGCGGTTTATCGCAGAAAATTATCTGGAGAACGCGGAGTGTTATACCGAAGTCCGCGGTATGCTCGGTTTTACCGGGACATACAAAGGCCGGCGGGTTTCCGTGCAGGGAACCGGTATGGGGTTGCCTTCGCATTCGATTTACGTAAACGAACTGTTCCGCTTTTATGACGTGCAGACGGCAATCCGCATCGGTACTTGCGGCGGGCTCCAGCCGGATGTGAAGGTCCGGGACGTGGTGATTGCGATGGCGGCTTCTTCTGATTCCGGGATGGCATTCCGCCGTTTCGGGCCGCGCCATTTTGCGCCCCACGGGGATTTCGGCCTGATTTCCAAAGCTGTGGAAGTTGCACGGGAAAAAGGAATCCGCCACCATGTCGGGCAGGTCGTGTCCAGCGATATGTTTTATGACGATGACTGCGACTGGAAGCTGTGGGCGAAGTACGGCGTTCTCGGCGTGGAAATGGAAGCCGCGGAGCTTTACACGCTGGCAGCGCAGTTCCGGCGCAAGGCGCTGGCTATCCTGACGGTTTCCGACCACATGGCTACCGGCGAATCCTGTTCTGCGGAAGAGCGGCAGAATTCCTTCCGGAACATGATGGAGATTGCTTTGGAGGCGGCGGTATCGGTTTGACCGGATTTGATCCGGCAGACGGTTGACAAATCCGCTTTTTCCGGCTAGTATACGTTCATCCGCAGGTTTTCTGCGGATTCCCCCGGATGGTGGAATTGGTAGACACGCTAGTTTCAGGTACTAGTGCCTTCACGGGCATGGAAGTTCAAGTCTTCTTCCGGGGAAAAGAACCCTTTCCAAAGGGTTCTTTTTTTTGCCGGAATTGTGTCCGTACAGCAGGCAAAATACACGGAAATGCAGGGAAGCGCCGTAACCTCTTGCGCTTTTTGTTTTTTCATAGTAGTATACGGACTGTCGGACGATTAACTCAGTGGTAGAGTGCTACCTTCACACGGTAGAAGTCACTGGTTCAAATCCAGTATCGTCCATACAGGGAAACCAGGCGGTAAGGATGAATATGGGATTTATCGCAGATCTTAGGTACCGGTATCTTTCCCACACTGCTACAGTTGAAACCCTCCTTAAAGAATTTTTCCGTAAGTCCATCCATCTTTGTTCCGCATTTGTCCCGCTGCTGGCTGTATTCGATGTGGATGCGGTGTGCGTCGGTTTGATGGCCGCGATGGCGCTCTATGTGGTTTGTGAACTGCTGCG
This sequence comes from Candidatus Avitreponema avistercoris, assembly GCA_017694555.1. Lineage (GTDB taxonomy): Bacteria > Spirochaetota > Spirochaetia > Treponematales > Treponemataceae > Avitreponema > Avitreponema avistercoris. The sequence goes on from JADIMS010000043.1 coordinate 25,715, forward strand.
CCTGCGGGGGATTTCGGTTCCCCTGGTTTCCAAAATCACGGAATACGCTGCGCGCAGCCGGGACGAAGGGCGCTTTGTGCTCGGGCCGGTGACGCTGGCTGCGGGTATTTTGCTTGCGCTGCTGCTGTTTCCCCTGCCTTACGCTTCCGTCGGGATTTTTGCGCTGGCGTTTGGAGACGGCACGGCAAGTCTGGCAGGCAAATTGTTCGGCAAGCGGCGGATTCCCGGTACGCAGGGAAAAACGTTTGAAGGCAGTTTTGCCTGTCTGGTTACGGTGTTTTTATCTTCGCTGGCAGTAACCAAAAATCCGCTTCATGCATTATTTCTGGGTATTACGGCGGCGGTTTTTGAAGCGCTTCCGCTGAAAGATTACGATAACCTGCTGATTCCCCTGCTGCTGGCATTTTTGGCGGCGGTTCTGGATTCTTTCGCCCGGTTTTGATTTTCCCCGTCCGTTTCCCCGGACTGCGTCATTGCCACAGATAGTGTTTGTGCAGCGACCGCAGGTACAGTGAGGTTCCGGTAAAGCGGAGGACGGCGCCGCCTGCAAAAAACGCCCAGTTGTCGCAAAAGCACAAAATTTCCCAACCCGAAAGCATAAATGCACATCCGGTGGCTGTACGGAAATATTCCGGCGCATGGGCGGTTTTTGCCTGTATCAGGAACGAAAGGACAGCGGTGCATCCGAGCAGGATGTATGCACCCTGTACGGCGGAAAAATAGCCCGGCGGCATAAAAAACAGCGTGGTCGGTCCGGAATTGTTGAAAGGGAACGAGCGCACGGCAAGAAACGACAGGACAGCCAGAAAGAACAGGACAACGCCGCATTGCTGGAGTTTTTTGCTGAATGAAAACACCGCGCCGGACAATACGGTCAGAAGAAAGAAGGTGCGCGCAAAAAAAAGCCCGCGGGAAAGAAGCATGACCAGAAAATCCTGGCCGTCCCAGAGATTATGCAGGGGAACCAGCAGCCGGATGCTTTCCAGCGACACCGAAAGAATTCCCGCAGAAAAGAACGTAATTTCCAGGGAAGGCGTTTTTTCAAACAAAAAGAATACCCGGAAAAAGGCGGCGGTGCTTCCGGCCGCCAACAGCAGGACGGCGCTGAGCGAGGCATAAAAACTGTACGCAAAAACCGGCAGATCCGGGAAAGAAAACAGGCGCACCGGGTTCTCCGGCTGTCCTGCGCCGGGCGTAATGCACAGCATAACAAAAGCCGCCGCTGCAAACAGGGAAAGCAGGCAGGAGAGCAGGATGCCTGTTTTGATGAGCCGGTTTCTTGCTGCGATGGTCATACGCGCGGATTATATCATGTTCCCGGCGGTTTGGAAACGGGGGAACGGCAGGGAATATCCGGATTCCCTTGCGGCGCGCTTCTTCCTGCGGTAGACTGTGGGCATGAAAAGATTGGTTACCGTTTTACGGGCGGACGTTTTGGGATATTGCATGGGCGTGAACCGGGCGGTTGAGGCCGTCCGCCGTGCGCTGGCAGAAAATCCGCTCCGTCCGGTATATACGTACGGTCCGCTGATCCATAATCCGGCGGCTTTGGACCAGTTGAAAAAACTGGGCGTGGAAATTTTGCAGCCTTCCCCGCTGCCGGAAGATTTCGGCGGCCGTTCCGTCGTGATCCGCGCGCACGGGATTCCGCCTGCGGAAATGGCGGATCTGGCCGGGCGCGGCGCGGATATTGTGGACGCCACTTGTCCGCGGGTACTTTCCAGCCAGCGGCGGGCGGAACGCTTTTATAAAGCCGGTATTCCGGTGATCCTTGCCGGGGACAAAAACCACGGGGAAATCACCGGTATCGCCGGATTTGCGCCGGGCTGTACGGTATTGGAAAACCGGGAGGATGCCGGGCGCTTTGTCCGGGCCGGAAATTTGCCGGTAAAAGCTGCGCTGATCGGGCAGACGACAATCCGCCAGTCCGAGTACGACGGCATTGCGGAAGTTTTGTCGGCGGCAATCCCGGAGCTGGAAGTCTGTCCGACTATCTGCCCGGCGGCAAAAGAACGGCAGGAAGCGCTTGTCCGTCTTGCCGGGCAAACAGAAGGGATTCTGGTTGTCGGCGGGCGGAATTCTGCAAATACGCGGCGCTTGTTTTCCACCGCGCAGGCTTTGACCGGGCGTGCCTGGCTGATTGAGCGGCCGGAGGAAATCCCCGCTGAAGTTTTCACACTCCGCTGTGTCGGAATTACGGCGGGGGCTTCCACGCCGGAGGAAATCATCGCTTCAGTGGAACGGACGCTTGCAGGAAGCGGGACGGTATCCGCATGAATGAGAAGACATTCGCGCTTTTGGAATTTGACCGCCTGCGGGAAGAAATCGGCGCATATTGTCTTTCTCCGGAAGGGCGGGCGGAATTTTTGCGGCGTGTTCCGTCGGCGGATGAAGCGCAGGTGGAAGCCTGGAAAGATTCCGCCCGCGCCTGGAATTTTGCCCTGGACGGGGAAAGTCCGCCGCCGTTCCGTTCCTGGCCGGAAGTTTTGCCGGTTTTTGCCGTGCTGCGGGCCGAAGGCGCGGTGCTCGCTGCGGAGGAATTGACGGCGCTGGGGGATTTTTGCCGCGCGGCAGAATCCATGCGGCGCTGGGGGCAGGAAAACGCGCCGGACCGTGCGGCGGCGCCGGAGGGTCCGGAATCTGTCATGCCGGAATCCGCGGATCCCGTGCCTTCCGGGGAAAAATCCCGCCGGAAGGAGACTCTTGCCTTGTTTCAGACGGCGGCGGAACTGCCGGATTTATCTGCGGCATGTTCGGCGGTTTCCTCCGTTTTTGAGCCGGACGGAACATTCCGCGAACTGCCGCGGCTTGCCGCCATCCGCGCGGAAATTACCGCAATCCGCCGCGACATAGAAAAACGGACGGCGCGCTTTTTTTCCAATCCGGCGTTGGCGTCCATGCTGCAGTCGCTTTTACCGGTGCTCCGTAACGGACGGCAGGTGCTGGCTGTGAAAGCGAATTTCCGGGGAAGAATCCGGGGCATCGTACATGAAGTTTCGCAAACCGGGCAGACGGTTTATGTGGAACCGGAAGAAATTGTGGAGCGGAATAACGACCTGATTGCGGAGGAATTCCGGCTGTCGCGGGAGATGGCGGAAATCCGCCGGGAACTGACGGAAAGCCTCCGCGGGTACTGTCCGGCGTTTCAGGATGCATTCCGTTGTATGACGGTGTTTGACGGCCTTCATGCCGCAGCGCTTTGGGGAAGAAAGAGGGGCTGCGTGTTTGCCCGGCTGCCTTCTGCCTCCGGGGACAGCGGGGAGTTCTTTCTCCGTCTGGTGCGCGCACGGCATCCGTTTTTACGCGGGGAAGTGGTACCGGTGGATCTCAGCATTCCCCGGAATACGCGGGCAGTGATTCTGACCGGCCCCAATACAGGCGGGAAAACCGTGACGCTGAAAACGGCGGCATTGTTCGCGCTCGCCAACCAGTGCGGATGGCCTGTTCCCGCTGCGGAAGGAACCCTTCTGCCGGTATTTGATTTTGTGGGATGCGATATCGGCGACGATCAGTCTATCGAGCAGTCCCTTTCCACATTTTCCGCCCACATGAAAACCGTCAGCGGCTTTTTTGCACATGCAGGGGAACGCAGTCTGATTCTTCTGGATGAATTCGGGAGCGGTACCGATCCGCAGGAAGGGGCAGCGATTGCGATGGCAGTTCTGGACGCTTTGCTGCAAAGGGGTTCCCTGCTGCTGATTACAACGCACCACGGTGCAATTAAACATTACGGGTATTCCCATGCCGGATGCGTCAATGCTTCCGTGGAATTTAATGCGGAAACGCTGTCGCCGACTTACCGGATCCTGATGGGGATTCCGGGGGAAAGCCGCGCGCTGGATATTGCGGCGCGGAACGGACTGCCGCCGGAGATCCTCGCCGCTGCGCGCGCGTATCTGGCAGGCGGGGATGCGGATGTCTCCGCTTTGATTCAAGGGCTGACGGAAAAGCACCGGGAGCTGCGCGGGCTGGAAGACAGGCTGCATACAGAAGAAGCTGCGCTGCAGAAAACCCGGCAGGAAACCGAACAGCGCGCGCTCCGTGTACGGCAGCAGGAACTGGCTTTGCGCGAACAGGCGTTCCGGCAGGAAAAAGCGTTTTTTTTGGAAAACCGCCGGCGGTTGGAGAATCTGGTCCGGGAAGTCAGGGAAGGCCGGATTTCCAAAGAGACAACCGCAGCGGTAAAACGCTGGGCTGCGGATGAAGAGCAGGAGATGGACAAAGAGTACGGGGAAATTCAGCATGCGCGTGCGGTGCTGGCGGCCGGTACAGATCCTGCCGCAGAAGGGAAGCCGGCTTTCTCCGGGATTTCCGGTACGGAAAAAGCGGATTCCGGTATTGCGCCCGGCGCAGAGGTTCTGGTTGCACCGGGCGGCGTCCGGGGTACGGTCCTGCGCCGCGGGAAAAAGAATATGTGGATTGTTGAAACCGGCGCTGTCCGGATTTCAGTGCCGGAAAATGCACTGACGGCAGTTTCCGGCAAAGCGGCGCATCAGCCGAAAATACCTGCCGCTTCGGTTGAAGTACAAAATGCGGAAGAATCCGCACGCCCGGTATTTGAACTCCGGCTTTTGGGTATGCGCCGGGCTGAGGCGGAACAGGCGCTGATCCGCCAGCTGGACTTGGCTGTCATCAGCGGTTTCAAGGAATTCTCCGTGGTGCACGGCAAAGGAAACGGCGTCCTGCAATCTGCGGTTATTTCCGTATTGAAAGACTATCCGGAAGTGGAGGATTTCCGTTTTGCCCTGCCGGAAAACGGCGGGACGGGAAAAACCATCGTCCGTATGCGCTGAGCGCCGTCCTGCGTGCGCCGGGAACCGGTATCAGCGTTTTTGCACGGAACCGTCCGCGGCTGCAATATATACGGCGGGCGGATTGCGGGTGAAAAATCCGTTTTCCGCCACGCCGGGAATGGCGTTGATCCGGCTTTCCATTTCTGCCGGGTCAAACGGCGCGCTTCCGTCTGCCGGCGCAGGCCAGAGGCAGTCCAGAATCAGATTCCCGTTATCCGTGATAACCGGCCCGGCTTTGCGGACGCCCTCGCGCAGCACCGGTTTTGCGCCCAATGCGGCCAAACTTGCCGCCGCGCTGACCCGTGCTTCCGGAACTACTTCTACCGGAAGCGGGAAACCGGTTCCCAGCATCTGCACCGCCTTGGAGGAATCGGCTACAATGACAAAAATATCTGCGTTGTAGGCAATGATTTTTTCCCGGAGCAGCGCGGCGCCGCCGCCTTTGATGAGATGTTTTTGCGGGGAAATTTCATCTACGCCGTCAATGGCCAGATCCAGCCGGCCGCCGATTTCTTTGGCGTTCATCGAAAACACGGGAATACCGAGTTTCTCGCAGGCAATCGAAGTTTGGAAACTCGTTGCAACAGCCCGGATGCCGGATACGGAACCGTCGGCAATCCGTTCTGCCAGCCGCTGTACCGCAGGCATCGCGGTGGAACCGGTTCCCAGTCCGATTTTCATGCCGGAAAAAATCCGTCCTTCACGGATTAAATCGTCAATTGCGGAGAACGCCGCCCGCTTTTTCTCTTCTTCCCGGTTCCCTGTCATATGGCTCTCCTGTAAACAGTTGGTATTGGTCGTATGCCTGATCGCGCAGCATTGTGAATCCGTTGCAAATCCTGCATCCCGCTGCTTCTGCCCGCTGCAGCAGTTTTGTTTTCCACGGTGCGTAAATGATGTCATATACGGCTTCGTGCCCGGTAAAGGAATAAAAGTCCAGCGGATCCTTTCCGGTATCGGGTACCATGCCGACATTCGTTGTCTGGATAATCAGGTCGGAATATTTTTTCAGCAGCGGAAGCGAAGCCCGTTCCAGCGGCGCCCACTTAAAATGATGCAGATGCGCCAGATCCTTTGCTTTTTTTTCCGTGCGGTTGAAAACACAGGCTTTTCCCCGTAACCGCCGCACAGCCAGCGCAATGGCTTTTGCCGCTCCTCCCGCGCCGATAATGGCCACGTTTTTATGGCGCAGGTCTTTTTCCCCTGTAAATTCCAATATTGCCCGCGTGAACCCGGAAATATCCGTGTTGTATCCGGCCCATCCGTCGCTGCGCCGGAGAATGGTATTGCATGCGCCGATTTCTGCGGTTTCTGCGGAAATTTCAGCCAGTTCCGGAAGGACTTTTTCCTTGAACGGATGCGTTACGGAAAGCCCGCGGATTCCCAGTTCGCCGGCGAATTCCAGCGCTTCTTCGATGGTTTCGCTGCGGACCGGGATATAGACGGCGTTGCGTTTGTGCGCCGCGTATCCCCGGTTATGGATTTCCGGACTGGACGTGGCTTCCATCGGATAACCGGTAATGCCGAAAATTTCAGTATCCGGTTCAAGCATACGGAAATTGTAAATTTCATTCAGCGTAACCGGGTCAATTTGGCCGATGACGTTCGGGCGGCGCGTCCCGGTTAGCGTGGGATCGTTATCCGGAACCGAACAGTATGCGATACAGGAACCGAGAAGCGGCGCCAGAATGCGGGACGGCAGGCCGAACGGTCCCATGGCAATCAGCGTGTATTCCTCATCGCGGCAGGCTTTTGTTTCCCGGAAAAGCCGGGTGACGTCGGAAAGGTGTTTTGCCATAAACGCGATTTTCGCGATTTCGTCTTTTCCGCGGCGCATCTGGCGGATGGTGGCCGCGAGATTCGTTTCCACGCCGTCCATATTGTGCAGGCTGCGGATGATTTTGATTCCGAATCCGCGGACCACTTCTTCGATGCTGGAAATCTGGAAGTCCTGCTCCAAATCGACGTAGGAAAAATTCTTGCGCGGATCCGTGTCCGCAAAAGCCAGTCCTCTGGCAAACAATACCGTGCGCGCGCTTTCTCCGCCGGCAAAATTCCCGCCGTCGGTTTGGCGGCGTACCGTTAAAATACACGGCAGCCCGGCCATCTCCGGGAAAACGCGGATATAGGGATATTCGCTCGTATCCAGATAATCCGCCCGCAATTCTGCGATGTCGATGAATTTCCGGTACCGCTCCACGATTTCCAGATTCTGCCGGATGGTCGGCGCGGTGAGCGTCAGACATAGTTTTGTGCTCATGCCGGAACAGTATAACCGAAAACCGCCGTTTCTGGAAGCCGGGAAGGCTTGTTTTCAGTCCCCGGCGCCGTTATCCGTTTGCCGCTCTCCGGAAACCGTTCCGGCGGTTTCCCCGGCGTCTGCTGAAACCGGGGAAATTTCGTAGAGCCCGGCTTCCCGGTTGAGTACGCGGAGGGAAATGACGCTTCCTTCCGGGAGCAGATACGGGACGGAAAGCGTACCGCCGGGATGACGCACGGAGATGTATTCCCGCCGTTCACCGGACGGGGAGATAACATCCAGCGTAATCTGGAACGGGTAGGGATATTCCGGCAGTTCTTCCCGGAAAATACCGTATACAAAGCCGGACGGCGCTTCGGCAGGAACGGCCAGCACGGCGTCCACGACGCTGAATTTCGGTACGCGGGTTTCTCCGGCCGGTAATTGGGATACTACGGTTCCGGCTGTTTCATCGCCCTGCGGCAGGCGTGCCGAGAAGTTGAAAATCAAGTCGGTTTGTTCCATCATGGCGATAATTTCTGCGATGGAACGCCCGGTGACCGCAGGTACGTAAATCTGGTCGTTTTCGGCTCCGCGGCTGACCACGAACGTCATCTGAATCGGCTCGGTGATGGAAGTGTCCGGCGGCGGATCCTGTTCCAGAATCGTGCCTGCCGGTTCCTGGCTGAACTGATACAGCACCGGCTCCGCAACGGAAAGAAGCGGGACGCTGCCCGCCGTGAACAGCGTCTGCAAATTCATGCGCACGTCGTCGATATTCTGTCCCACATAATTTTCCACACGCTCAATAATGACGCCGCGGCTGACCACAAGGGAAATCCGGCGTCCCGCCTTGACGATGGAACCGGCTCCCGGATCCTGTTCGATAATCCGTCCCCGGTCGTCCGGATGATCCGAATACCGGAGCTGGATGCGGGGATAAAGTTCTTTTGCCTGCATTTCCAGCAGCGCCACGGAAAGATCCTTGCCTTCCACAGCGGGCACCATAACCCGTTCCCCGCCTTGCAATGCCAGGAAAAAAACGAGGACAAAGGCCGCGCACATGATAAAAATGACTGAACAGGCGGTCAGCAGAATCACTTTGGAATTGGCGCGGAATTTATCGGTCAGGGAGGAAACGTCAATCTGAAAAAAATCCAAAAGCCTCATGTTCTTCTCCTAGCTGTCTCCCAGTTTCCGGGAGAGAAGGTCGCGGTTTCCGTTGAGGAACGCACGCCAGTCCGTTTCTTTTTTTGTCTGGCGCTGCAGACGCAGCACCGAAAGTACGCCGTCTCCGGTTTGAATCCACAGACCGCGTTTGGTTTCCAGTACCGTTCCCGGCGCTGCCCCCGGATCCTGCACATGCTGTTCCGGTATACGCAGGACTTCCGCTTCCCGCAGAAACAGCAGCGTCCCGTCCGGCAATCTGGTGTACGCGCCGGGCCAGGGATAAAAAGCGCGGATTTTGGCGTTAATTTCCGCTGCCGGGCGGCTCCAGTCGATTTCCCCGTCTTCTTTGCGCAGCAGCCGGCTGAATGTCGGTTCCCCGGTTTGCGGCGTTTCCTGCAAAGTCCCTTGTTCTGCGCCGTCAAGAACGCCGGGCACCAGCTCCGCGCCCAGAAGGGCAAGCCGGTCTAACAGCGCGCCGGTTGTTTCCGTACCGGTAAGCGGAATCCGGGTGACGGCAAGTAGGTTTCCGGCGTCCATTTCGCGGCTGATCCGCTGCAGGGAAACGCCGGTTTCCGCATCCTGTGCAAGAATCGCCGCCGGAACGGGCGACGGTCCGCGCCACCGGGGAAGCAGGGACGGGTGAATGTTGAATGCGCCTTTGGGGAACAGGGAAAGCGTTTTTCCGCTGAAAATTTTCCCGTAAGCAAAGCACAGCAAAACGTCCGGATGCAGGGCGGCGATTTCCGCCCGTACTTCGTCCGTAATTTTTTCAGGATGTAAAACAGGTACGCCGGCGGGAATTTTCCCTTCGCGCTGCATCTGTATGGCGGCTTCTTCCACTTCTGAAGGCACAGGAACGGAAGACCGGCCTTTCGGCGAAGGCGGCGCAGTGAGGATTCCCGCAATCCGGTGTGCGGCGGCCGCTTTTTCCAGAGCCGGTACGGCAAAGCGGGGGGAACCCGCAAAAAATACGCGCAACATGCCGGCTTTAATTTCCTTTTTCCGACCGGGATTCATTCCGGTTTTTTTGCGCCGCCTGATTGCCTTTTGCAGCCTGCTTTTCTGATTTTTTCCGGAAACGGCGTTCAATGCGCGCTTTTTTCTCCGGGTCGATATGGTCGATAAACAGCACGCCGTCCAAATGGTCATATTCGTGTTGCAGGATTCTGGCCAGAAATCCTTCCGCCTGCACCACGCGCCGCCGTCCGTTTTCGTCCTGCGCCTGTATGCGTACACACGCAGGCCGCGTCACTTTTTCGTACACGCCCGGCACGCTCAGGCATCCTTCTTCCAAATCTGCCAGTTCCGGCGAAGTGCCGGTAATTTGCGGATTGATAAAAACACCCGGGCCGGATCCGTCGTCGGCAACGAACATCCGGATGTTTTTGCCGACTTGCGGCGCGGCAAGTCCTACGCCGTCGGCTTTATACATGAGTTCCAGCATTTCGGCGGCCAGCTTCCGGATTTCGTCGGTTACGGCTTCCACAGGAACTGATTTTTCCCGCAGGCTGCCGGCGCCAAGTTTTACGATTTGCATACTGAAAAAGATACCGTTTTCTCCGGTTTTAATCAATCAAGCAATCCAACCGCAAGCAGCCAACCGCAAGCCGGGCTAATTTTCCGCTTCCGGGACGCTTTCTTCCAGCAGGGAAAGCGCCAGGCGGTTCAGTTCCTCCTGTTTTCCGGCAAACACCTGCGGGAATCCGGAAATGACGGCAAAGCGGTATTCCCCGGCGGCAAAGTCGGGCAATACGAGCATACGCTTGCAGACCGCTTCGTTTTCTTCCCGGAGCCAGAGTATCTGGTCAAGCTGAAAAACGTTTCCATGTTTTTCCATGGAAAATGACGACGGAAAGGGGACGACGGATACGTCTTCCGAC
>JADIMS010000044.1 GCA_017694555.1 Candidatus Avitreponema avistercoris
GATGCCCAGCGGGACGTTCCCGTTCAGCGCACTGCTGTCCAGCTTTGTCCAGCTGCCGTCGTATTTATAAATGGTATAGGAAGAAGCCGGGTTCTGTTCGGTTCCGGTTCCTTCGTAGGTAACGGTGTAAAATCCGCCTTCCGTCGGGAAAAGCCGGTTCACGGTGTCAGGCCCGTCGGACAAGGGCGAGGCACTCCACTTTACGCCGTCCGTGGAGCTGTAAATCTTTCCGTCCTGCCAGGCGCCGTTCTGGAACAGCCCGTACAGCGTGCTGTCCGTGGCGGCCAGGGCTGCGCAGCGCCGGTTCTCCGGGCGCGCCACTTCCTGCCAGCTTCCGGGCGCGGCAATTCCGAGTTTCCGTTTGAGCCGGCCGTTGCAGGCGTATAAATAGCCTTGAAATTGCACCAGCGACGGCACCTTGCCTTCCAGCGTGGGATCGCGCAGCGGAATTTCGCTTTCAATCGTGGAAAAAATCGGCTCATTCGTGCAGGCAGACAAAACGGGCAGCAGCGCCGCGAGCGCCAGAAGGGGAAAAAGATAAAGCCGTTTTTGATCCGTCATGTTGGTCTCCGTCCTGAAATCAGAAATGGTAACGCAGGCTGATGCACGTATTCAGGAAATGCCCGATCCGGTTGTTGGAACTGTCTTTGTACCATTGCGGGATGACGTCCCACGAAACGGCCAGCCCGAACGACCATTCCGGATTGAAGATGTAATACGCGCCGACTTCCGGTTGTACGCTGACGTTGAAATAATTGCGGCTGTCGTAGCTTTCAAACGTAGCGCCCAGTCCGAGACTTACCGGAATGTGAATGCGTCCCAGCGTAAATGTCCACGCCGGCTTGATCAGAATGGGGAGTTTGAACAGGACATTCCCCGCAGTTGTGACATTAAATTGGAAATTGATGTCACCGCCCAGGGAAAATCCCGGCGTGATGTAATAATGGTAGCCCAGACAGCCCACGCCGCCCACATACATGTTTTTTGCGCGTCCGGCGCCGTCCGGCCCCTGCATCAGGAGCGGAATGTTTACGCCCAGCCCCAGTTTGATGAATTGGTCGCCCTTGCGGATACTGAGGTAGTCAAAATCGGATACCGTTTCTCCGTCCGGATATTCATCCGCCTGCGCCGAAAGAAAACCCGCCGCAGCACAAAGGAACAGCAAAATGATTGGTAAGCGCTTCATGTCGTGGTGAATACCCCTTTTCCCCGTTTCCGGTGGTCAGTGTAGCGGATTGCCCCGCTCTTGTCTATAACCCGCCTCACATGGTAAAACAAAGTGCAGGCGGTTTCGTTACCGGAACTGCTGCAGGAATAAAAAATAAAGCGGGAGGCGCATATGTCGGCTGTGATAATCGACGGCGCGAAAATCGCCGGACAGGTGAAGGAGCGGGTTGCGCAGGGCGTGGCCGATTTGAACAAAACCAAAGGGGTGCGGGCTTGTCTGGCTGTGATTCTGGTCGGCGATGATCCGGCCAGCATTTCGTATGTCAGCGGCAAAACAAAGGCGCTTGCCGAAGCCGGCATGGCGGACCGTTCCATACGCCTGCCTGCCACCGTTTCACAGGAAGAGCTGCTGGACCGTATTTCGGTTCTGAATGCGGACGATTCCGTACACGGGATTCTGGTGCAGCTTCCGCTGCCGGAACATATCGACAGCCGTAAGGTTGTGCAGGCCATTCATCCGAAGAAGGACGTGGACGGGTTCCATCCGGTGAATTTGGGCAATCTGGTGATTGGCAGCCGGTCTTTCCTGCCGTGTACGCCGCACGGGGTCCTGAAGCTGCTCCGCGAAACCGGAATCCGGACGGACGGCGCGCGTGCAGTGATTGTCGGGCGTTCCAATATCGTCGGTAAGCCGCTTGCCATTTTGCTTGCCCGCCGCGACTGCAATGCCACGGTTACGATTTGTCATACCGGAACGCGGGATCTGCCCGCCGTTACCCGGGAAGCGGACATCCTGATTGCGGCAGCCGGACGCCCGGGCGTCATCACCGCAGACATGGTGAAACCCGGCGCCGCCGTCATCGATGTGGGCGTGAACCGCGTCCCCGACGCCTCCAAAAAAAGCGGGTTCCGGCTGACCGGCGATGTGGATTTTGAGGCGGTCAAGGAAGTTGCTTCGTTTATCACGCCGGTTCCCAAAGGCGTCGGCCCGATGACCATCGCCATGCTGATGCACAATACGCTGGAAGCTGCCTGCCTTTCCTGCGGATACGGTCTTTTTTAGCTGCAATGCGCGATGTGCAGAATGAGCCGGATTTGCGCCGCATCCCGCTGCGCAAAGTAGGCGTAACCGGCCTCCGCTATCCGATTGACGTGCTGGATAAGGCCAACGGTATGCAGACCACAACAGGCACCGCCGATTTGTTTGTGAATTTGCCGCGCCATTTTAAAGGCACGCACATGAGCCGCTTTGTCGAGATTTTCCACGCTTACCGCAAGGATTTATCGATGAAGCGCTTTCTGGCGATGCTCGAAGAAGTGCGCCGGCGGCTGGACGCGGAGAGGGCTTTTGCTTCGGTAAAATTCCCTTTCTTTATAGAAAAAACCGCGCCGGTTTCCGGACAGCCCGGTTTGATGTGTTACGACTGCGGATATGAAGGCGAAGTGTTTTTGCGGGATCCGGAAAACGGCGGCGGGATTTCGCGGGTGTTTACGGTTTCGGTTGAAGTGCCGGTTACTACGGTCTGTCCGTGTTCTAAAGCCATCAGCCGCCACGGCGCGCATAACCAGCGCGGCCGCGTGCGCGTGCGTGTCCGCAATACGGGCTTTTTTTGGATCGAGGACATTATTTCCTTTGTGGAGTCCTGCGCGTCCTGCGGCCTGTATTCCGTGCTGAAACGGAAGGATGAAAAATTCGTTACCGAACACGCTTATGAAAATCCGCGGTTTGCCGAGGATTTGGTCCGCGAAGTGTACGCCGGGTTAAAAAACGCCGTCTCCCTTTCGCCGCCGCTGTGCGAGAAACCGTTTCTTTGGTTCAGCGTGGAAGCCGAAAACGAAGAAAGCATCCACCGGCACAACGCCTATGCGTATGCGGAATATACATCGCCGTGATTTTTTGCTAAACTGGCCGCAATGACGTATTTTTTTGAAACTTACGGCTGTCAGATGAATTTTGCGGAATCCGCTTCCGTGGAGCGGTTGCTGACAGCCCGCGGCTGGACTCCCGCCGGTTCGGCGGATGACGCTGATCTGGTGCTGCTGAATACCTGTGCGGTACGCATTACGGCGGAAACCCGTGTGTTCGGACGGCTGGCGTATTTTGCCGCACAGAAAAAGCGCCGCTCCTTTTTTCTGGTGGTCACCGGCTGTATGGCCCAGCGGATCCGGGAAGAAATCCGGGAGCGGTTTCCCTGCGTGGATGCCGTGGTCGGGATGTTTGAAAAGCAGGTTTTTCCGGACGTGTTTCTGGCGGCGGAAGAGGGGCGCCCGTATGTTCCGGTAGAGGAAATTCCTGCGGACGGCACATACTTTTTTGCGCCTTCTTCGTATTCCGAAGGCGCTTTCCAGTCTTTTGTGCCGATTATGAATGGCTGCAACAATTTTTGTTCGTATTGCATTGTTCCCTATGTGCGCGGGCGGGAAGTTTCCCGCAATCCGGCGGATATTCTGGCTGAAATTGATACGCTGGGCAGTAAAGGTGTGCGCGAAGTCACGCTCTTGGGACAGAACGTCAATTCCTACCGCTGGACGCAAGGGGAAAGCGCGCCGCTGGATTTTCCGGATTTGCTGGATGCCGTTGCTGCCCGTGCTGCGGAAAAGGGCTCCGTCCGCTGGATCCGTTTTTTGTCCAGTCATCCCCGCGACTTTTCCGGTAAGCTTCTGGACACAATCGCCGCGCAGGATTCCCTCTGCAAGATGATTCACCTGCCGGTGCAGCACGGTTCCACACGGATTCTGCAGGCGATGAACCGCGGCTATACCCGGGAAAAATACCTTGCGCTGGCGGAAGAAATCCGCGCCAGGATACCGGATGCCGCGCTTTCCACCGACATTCTGGTGGGTTTCCCGGGCGAGACGGAGGCGGATTTTCAGGAGGTGCTTTCGCTGATGGAGCGCGTCCGGTTTGCTTCCGCTTACATGTATTATTTTAATCCGCGGGAGGGGACAAAGGCGTTTTCCATGCCGGATCAAATTCCGGAAGAAGTACGCAAAGAGCGCCTTGCCCGCGTAATCGGATTACAGATGAAAATCACCGCGGAAGAAATGGAAAAGCGCGTGGGAAAAACCGTGGACGTGCTGTTGGAGTCCGTTTCACGCGACAATCCGCGGGAGTTGTTCGGACATACGGAGCGGGGCGAAATGGTTGTCCTGACCGATGCGCTGGATCCTTCCCTTTGCGGGTCGTTTGTCCGTGCGGAACTGCTGTGCTTGCGGGGAAAGACATTCCGTGCGAAAATATCCGCGCAGTGAAGGTTTGTGCGGCGTTATGGCCGGATTACGGTGATTTTGGCGGAGGAAAAATATGCCCGTTCGTTTGCTGGTGATTTTGCTGTTGGTGGTTTTTGAAGGTGCGTTCATCGGCTTCAATCTGGAGAACACGTGCAACGTCTGGTTGTTCCGGGTGTTCCCGTCTGTTCCGGTGTATCTGACCGTATTGGTTTCGTTTGTAGCCGGCGTGCTGCTGACGGTTCCGTTTTTCGCTTTCCGGAAAAAGAAAACGCCGCGGGTTCCGCCTGTGCGGGAAAAGAAATCCCGTTTCCCGGTTCATACGCCGGAGGAGAAACAGACTGCCGGAAATCCGCCTTCTCCGGCTGCCGGCGGAACCGCCGCGGGGACGGAAAAATGAGCGCCGCGCGGCTGCCGTTATCCGCTGTTTTTTTCAGCCTGTTGTTTTCCGGTATCCTGCTGCCGGTTTTTGCAGAGCCGTCTTCTGCTTCCCCTCCGCCTGCTGCGGATCCTGCCGCCGCTTTTGCCGCCGCGTTGGAACAGGCCGGGGACCAGGACGTATCCGGAGCCTTTGCGGATGCGCTGCGCGCTTTCCCGGAAGGGGAAGACCGCCGTCAGCTTTTGGTATGGTTCGCGGATTACGAAGAACGCAGCAACCGTTTTGACCGGGCCGCAGAATATTATACGCTGGCGGCAGAAACGCCGCCGGTGGATTTTCCGCTTTATCTGGATGCCGCGCGCTGTTTGCTGTACATGAACGAAACCGCCCAAGCCTCTGCCCGGATTCAAACCGTTCTGTTGGAGTGTCTGGATGCCGGTGTGCTGGCCCGCGCACGGTTTTATGCCGTGTGTGTCCGGCTTTCTGACGGGGACAGTGCAGGCGCTTTTTCGCAGATCCGCACCTATCTGGGCAACGGGATTTTTACGCCTTATTTCCCGCAAATGCTGTTTTTGCTGTGGTATGCCGGGGGTGACCGTGCTGCGCGGGACCAGCTGCTGGAGCGCTGGCCTTCTTCGATGGAAGCGGCGGTTGTACGCGGGGAAGCCGTTCTTGCGCCGCAGGCTTTCTGGTATTTGATGCCTTCTGAACGTGCGCGGCTCGCAGGCGGAACCCCTTCGCAGGCTGCGGAACCTGCGGAAACCGCGGAGGCGGACGCAGACGCGGTTCCCGGGACAGGACATGCGCCGGTTGTTTCTGCTGCCGGACAGGACCCTGCCGATGCATCCGGATCCCCGGACCCGGTAGAGGCCGGAATCTGGCAGCAAACCGGCTTTTTCCGCAGCCGCGCCAACGCGGAAGCGCAGGCGGAGGAACTCGCCAAAGCGGGCTTCCGGGTATTCATCCGCCAGGAAAACCGTTCGGACGGCGGGGTGTTTTTTTCCGTATTGGTTCCGGAAGACCGGTCCGGAACCACCGCGCTGCGGCTGAAAGACAAGGGCTTTGAAAGCTATCTGGTGACAGAAGAAAACTGACCGGCAGGTATCCGTCCGTCCCCCGTTCGCAATCTGTCTGCAATCCGTCCGCAAATGTTTCCGGCTCACCGGGGAAAGAGTACGGTTTCCGGTACGTTGGACGCCTTGAATCCGCCCGCCGAGGGATGGATTTCCCGCAGCATAATCCGCTCTGCGCCGGATTGTCCGGAATTTCCGCCCTCCGGCAGCAACAGCAGGTAGAAACGGCTTTCTCCGCTTTCCGTCTGCATTTGCATGACAGGTTGTCCGTGCATCAGGTAAATGATGTATTTCCACGGTCCGGCGTCTGCCGCTCCGGATACAGTGAGCTGCCCGCCGGCAAATGAATAAAAACGGCCGGAAGCGTCTTCCCAGGATGCCGTATGTTCTTCCAGCAGGGCGGCAGCCCGTTCCGCCGGATTCTCTGCCGCCGCTTCGGTTGTGTTCTGCATCCGCCGGTAAGCGCCGTCCCACACGGAGCCTACGCCGATTTTCAGGCGGACGTCGTCCGTTGCCCGCAGGCGGAGTTCATCTGTGCCGGTGATTTCAATATCAATCAGCCGCCGGATATTGGAAATGAGGCTGTTGCGCGTCACCAGATACACGCCGTAACGGCGGACCGAAATATTCTCACACCGGAAAACTTCCTCGGTTGCACCGTCCAGAAAAATGATTTCCCCGCTTTCCAGATCAAACGAAACCCGCGGGCCGCCGCTGTTGTGCAGCCATACTCCCTTTAAAAAAGCAGAAAATGCGTTTTGCCCGCCTTCCCGCAATCTTTGCAAAACTGCGGAAACCGTGTTGCGCGCCGGAATCTGCCGTTCATCCGTCAGCACATAGACCCCGCTTGCCGGATCCCAATTGTATGTGCGCCGGATTTGCCCGGCCTCTTCCCCTGCGCCGCCGGGAACGGAAGAATAGGAAATGACAGGAAAACTTTCGCCGGCCGACAGACCCAGGTTATATGCATCTGAACGCCGGGTCTCTTCCACCGAGATGGCGCCGTCGGAAGAAACGCGCAGGATTTCCCGCAATGAAAAACCGTTTTGTGCCGGCGCGTTCCGGTCCTGTTCAATGGCAAAAATACCCAGCACCTGCAGGTTTTCAGCATTCATCCCGGAATATACGAGCGCGTTTTTTTGCTCCCCCGTAACGTCGGCAAGGTACATCAGCAGCGTATGCGCCTGTGTCACGCTGGTTTCGGCGGGCGGCAGCCGGACGTATTCCGTGGTTACCGGATTTTGGATGGCGCAGACAATGCGGATGCCGGATTCGCCGGTACGGCGGAGCGCGCACAGCTGATCGTATGTGCCGTCCCCGTTGATGTCCGCATTCACTGCCTGAATGAACGTTTCATCCGCCTCCAGGGAAAAAGCGGGAAGAATCCGTTCGCTTTCCTGAAATCCGCTTCCGCCGGCATATGCGTCCGCCTCTTCCCCGGATGCGGCGCGGGGAATGGAAATTCCCGGCGGTACGGCATTCTGTTCCGCATCCTGCGGTTCCTGCCGGAAAAAAAACACAAATACAACTGCAGCGGCCAGGATTCCCACTGTCAGAATCAGGAGGACAAGGGTTCGTGTTCGCATATTTTTCCCATATAAAATGTTAAAAATGTTTTGCCGGATGCCGGCGTTTCCCGTTTAACGGTCCCGTCCCGGCAGGTCGGACAAGTCCAGCCCTTCGCCGGGTTTTTTGGTTTCGTCCTGCGGTTTCCGGCTGCGGATAAACAGGAAAACAAACAACAGCAGGATAAGCAACACGGCGCCGCATAAAACCGGTAAAAGCGGAACCCCGCCGGCCCTTTCTTTTTCCGGTTCCTCCGGGGCAGGGGAATCCCGGTCAATGGCCCGCGCCACGCCGGTGCCGCCTGCGGTATATCCGATTTTCCGGTGCTGTCCGCTGTTCCCGCCGGAAGAATCCTCCGGCAATCCCGTACCGTCCGCCTGCCGTCCGCTGTCCGCCGCGCCGCTTTCCCCGGCAGCCGGTTCCCCGCCCGGCGCAGTCTGCGGATTTTGCGTCCGGACAAAATCCATTTCTGTCTCCGGCTCAATTTCCCGTTCTGCTTCCCCCAATGCGGCTATTTCCCGGAACAAATCCCGGCTTACGGTCACTACCGTATCGTGGATATCCATGTCCAGCGTAATTTCATACCATCCGCCATGATCCACCATCCGGGCTTCGGCAAGATACGGACTTTCAAACGGGTCAATCACACCCGGATATTTGGAAGTCCAGGGCGCTTCCTGTTTCAGGTCGGTAAGCAGGATCATGATTTTGTAGCGGCCGTTGTCTTTCCGGCTGTCCAGCGCTTCTTTTATGGTGTCCAGCGCCAGACCGATGTCCGTAAACCTTCCGTCCGGACGGATGGCGGTAAAAGCACGC
Source organism: Candidatus Avitreponema avistercoris (assembly GCA_017694555.1). Lineage (GTDB taxonomy): Bacteria > Spirochaetota > Spirochaetia > Treponematales > Treponemataceae > Avitreponema > Avitreponema avistercoris. Next base: position 8,230 of record JADIMS010000044.1, read on the forward strand.
CGGACGGTTTCCCGGTCGCTGTCGTCCCGGATTGTGGTGGTCAGCAGGTTTTCCGATTCCCCGTAAAACTGGTAGAGCGTCAGCCAGTCCCCTTCCACCAGCATTTGTCCGGTCAGCTGTTCTTCCGTCCATGCCAATACGCCGGGGAATTTTTCCGATTCGCCCATAGAAAGGGATTTGTCCACCAGGATAAATAAATCCACCGGAACGGTCCGCTCGCCGCCGTAAACGGACGGGACTGCTGCGGCAACGGAGAAGATAAGGAATGCAAACCAAAACAGGCGCCGGTTTTTTTCTTTCATTCTGGCGGAAGTATACACCATAATAATCCGGTTTTTCCACTCAATTTTTTTAGCGGCGTCTTTTTGTCTGCTTCCTTACTTATAAAGTTCCGTTCTGCAAATTCCGTTCTGCAAATTCCGTTCTGCCGGATTTCCGTCTGCACTTTTTTTTTCCTGCAAAAAAAAAGTGCTTTACATATTTTCCGCCTAAGCTATAATTAGGCTCAAGAGCGCAGAAACGCGTGAGCAGCTCTGTGTGGCTATGAGAAGCATTTCCATGTATATGGAGCAGAAGGAGAATTAAAATGGCGAGTATGGATTTACCCCGCAGCCCCAACGTTTTCCATCCGGAAAAACCGAGTGCAGTAGGTTCCCGCAATTCGCTTGCGCAGGACTACCGCGATCAACAAAAAGAAGTCAACCAGCTTCTGGAAGAAGAGACCAATAAGGTTCTTCATCACATGAACGCCAAACTTCCGAAGGAAGTTTTGGAACGTTTGGACGTGATGGGCGGTGTGAAGGAAAAACTCTATAATTACTTCAACCAGAACTATCAGAATATGTTCAACCGGTACATGGTGACCGCCGAGGACGAAATGGTCAAGAAAGTCCGCGGCTTCATTGACCGGGAAGAAATGAAGGTTCTGAACCGCTATACACCGAAAGAAATCGCGGATTTGCTGGATGAAGTCGGCGGCGCGGATAAGTTCAACACGGGCGAAATCGAAAAGTCCATGGTCAATATGTACGGCCATTTGCAGGGACATATCCAGCGCGGCGTCAATGACCTGGAAACCCTGACCAACTCCCTGCTGCGGCAGAAAACGGATGTCGGTGCTTTCGTGCGCGGTGAAAATGCATACTCGATTGTCAAGTGCGCGTTCAAAGACAACATCCGCAAACCGAAGACCGTTACCGACGTCAAGCTTTCCGTTAATATCCTGGACTCCGAGCTGATCAGCCCGATTTTCCATTATCAGGCGACGGTGGAATATCTCATCAAAGATTTGCTTTCCAAGCACTACATGGATGAGATCGATAAAGCCATCGAGAAGATGAAAGACGAGCGCATCGACCAGGGGATGGAAGAACTGTCGGACGGCGAGATTCTCTTTGCCAAAATCAACAAGGTGAAAGATTACACCGACGATGATGTGGAAAATCCGAAGAGCAAACGGTATTCCATTATGGCCAAAGAGATGATGGAACGCATCAACAACCTGCGCGCTGAAATCGACCCGGAAGATTTTGACCAGCTCAATATCCGGGAAAATATCAAGAAAATTGTGGATATCGAGAATATCCGCAACCGCGGGTTCAACACGGCAATCAATTCGCTGACTTCTATTCTGGATACATCCAAGATGGGTTACCAGTATATCGAGAACATGAAGAACTGCCGCGAGCTGATTCTCCGTGAATATGACGATACGGATGAAGCCAATCTGCCGGATGAACGCTATGAAATCCATATGCGCTATTTCGACAATGCACAGTTGCTGAAAGAGCGCCAGGCATATGAGGTGATGATCCGCTCCTTTGAAACCGAAGTTGAGCATCTGTGGGATGTTCTGGAAATCCGCTACGAGGATTCCAAGTTCCTTACCCGCGTGACCGACTTCAACGATCTGGCCAAACTGTATAAGAAGAAAATCCAGAAGAACATCAAGGACAAAACCGGTGATCCCGTCTATGAAGACATCAATAAGGTTTGGGATGAGATTTCCTTTGTGAAAGTAGGGGAAACGGAAGTGGAGAAGATGAACCGCACGTTCATCTATGAGAAAGACAAGATCCGCAAACGCCTGATCATTATGCGCGACAAACTCCGGAAAATGTACGACTATCAGTATCCGGTGGAGCGCCGTGTTATGGAAGAGCGGCTTGCTTTCCTGGAGACGGAATTCAACAAGTTTGATTACCTGATCAATCCGTTCCACCTGCAGCCCGGTTTGCTTCTGGATGTGGACATCACGTCCATTAAGAGAAAAAAAGCCACGCTGGACGGTATGGCCAACGTGCTCAATGAGTTCCTGCATGGAGTGTCCAAAGGCTTCCAGGACGCGGCGTTCGCTTCGTTCTCCCGCCGGCGCTCCACGGTCAGAACCGACCTGGCCCAGACGTTCTCTTCTTCGGATGAAGATCCTGCGGCGAAAGAGCCGGAAGGAAGGGCTTCTTATCTGGATATGCTGAATGAAGAACCGCAGGCTGCCCAGGCTGCCATTCCGGCGCCGGCAGACACTGCCGCTCCGAAGCGCCGGGGCCGTGCGCCTGCCAAATCGGCAAAAGCCGGCGTCGTAGATTCCGGACGCGGACGGCGTGCTTCTTCTTCCGGCACAACCCGGGGCAGAAGGGGAATGCGCGAGGTCTAAGCCCATCAGGTTAACCCCCGGAAATTGTTTCCGGGGGTTCCTTCATTCTATCATGGTTGCGATCCGCCGGGATGTTCCTTTGCATAATAATTGGCTGAAAGATTGGTTTCCCCGCAGCGGATTCCGCTGGTTTTCAGAAAAAAGGAGGCGGACATGGTTGAGTCGTCCGTTTTTTATTCCCAGTTATCAACAAAAGATTCGTTTAATGCTTCAGTCCGTCATATAAACCGGACGCTGGCTGTTCTGGATGCCTGCGGCCCGAAATGCAATGCTGCAGATAAAATCAACGAAGCGCTGGATGAAAAAGAAATGACGGAATGCGAGGTGTTGTCCCTCGTCAATATGCTTCTTGTAGACAAATGGAACTATGCCGTATATTCCGGCAATCTTTCTGCGGTGACGGACAACGCGGCGCAGGTTGTCGCGCAGGTTGCTGCATGGAAACGCCTGGATTTTGTGCTGGGCTATCATCATCCGGATTTGGGCTTTCTGGTGGTCAATCCGAAAAACCCGCATTCCGCCGAAGCCATTGCAGGCTTCCGGAAAAATGAATTGCTGAATGTGTATGCCGGTTCCCCGGATGAAGAAAATCCGGAAGGCGCGGCGGAAGCCGCCCGGCTTTTGTTCCGGCTGCTGGAAGGCGCATCCGTCAAGACTCCGGCTGCATTGCTGAAAGGCAGCTTTGAATTTGTGGCTCCGAAACCGCGTACAGCCAAACGGGCTGCCCGTCCGGTTTCCCGCACGCCGCGTGCGCGTAAAGC
>JADIMS010000004.1 GCA_017694555.1 Candidatus Avitreponema avistercoris
GCAACGGGTACGCATGACGCGGATATTTTGGTAGACGCCGAAACAGGGCTTTTGCGGATGGTACTGGATAAACTGGACGAAACGTTCCTGTACCGGGACGGCGGCAGCATCCGCTTCCGGGGATCTTCCGCTGCCTTTACGGAACTGGCAGCCGCAACAGAAAGCGGCGTACTGCCGGGGGAAATCGCGCGCATTGCGGAAGCGGCGCAGAAAAACGCACAGGAACAGGGACTGCGGATGCCGGAAAGCCGGGATGACGTTTTCCCGGACGCCCCGGAAGACCGGCCGGAAGACGCTTTTCCGCCGTCCGGCAGCACAGGGCCGGGCGGATCCGGGTTACCCGGAACGGGGGCAGACAGCCCGGCGGATCCGGATTCCATCCACGCCGCGGCCCTTGCCGCAGCAGAAACCGCTGCCCAAAACACCGGCGGGGAAAGCGGAACGCAGGAGCCCTTCACCGTTTCCGTCACAGAGCAGGGAATCCGGCTGTCCGTCCGGGACATCCGGTTCCAGCCGGACAGCGACGAAATTCTGCCGGAAGAAGCCTGGCGGTTGGATGCCATTGCCGAAACGCTGCGGCTGGCGGAAGGCTACACATTTCTGATTGAAGGCCATACGGCTTCTGTCGGGAAACCCGCAGGCGAACAGGAACTTTCCGTCCGGCGGGCAAAAAAAACCGCCGCTGAGCTGACCGCACGGGGAATCCCGGCTGACCGCTTCCTGTATACGGGATACGGCGGAGCCCGTCCGGTTGCCGACAACCGTACCGCCGGAGGCCGGGCACAGAACCGCCGCGTAGAAATCACCATTCTCGGGGCGGATTAGGAATCAGCATCCGGAGCCGCCGGGAACAACGGTGACGGTTGTCCTAAAACAGGGAAAGCTGTCCGGGTTCCTGGAATTCCGCCAGCAGGGAAAAAACATCCACACCGTTGACGGTTCCCGCTTCCCGGTATATATCCAGAATCTTCCGCCGGCCGGAAAGCAAATGCGCGGACGAAACCCCGAAGCGGATCGAGGCGTCTGCCTCCACAAAAGCCGCAATATGATCGGCCGCCCGCACCAATTTTCCGTCCACGGGAGAAAAAGAATCCCCGGCGTACCGGCCCTGCAAATCCGCAAAAGACACTTCCTTCATCTGCCCGCCGTCCAAAACGCGGTTGGCGAATTCCTCGCCGGTAAAATACAGCAACTCGTCCCGGAACGATTCATCCATCAGCGGGACCAGTTCCTGCCCCAAAAACAGCGTCTCTACGTTTTTCACAATATCCGGCAGCGCGTCGGTTGCCTGCTTTACCGGCGAAATGATATCGCGCGTCACAGCTTCCGGTAAGTCATGGAACAGCGCCGAAAAGAAATTGTTGTACAGCCTGCGGCCGGCAACACCGGCTTCCCGGCTCAGCAGCAGCGTAAGCGCCGCGACATAGTACGAATGCCCCAGAACGTCGGTATGCGGGATGCGCGGCGTCTGGTTCCAGCGCGTCTGAAACCGCAGGCTTTCCACCTTCAGCAGAAAATCATACAGCCGCTGCCTGGTGAATAGCATTTGCAATGCGCGCAAATCCAAAAACGCTTCCAAATCCGCATATAAATCGCGTGCAATCGGCTCCAGGCGGCGCGTTTCGTTCACGGTTTTCAACAGTTCAAATTCCCGCAGGGCGGAATATTTATGTGCGGCGCGTAAAATACGGGACGTCAAATCCCCGGTATCCGGCGGATCCAGCAAATGTGCTGAAAAATCGTCCATAAATTTCTTGTCCGGCGCCATCGGGGCAAACTGATCCAGCACCCAACGGTTAAGGCGTCGGTATTCTTCCGGATAATCCCGGCGGATCACGCGCAGCACGGGCGCTTTAATGTCGCACAGGGCAACCTTCCGCAGAAAATCGAACAGCGAAGCGTAGATGATTTTTTCCCAATCAACGGTACGTCCGGCAGCCTCTTCCAGTTTCCCGATTAAATAACAGAGTACGGTACGTTCCGCCGTTTTATCCATCTCAACCAGCGGGACAGGCCGGATAAGATCGTTCCAGCGCTCGATTGAAAAGCCTTCAAAAATTTTGAGGACGAACTGCCGCTCCGGCATATCAGCGCACCTGCCCCCGGCTCTCGGATTTTTTGTGGTCTTTTTCCATCTTTTGATTCCAAATTTCAGCCTTCCGCTTGGCTTCCTCCGCGTCCTCCCGCTCATTCAACAGCAGGTGGATCCGGCGCAGCGCAAGCAGGTACTGGATCCCGAGACGGAAGTCGTCGATACGGCCGGTAGAAAGCTCGTATTTTTCCCGGTAGCGGTCCGCAGCCTGGGCAAGCAGTTTTTTTACCAGCCGCAAATGGTATACCGTAACATCGTAATCCGGCGCATGCGGATCGAGGCCTTCTTTGGACGCTTTTTTCAAATCGATGATATTTTTGGCGACGGTGGCAAAACGCGCTTCCAGTTCTACAAACGTCCAGCGCCATTTTGTGTTATCCCCGTAAGCGTCTTCCACCATCCGGATGGCCAGCCCCAGTTTGCGGACCAGATAATAGCGCTGGGCTTCCGGGAAAGACCCCAGCTGGTCCACCTTATCCGCATAGTCGGCATACGGCGCGTCCACAAAATCAGAAACCGTCTCTTCCAGATAGATAACCGCTTTGTACAGGGTTTTCCGTGCATCGTTGAGCGCATCTTCGTTTTTTGTCCGCAAAACCGATACAGACAGCGTATGCCGGGCCAGATACAGGGAAACGACGTACAGCATCTCGTCCGCAAGCAAAATCCGCTTCAGCGCCGCGGCGGCCGGATTCTGCGCAATGCTGTCCAGAACCGTTTTTTCTTTACGGGAAACCGCATCAATCTGCTCCTGATAAGAAGCCATTTGCGCTTCGTATTTTTCATTGCGTTCTTCAGCCGCTTTTGGCATTCCGTTTCCCCCTCAGGCGTGCCGGCCGCCGGAGTATTTTTCCAATAACTCACGGGCGTGATGCAGCGAAACCTCCCCGCCTTTTCCGCCGGACAGCATCCGGGAAATTTCTTCTTCCCGGTCCTGTTCCCGGATTTCCCGCGCCGACGTCCGGGTTTCCCCGCCGGACGATTCCTTTTCGATGACAATATGATTATCGGCCTGACACGCGATGGACGCAAGATGCGTAATGCATAAAATCTGCCGGCTGCGGGACAAATTGCGGATATGCGTGCCCACCGCCACAGCCACTTCGCCGCCGATCCCGGTGTCAATTTCGTCAAAAATCAGCGTTCCCGTTTTGTCCGCACCGGACAGCACCGTTTTCAGCGCCAGCATGACGCGGGAAATCTCGCCGCCGGAAGCAATCTTGGCCAGCGGGCGGAGCGGTTCGCCGGGATTCGCGCTGATCCGGAATTCGATATCGTCAAACCCATACTGGGAGGCAGTGCGGACGCCGCCCTCCGCGCCTTTCGGCTGTAACGAAACCTGGAAACGGGTTCCGGCCATCCCCAGCGTGCGCAGGATGTCTTCCACGGCATGCGCCATCCCGGCAGAAGCGGCGGCCCGTTTTTCCGAAATCCGGTTTCCGGCTGCCAGCAGTTCTTTTTCCAAAGCAGAAATTTCCCCGTCCAGCGCAGACCGGTTTTCATCCCAGTTGGCCAGCGTTTCCAACTCGCGGGCGGCAGTTTCGCCGTAAGCCATCACATCTTCCAGCGACGGGCCGTATTTCTTTTTCAGCCGGTACAGCAGGGAAAGGCGTTCTTCCACCGCCTCCAGCCGCTGCGGATCAAAAACTTCTGTATGCAGGCGGCGTTCCAGCTCCGCCGCCGCATCTTCAATTTCATGAAAGGCGTTTTCCAGCCGGGACGTCTGTGCCGCAAAAGCGGGATCCACCCCGGCCGCAGTTTCCAGCAGCGAAGAAGCCTTCTTCAGCAGGGGCAGCACGCCGCAGGAATCCCCCGCGTCATCCGCTGTCAGCACCGCCAGCCCCTGCTCCAGGGAAGCGCACAGCTTTTCATGCAGCGACAGGCGTTTTTCTTCCGCTTCCAGCCGCCCGTCTTCCCCCGGCTCCAGGGCGGCTGCGGCAATTTCCTGCGCCGCAAAAGCCAAAAGTTCAGCCCGTTCGGCACGGCTTTGCCGGGCGGCATCCATTTCTTCCCGCCGCCGCCGCGCATCCGTCAGCCGGCTGTACAGACTGCCGAAAGCGGCGACTTCATCTTCAATACCGGCATAGGCGTCCAAAAAGCGCCGGTGTTCGCCCACACGCAACAGCGACTGATGGTCGTGCTGGCCGTGAATATCCACCAGAAATGACGTGAACTCCGCAAGCTCCGTACGGGTCACCGGTCCGCCCTGGATCCAGCAGGACGACTTGCCCGCCGCCTTGGCTACGCGCTTCAACAGCACGGAACCGTCTTCCGTTTCCAGGCCGCGCGCAGCCAGCCATTCTTCTGCGGCGGTATTTCCGGCCACACGCAAAGTACCGGCCACACAGGCTTCCGCCGCCCCGGAGCGGATCATATCCGGGGAAAATTTCCCGCCAAGCAAAAAAGAAACCGCGCCGATGAGGATCGACTTTCCCGTGCCGGTTTCGCCGGTAAAAACCGTAAAGCCCTCTTTAAAATCCAGCGAAAGGGAATCAATCAGGGCAAAATCCCGGATGCGGATGTCTTCAATCACGGTTTTCCTCCTGCCGCACAGGGGCTTCCCCCGCAGCCGTTTCTCCGGTTTTGCCCCCGCTTACCGGCGCGCCGGACCAATTCAGCTTGTAACGCAGAGCCTGGTAAAATGTTTCCGGCGCGCACCCGATCAGACGGACAGGTTGTGCGGCGCGGCTGATGATAATCCCGTCGCCGGGCTGCAAGGCAAACGTTTCCTGCCCGTCCACCGTCAGCAGTCCTTCCGTCCCGAAGCCGGACGTACCGGCAAACGAAATGCGGATTTTCCCGGAAGCCGGAAGCACAATCGGCCGCGAAGACAAAGAAAACGCACACACCGGCGACAGCACAAAGGCGGACAGATCCGGCGAAAGAATCGGGCCGCCGGCCGCCGCCGAGTACGCGGTGGATCCGGTCGGTGTGGCGGCAATTACGCCGTCCGCCTTAAACAGCCCGAACGAATACTCGCCGCCGTCTTTTTGAAACGACACGCGGAATTCCACAATGCGCGCCAGCCCGCCGGAAACAGTACAGTCATTGAGCGCGCACGAACGGTACACCGTCCCGCTGTCCGCACCGCGCTGCACTTCCACGCCGAGGAGCATACGCTCCGTACTGTGGGAATTCCCCTCCAGATAAGACAGCAGGGCGTCCTGCCAGCGTTCCGGCCCGATGCCGGCGATAAAACCGAATTCCCCCAAATTCACCGGGAAAACGGGAATTCCTTTCGGCGCGCAGTACCGGGCGGCAAACAGCACGGTACCGTCCCCGCCAAGCGTGATGGCAAAATCGTAAGAGGCAAAGGGATCGCCGACTTCCGTGCCGTCATATTGGAATATCCGGCAAAAGACGCCCCGTGCCTGTAAAAATGCAGAAATTTTTCCGCCAAGGGCAGCTGCCCCTGCTTTCCGGGTGTTCACCACCGCAATCGCGCGCGTGACCTTATGCATAGGCCGCCATTCTATCAGATTACGGCAAAGAGCGCAAAACCTTTGCGATTTTTTCCACGTTTTTGCTGCCAAGACGCGGATAAAGCGGAAACAGCAGGCACCGCAGCAAAAGCGAACGCGCGTTCCGGCAACCCTCCAGTCCGTCGCCCAGAAGCGCCGCAACCGAATCCGCAAAGGCCGCGCCGGTCCGGATCCCCTGTTTGGCCGCATATTGCCGCGCGTCGTTGGCGGAAGAAGCCAGCGCTACCGGGAAAGAATAAAACGAAGGTACCCCGCCGCCGGTCTGCGCCAGCGTTTTATGCCGGGCGGCGCGCGCCTGCAGCAAAGCCTGCAAAAAAACGGAATGGATGGCGGCGCGTTTTCCGTGGTTGTGCTGCATTTCTTTCAGCTGCACCAAAGCCAAAGCCGAATTCATGTCCGAAAGCACATCGGGCACCGGCGCTTCTTCAAACATCCGGCGGACGATGATCCCTTCGCGGCGTTTGGGCGCCAGCAGTATTGCGCCGCCGCCGGCAGTCAGCAAATCCCGCTCTTCCAGCCCCAAAATGGAAAACAATGCGCCGGAACCGGCGGCATAGGCCGAAGCCGGAATTTCCGGCGCAGGCGCAGCGGAAGCGGCTGCCGGAGAGGCGGTATCCCCGCCGGCAGGCGCGGAAGCAGAAGACGACTCTTCCGCACCGTAATACGCGCCGGCGCTTTGCGAAATGTCTTCGATTACCGGCAAATTCAGTTCCAGAATCCCGCGCACATCCGGCAAATAGCCGAGCGCGTCGAACAGCAGCAAAACCTTGCCGCCGCGTACAGCTGCATCCCGGACCGATTCCGGCGTCAGCTGCGCCGTCTCCGGATCCGGATCAGCCAGAACCGGCGTATACCCCATTTGCAGCAGGCATTTGTAATGCCAGGCAGGCGAAAGCGCCGAAAGAATCACGCCGGAGCCGGGCGGCAAATCCAGCGCCTGCAGCACATAGCGGAGCGCCACCGAACCGCTGCGCAGCGGCAAAGCGGCGTCCGCACCGAAAATTTCCCGCGCAGTCTGGGAAAGTTTGCGGTTAATCTCACCCGGCCCGATTTTCTCCGAAACCATGCAGGTAAGCACCGCGTCCATTTCCCGGCGCATAATGGTGGAACTGTAAAGCGGAATATCCATGCGTACCGGTTACAAATTGGAGAGATTTTGCAATTCTTTAGGACTGAACAGGCGCCGGGCGTCCAGCACAATCAGATAGCCTTCTTCCTGCCGGATTACGCCGTGAATGTACTCGGCCCCGATCCCGGTAATCATCTGCGGCGGCGGCTGAATGTCTTCCGGCTTCACGGAAACAACCCGCGCCACGCGGTCAATGATCACGCCGATCTTGCTGCCGTCAATTTGCAGGATAACAAACCCGCCGGCATACTCGTCGTCTTCCAAATCCGCAGGCTTTTGCAGGTGAAAGCGCTTATGCAAATTGATAATCGGAATAATCTCGCTGCGCAGATTAAAAATCCCCTCTACATAAGAAGGAGCATTGGGAATCGGACGTATTTCTTTGACGCGGACAATCTCATTCACCATCATAATGTCCACGCCGTACAGCTCGGCGCCCAGCTGAAACGTAACCAGCTGAAACTGGGATTCTTCCGCCATCAAAGCCTCCGTATCATTTTAAGGAATTCACCTGCCCTGATTGTACAACTCTTGGCGGCTTTCTGCAAGTACGGAAAATCCGCCGGAACGCGGTTTCACGAAGACGGGAAGGAAGAATGTTCCGGACAACTCTCTGGGTTCCAGGGATTTAATACAGCTGATACAGAACCATCATAATCACTTTCCAGCACATAAATACGCACACCGGGATCAAAGGCATCACTTGGAATCGGCTCATTCAATGCCAGCGAACCCAGACTTCCGCAAAGATGTACTTCATGCAGATAAGAACAAGCATTGAATGCTAAGGCTCCGATGGTCCGTAAAGCGGTACAGCCGGACAAATCCACTTTAGTCAGTGCAGAACAATTCTGAAAAGCATAGGGCGCAATTTCTGTCAGGAATTTGCACCCGGAAAGATCCAGAGTTTTAATGGATTGATTACCATGAAAAACATCCCCATCATAATCGCGTCCAATCCGGACTACCGGCAGACCGTACACCTCCGGCGGAATGCGCAAAATCCCGTTTTCATCCGGCCGGCCGCCGCGTATCTCCAGCCCGGTCCCGTCCTCCGTTACAAGGTAGGTGATTCCGTTGTCGGTGAATACTTCGCCCGGTTTGTGCTGCGGATAACCGCCGGTCTGTCCGCCGTTTCCGGCATTGCCGCCGGGCGCGCCGTCAGGGGCAGAACCAGAAGTGCCCGGCGGGATCACGCCCCCCCCTGCAAGCCGCGGTATGCGGCTTCGATTTCATCCAGAACGGGCGATTCGGATACATTTATTTCACAGCCGATGAAAAACACGGCGGCTGACAATGCCAGAACGGCAAAGAGACAAAGGTTTCCGGCAAAAGCCGGGCGGGAAAACACTTTTTTCACAATACGATGGTATACCCGTTTCCGGCTTGTGTAAAGCCTTGGATAAAAAGATCCGGACGGGCAGACTGTACGCTACCGCGCGCGGCGGCCGCCGTGTTCCGGGCAAACCTCCGCCTGTTCCCGCCACGAGAAAGGGAGCGCGCTTATCTCTTCTTCGTCCTGCACATACACAGCGGAATTCCGGATATCCGGAATTTCGTACTGCGAAAGATTGTCCGTGCTGCCGCAAAGATGCAGGATTCCGAGCTGACTGCAGTTTTCAAACGCATTCTGCGCGATGGTTTCCAGATTCGGGCAACCGGACAAATCCACTTCTTTCAGATTGTTACAGTTGCCGAAAGCAAAATTTCCGATTTCACGCAAGGACGTGCAGCCGGAAAAATCCGCCGTTTCCATCCTGTCGCAGCTTTGAAATGCCCGATCGCCAATCCGTTCCAGCGCAGGGCAATCCGGGAAATCTGCTTTCCGCAGCGCATGGCAATTTTCAAACGCGTAAGCGCCCACGGTTACGAGCGAGTTACAACCGGAAAAGTCCGCCGTTTCCATG
>JADIMS010000045.1 GCA_017694555.1 Candidatus Avitreponema avistercoris
ATCCGGCACGGACCGCACCACGGCGCCCAAAAATCAACCAGAACCGGCGATCCGGCCTGTAAAACTTCCTTGTCAAAGTTGTCCTTATTCAAATGCACAACCCCTGCCATACCGCCTCCTCAAAGCATAAAACTGATATTCCCAATATACTAAAAAAACGCTGAAAGTACAAATTTTTATAAAAAATACAAAATTTTCCGTTCATTCCGCACATTCAGCCGGAATTTCCGCTACTGCATCCGGATAAGCATCCGTCCGTCCGTTTCCGGCCGGACGGGCTGCGGAAGCTGCGCCGCGTATTGCAGAACTGCGTCATTGACGCCGGTAAACGTATTTACCGTTTCCAGACTGCGCGTGAATACCGAATAACCGTCGCCGCCGAGCGCCAGATAACCGTTCACCGCAATCCAATAGTCCCGCTCCGGATCCACAGGTACGCCGTGTACCGTTACGCCGGAAACTCCCGCCGGCTTACCTTCTCCGTCAAACGAAAGTGTAAGCTGCACTTCGGCAGATACTTGCGGGAATGCACCGGATCCCTGCGGAACCGTACCGAGAAAAGCAAAAAGAGCCGCAACATCCTCCCCGCTCATCCGGACCATATACAGCGGATTTTCAAACGGAAGCGCCGTCAGAAAATTTTCCCGCGTGACCGCGCCCGCCGGAAGTGCAGCCCGGATGTTTCCGCCGTTGCAGAGGGCAAAATCCACCGGCAAACCAAGCTGCCGGGCAAACCAAACCTGCGCATCGCAAATCAAATTCCCGATTGCCGTCTCCTGCCGCCGCGGGAGACGGTCGCCGAATTCAAATTCAGACGCAGCAGTCATCACCACCTGCTGCAATGTTTCTGCCGCGGCTTCCGCGTAAGGCGCAAGGAGGGCGTCCATTTCTCCATCCGGCGGGAAAACATCCGCCGAAATCTCCACAGCATTCCAGCGGAAATCCGCCGCATATCCGTCCCGGATTTCCAGAATTCCCAACCCGGCGAGTTTTCCCTTTTCCCCGGCAGAAACAATGGGAATCCCGTTCACCACCAGAGGTTCAGCAAAAACGGTATGTGAATGCCCGTCCACAATCAGATCGACGCCGGACAAATTCTCCGCCAGCAGTACCGACGTTGTCTGCCCCGGTTCTTCTTCTACGATCCCCAAATGCGCAAGGACAATCACCACGCCACAGCGCTCTTTTTCACGCAGCAAGGCAACCGTTTCCTGCGCCGCTCGGATCTCATCGGTAAAACGCAGGCGTTTGTCCGGGGAATCCGCCGTAACCGTCCGGCGCGTTGTCAATCCGAGCACACCGGCACGGAATGAACCGAAATCCCGTACAAGGTACGGCAAACCGAGCGGTTTTCCGCTGTCCGCAAAAACTACATTTGCAGAAAGCCATTCAAATCCGGCCTGATCCATCTGTTCCGTAAGTGTATCCAGGCTACGGTCAAACTCATGATTGCCGAAAGCCACGGCGTCGTATCCCGCCAACGTATAGCCTGCAATGTCCGGAGCAGCCAAAAACAAATTGGAAACTGCGCCGCCCGTATTCAAATCCCCTGCATCTAAAAGCAGAACGTTTTTGTGCTCCGCCCGTACTTTCCGTAAAAACGTCATACGCGGGGCAAGTCCGCCGGCGCCATCGTTTTCCGGGAAAAGCGTTCCGTGGTGATCGTTGGTGTGGACAATCACCAGTTCAGAAATTTGCGGCGCAGTTTTTGCACCGGGACTTCCTGCGCAGGCAGAAAAAAGCAGACAAAGAGCTGAAACAGCCGCAAGGAACAAAATCCCTGTGCGGCATAGTTTTCTTCCGGTTTTCATCAATCCGACCTCCTGGCCACGGCATCCGCTCCGGACCCATCTGATTATATACCGGAACCCGGAATTATGAAAATATGGAATTCACAAGAAAGCCGCAGAGCAAAGAGAAAAGAATAATATAGCCAAGGTACAGGGTAAAATGCTTTACCGGCAAAGCGGTTTTCAGGGCGCCCAGATTCGTGATTTTCGTCGCCGGGCCGCTCAGCATAAAAGCAGCGGCGGCGCCTGCGCTCATCCCGTCATGCAGCCACTGTATCATCAGGGGGATGGTTCCCCCGCCGCATACATACAGCGGAACGCCCATGCCCGCCGCCAGAAGTACCCCGAACCCTTCATTTCTGCCAAACAGCGACGCAAAAGCATCCGCCGGCACATAACGCTGGAATAAAACCGAAAGCACAATACCCAGCAAAAACATCGGCCCGGTAGCGCGGACGTTCCGCCAAATATTTTTCAGCAGACGCCGCGCCGGATCCGGATCCGTGTCGCGGTTTTCCGCCGCGGCCATTTCTCCGAAACAGAAAAACGTCCGCCCTGCACGGACGTAAAATACCCGGACCAGGAATCCGGCCAGTATGCCGCAAAAAAAACAGCCGGCAATCCGTACCGGCAAAAGAACCGGGCCGAGCGCTGTGCTGTAAATCACCAGCTGCGGGTTAAGCAGCACCGAGCAAACCATAAAGGCAGCCAGAAAATCATCCCGGATTCCTTTTTGTGAAAAAGACGCTGCGATGGGAACGGTGCCGTACATGCACAGAGGAGAAACAATGCCCGCAACCGCAGCGCCCAGCCATCCTGCCGGTCCGGAAAGTTTTTCCCCCGCGCGGCGGCACCATTCATGAAGCTTCCCTTTCAGGAAAACCGAAATCAGCGAACCGCCAAGGATGCCGAAAAGCCAATACCAGAAAATTTGGCGGATCTGCAAATCAAAATAATACCAGAGGTAAACGGCTTCCCGCTGCAAAATTTCCGCTACGCTTTCCATACGGCAGCCTCCGCAAAATATCCGCCCTGCGGAAACAGAACGGATTGCACCGCAAAAACCTTATTCGATTTCCACCAGCCGGTAACTGCGCGTTCCGGCGCCCAGGCCAATCGCCTGCGCGTGCTCCAAAACGTGACGTCCCTGCCGGGAATCGATGCGTTCTACAAGGGAAGCGGAATCCGGTGCAGTAAAGACAAGGTCGATCGCGGCCTGATCGATCGCGAGCGGATCGGTGGAAGCGAGAACCCCGATATCATGCATGTCAGGTTCAGCCGGATTTCCGTTGCAATCGCAGTCCACGCTCAGCCGGTTGAGTACATTCACAAACGCGGTATTCTTTCCGCCGTCCATATAATTGCACACCGCCTGCGCGGCTTCAGCCATAGCTTCCAAAAACGGAATCTGCTCCCCGTAAATATTACCGCGGGTTCTTTCCCCTCCGGTGTGAATGTACACCTTCCCGGATTCCGGTGCAGACTGTCCTGAACCAAAACCGATGGAAAGATTTTTAATTGCGCCGCCAAACCCGGCCATAGCGTGCCCCTTAAAATGTGAAAGCACAAGATAGGAATCATAGTCGTCAAAATGACTGCCCACTATATTCCTTTCCAGACGGACCGCAGCAGGCCCGACCGGAATATCCATCGTTCCTTCTTCATCCAAAAGATCGAACTCCGCAATATCCAGGAATCCGTGATCCTTCACCACCTGATGATGCAGGGCATTGGACGCCCGCCGTCCGCCGTAAGATGTGTTGGATTCCACAATCACGCCGTCCACTTTTTGCACCAGATCCCCGATCAGTTCCGGACGCAGATAATTGCTGGCAGGCGGTTCACCGGTGCTGATTTTCACGCCGACCTTTCCTTCCGGCGTCCAGCCCATGGCGTCATATACTTTGACCAAGGCTTCCGGCGAGACTTCCCGGATAAAATACACCACAGGCGCATTTTCATTTTCCGTGCGGTACGCCTGATACTGCGCTGTCTGCGGATTTTCAGCTGCAAAAAAACACCCGCAGGATAAAACAAAAGCTGCGGACAAAAACGCAAAAAGTTTTTTTTTCATGTGACAACTCCTTTCAAAAATGAAAGACAAAAAAGACGCCTTTTGATTCATCATGAAAAAAAAATACCACAACCCGGGGAAAACGGGAAATATCAAATTGTTTTTACCGTATAAAAAAAAGGTTAAAGGCAAATCCGCGGAATTATCCGCACGTACTGTCCGGAGATGCATAAAAAAGGAACCAGCCTCCGCCGGTTCCTTTTTTCCGTGTTTTCATTTTTCCGTTTTCCGGAAAATCTTTCTCCGCGCGCCGCAGCACGGCTATACGCCGGATGCGCAATTTTACGCGTTAAACTGCCTTGCCGTTTTTGATTGCGGCTTTGCAGACTTTGCAGATTTTTACCTTTTCTCCGGCAACTTCCTGATCATACAAAACCTTTACCCCGGTTTTTTTGCATACAGGGCAAGTTCTCCGTCCGTGCGCGGTCTCGCCGCGAATTCCTTTTCCACGATGCGCTTTCGACATTTCTTAACCCTCCGCTTTGCTTTCGGCAGCCGGCTCTTCGGTTTTCGCTTTTCCGGCCGGTTTCTTCTCCGCCTTCGCTTTCTTTGCAGAATCCCCGGAAGCCTTTTTAGAAGCGGCCTTTTTTTCCTTCTTTTTATCCTTTCCCTCGGTATCCAGCGTATAATCCACAAGTTCCAGGATTGCCAGCTCTGCGGCGTCGCCGTTCCGGAAGCCCAGCTTCATGATGCGGGTATATCCGCCCGGCCGGTCTTTCATCCGGGGACCGATATCCGTAAACAGCTTGGCCAGAACCGCTTCATCGGCGATAAACCGGGCAGCCTGCCGGCGGTTGTGTACCGAATCCACCTTTGCTCTGGTAATCAGCTTCTCCGCTGTACGGCGGACTTCCAATGCTTTCGGCTTTGTGGTTGTCACACGTTCGAATTTAAACAGAGACGTTACCATGTTGCGGTGCATCGCCCGTCTGTGTGCCGAATTCCGCGAAAGCGGGTTAAAACCGTTTTTATGCTTCATCAGTTTCTTCCTTTTTCTTGGGCAGCTTAATCGAATTCTTAATATGACTGTAATCAGTCATGCCAAGACCAAGATTCCATTCTTGCAGCTTCTCACGAATTTCCTGCAAACTCTTTTTGCCGAAATTCCGGGTTTTCGCGATGTCATCTTCCGTCTTTTTCGTCAACTCGCCGATCGTGCGGATGTTGGCGTTTTTCAGACAATTCGAAGAGCGGACGGAAAGTTCCAGCTCTTCCACCGGCGTATTCAACAACTGGCGGATGCGTTCATCTTCCTCGTCAAAATCCTCTTCCACGCCGACTTCACTTTCGTTGAAGTTCACAAAAATCGAAAAATGATCTTTCGCGATTTTCGCAGCTTCCGCCAGCGCGTTTTCCGGCGAAACGGTACCGTCCGTCCAGATTTCCATCGTCAGCTTGTCGTAATCGTTGCGCTGTCCGACACGGCAGGGCTCGATTTCGTACTTCACTTTTTTTACCGGGCTGTAAATGGCATCCATCGGAATGGTTCCCACAACTTCAACGTAGTGTTCATTCATTTCCGCCGGAACATAACCGCGCGCCAAATCCACCTGGATTTCAAAATCCAGCCGCGCGCCTTCCATCATCGTGAAAACCGGGAAAGACTCGCTGAGGATTTCCAGGTGATTCTCTTCACCAAACAGGTCGCAGGTAACCGTACCGGGACCGCTGAATTCAAAATGGAAGGTTTCGCTTTCCACTTCTTCCGGCAGCCGCAGGCGGATCTGCTTCAGGTTATTCAACACTTCCAGAGTATCTTCCACCACATTCGGAATGGTTTCAAACTCGCTGGAAATGGTATGCGCCACGCCGTCGGCATCGTAGGAATCAATTTTGACAGCAGAAATCGCGTATCCCTGAATGGAAGAAAGCAGAACGCGGCGCAACGTATTTCCGACCGTGGTTCCAAATCCGGTTTCAAAAGGAGACGCCACAAATTTTCCGTATACAGAAGTGGATTCCGCACGCACGAACTCCAAATTTTTCGGCTTTTTAAATCCCTTTAACAGATTTTTGCGGGCCATTTAAACTCCTTACTTGGAATACAACTCAACGACGAGCTGCTCCCGGATGTCCGCCAAATCGGTAACATCCTCACGCCGGGGGACAGAGACAAAAGTTCCCTTCATTCCATCTTCATCCACCGACAGCCACGGATACACGCCGGATTTGGAAACTTCCTTCAGCGCATCCTTCACCACAGTCAGCGTTTTGCTCGCTTCTTTAATCTCCACAGTATCGCCGGGCCGGACCAGATAGCTGGGAATATTCACCGGCTTTCCGTTTACCCGGACATGCCCGTGCTGCACAATCTGACGCGCCTGATTGCGGTTCACCGCAAAATGCATACGGAATACCACGTTGTCCAGACGGCTTTCCAGAAGCCCGATCAAATTCTCACCGGAAATTCCGGGCATCCGCAGCGCGCGGTCAAAGAACAGCCGGAACTGCTTTTCCAGCATACAATAGGTTCTTTTCAGCTTCTGCTTTTCCCGGAGCATCGTACCGTAGTCGGAACGCTTGCCAATCCTTGCCTTAGGGTCTTTTCCGGGCATCGGCCGCTTTTTGTTAATCGGACACTTATCGGATTTACAGCGATCGCCCTTCAAAAACAGTTTTCTTTGTTCGGCGCGGCAAAGCCTGCAAAGAGGACCGGTATATCTAGCCATGACTCTCTCCTTAAATTAAACGCGTCTGGTCTTGCGGGGACGGCAGCCATTGTGCGGAATCGGGGTGATGTCGTTGATAGACTTCACTTTCAGCCCAAGAGCACCAAGCTGGCGGATTGCCGATTCACGTCCCACGCCGGGACCCTTCACAAACACATTCACTTCCCGCAGGCCATAGGATTGGGCACGCTGTACAGCAGTTTCCGCCACCGTCTGCGCAGCAAACGGCGTGGATTTTTTTGCCCCGTTGAATCCCAAACCGCCGGAAGAAGCCCAGGAAAGCGCGTTCCCCTGCAAATCCGTGATGGTCACGATTGTGTTATTGAACGTCGCCTGAATGTACACGTTTCCTTCGTATACGCTCTTTTTTTCTTTTCGTTTCTTTACGGTCGCCACTTCAACACTCCTTCATCCGGTTACTTCTTCTTACCCGCAACAGTTTTCTTCTTTCCTTTACGTGTGCGGGAATTTGTCCGCGTCCGCTGTCCGCGAACCGGAAGCCCTTTCCGGTGTCTGAGGCCGCGGTAGCAACCGATGTCCATTAACCGTTTGATGTTCAGCCCGACTTCCGTGCGCAGACGGCCTTCGACCTTATATTCATTTTCGATAAGATTCCGGATCTGCGCCAACTCATCCTGATTCAAATCGTTGATCATCCGGAAAGGATCGATTTTCGTCTTTACGCAGATTTCATCTGCGGAAGAACGGCCGATACCGTAAATATACGTCAATGCAATATTCACATGCTTGTTTGGGAGGTCAACTCCCGCAATACGAGCCATTTCCCGGTTCCCCCTTAGCCCTGGCGCTGTTTATGTTTGGGATTCGTGCAGATGATGCGCACAATTCCTTTGCGCTTAATCACTTTACACTTATCGCACATGGGCTTCACACTGGTTCTTACTTTCATATAAACCCCCAAAACCTACAGATTGCGTGACCGCAGTTTGCCTTTCTTGACCAAGCCGTCATGATAGTGCATTTTCAGCTGCGCTTCAATCTGGCTCATGGTATCCAAATCAACTCCAACGAGGATCAGCAGCGAAGTTCCTCCCATCAGCATGGAAATAGCCGGAGGAAACCCGAACAGCTGTTGGATGACTGTCGGCAGAACCGCGATTACAGCGAGATACAGCGATCCCGGCAGAATCAGCCTGTTCAGAATCTTCTGCATATATTCTTCTGTTTTATCTGTACGGATGCCGGGAATTGAGCCGCCGTTTTCCCGGATCTGTTTCGCGATTTCCGTCGGGTTCAGCGTAACCTGCGTGTAAAAATACGCGAAGAAAATAATCAGAAGAACATAGAAAATATTATACCAGAGACCATCGGGCCGAAGGAATGACGCGAGGCTATTCAGCCATTTCACGTTGGGTCCGAGGTTGCTGGCAATTTGCAACGGGAAAGTCAGGAAAGAAGAAGCAAAGATGACCGGAATCACTCCTGACGGATTGAGTTTGAACGGAATGTATGTGCTCTGTCCGCCGTACATCTTCCGTCCGACAATTTTTTTCGCGTAATGAACGGGGATCCGCCGCAAACCCTGCTGCTCATACACCACCATCGCCACCACACAGACAAACATCAGGAACGCCACAATGACAAACACGGCGTTCAGGGAGCCGTCGCGCACCATGCGCACCAGTTCCATGACGGCAGAAGGCAGGCGGGCCACGATACCGGCAAAAATCAGCATAGAAATGCCGTTCCCGATACCGCGCGCCGTAATCTGCTCCCCAAGCCAGACCGTGATCATCGTACCCGTGGTGACGGTAATCATTGCCAAAAGCGTATAGGAAAGCCTTCCCATCGTAATGGCGCCGGGAATATAAGAAGCGTAAATCGTCACCGCGTACGACTGAATCAACGCCACAACAACCGTCACCATCCGCGTCCACATCTGGATTTTCTTCCGTCCGCCGTCTTCTTCCGCAATCCGTTTCAGGCTTGGAAAGATGATCAGCGCCAACTGCATCAAAATCTGCGTAGAAATATACGGCATCACACCCAGCATGAACACCGAGAAATTTGAGAACGCACCGCCCACAAAGAAGTCCATGTAGTCCACAAAGGCATTTCCGCTGGCCTGGCTCCGAAAGTACACGCTCAGCGCGTGCGGGTCAATCCCGGGAATTACCAGAACCGAACCAAGCCGGAATACAATGAGAACGGCAAGTGTAAAAAAGATTCTGGCGCGCAGGTCTTTAATCTGGAAGATACCCCGCAAAGCATTTTTAGCCATTCCGCAAACGCTCCCGTTATTCCGCGGCCTGCACAACCGTTCCGCCGGCCTGTTCGATTTTCTCCTTCGCAGAAGCGGAAACCTTGTCTACATCGACCGTCAGTTTTTTGGAGAGGGTGCCGTCCGCCAACACTTTGATCGGTGCGCCTTTTTTCCGCAGTAAGCCCTTCGCAACCAGCGATTCCCGGTTTACGGTTTCACCGTCAGCATAACGGGCATCCAGAAGCGAAAGATTAAACACTTCGTATTCCTTGCGGAAAATAGCGTTGGAAAATCCGCGTTTGGCAATCCTGCGGTACAGCGGCATCTGTCCGCCTTCAAAGCCGACATATACCTTTCCGCCGGAACGGGACTGCTGCCCCTTATTTCCTCTGCCCGCGGTAGAACCTAAACCGGAAGAAGAACCGCGTCCTACAATGCGTTTTTTCCGGTTGGCGCCCCAAGGGGAATGCAAATTGAAATCAGACATCAGTCAATCTCCTTCACTTCAAGCAAATGGGAAACCGCAGAAACCATCCCCAGAATTGCGGGGGTTGCTTCATGCTCCACCGTAGAGTTCAGTTTTCCCAAGCCAAGGGAACGGACAGTAGCCCGCACGCGCGGTTTCTGCCCGATTGTACTGCGGATAAGTTTCACGCAAATTTTATTGGCCATGTCTTACCCCCACAAATCCTTAATTGCTTTTCCGCGGTTTTTGGCAACCACGCGGATATCCATCAGCTGCCGGATCGCCTCGAAAGTAGCACGGACAACATTGACCGAAGTATTGGAACCGAGGGACTTGGAAAGCACGTCCGTCGCTCCGGCTGCTTCCAGCACCGCGCGGATGGAACCGCCCGCGATGATTCCCGTTCCGGACCGGGCCGGTTTCAACAGTACGCAGGAACTTTTATATTCCGCCTGTACTTCATGGGGAAGGGTTCCGTTCTTCAACGGCACCACAACCATATTTTTCTTAGCCTTGTCGATGCTTTTCCGGATGGCTTCCGTTACGTCATTCGCCTTTCCAAACCCAAAGCCGACGCGGCCTTTCTGGTCGCCGACAACGGTCAGAGCGGAAAAGGAAAACCGGCGCCCGCCTTTCACAACTTTGGCAGTGCGGTTCAGCTTGACCAGCTTTTCCACGAATTCCTTTTCCCGGGGCTGGGCATCTTTATTAAAATCTCTGCGATTTTCCATAAAATCTCCTAGAAAATAATTCCGCTTTCGCGGGCGCCATCCGCCACAGCCTTTACGACGCCGTGATACAGATATCCGTTGCGGTCAAAAACAACGGAAGAAATATTCTTATCTTTCAGGCGCTTGGCAATCTCCTTGCCGACCTCCGTACCGGACGCAACGTTGGACCGGAGGGAAGAAAGTTCTTTCTCCAGGGTAGAAACCGACGCAAGCGTGATTCCCTTGCTGTCGTCAATCACCTGTACAAAAAGATTGCGGTTGCTGCGCGTGACTGTCATTCTCGGTCTTTCCGCCGTTCCGAAGACACGCTTGCGGATATGAATTTTCCTTTTGAGGCGTTTTCGCTGTTTATCATTCAGTTTTCTGATCATAACGTCACCTTACTTGACACCGGATTTTCCGACTTTGCGCTTGATCACTTCATCCTCATAGCGGATGCCTTTTCCTTTATAAGGTTCCGGACCACGCAGACGGCGGATTTCAGAAGCGTACTGCCCTACCTGATCTTTGCGGATACCGGAAATAGAAATCTTTCCCTGCCCGTCCGTCGTAACGGTCAGCCCTTCCGGGATTCCCGCCACAAAGTCCGTGGAATAACCCAAGCTGAGCACAAGCAGGTTGCCCTGCACTTCCGCGCGGTAACCGACGCCGTTGACAATCAGGTTTTTTGTAAACCCGGAACTCACGCCAATCACCATATTGTTCAGCAAATTGCGGTAAAGTCCGTGACAGGCGCGGGCTTTTTTGGAATCGTCCTTCCGGGAAACGACCGCCTGATCGCCTTCCACCCGGATAGTCACGATCGGATCGTAAGACTGGGAAAGTTTGCCTTTCGGCCCTTCCACCGCAACCGAATCCTCCGTAACCGTAACTTTCACTCCTGCGGGAATCGCGACAGGAAGTTTACCAATTCGAGACATACAAACCTCCGATCACCAAACCTTGCAAAGCAATTCGCCGCCGACTTGCTTTTCACAGGCTTTTTTTCCCGTCGTCACACCGGCGGAAGTTGAAACAATCAAGGTTCCAAAGCCGTTATATACTCTGGGCAAATCCTTGTATCCGGAATACACGCGCCGGCCGGGCTTGGAAACCCTCTCCAAACCGTGAATCACCGACTTATTCGCATCGTCATATTTCAGAAAAACCCGGATGCAATTCAAACCATCCTGATTCACACGCTTAAAATTCTTAATATAGCCTTCGGTCTTCAGGATTTTCACGATTTCCAATTTCAGCTTGGAGGCGGGAATGTCCACCTTTTCATGGCGGGCCATTGCCGCATTCCGGACCTTGGTCAGCATATCTGCCACGGGATCTGAAACGCTCATTTTTCCTCCTCCTTACCAGCTCGACTTGGTGACGCCGGGAATCAGCCCTTCGCTGGCCAATTTTCTGAAACACACACGGCACATCTGATATTTTCTGAGATAACCACGCGGCCGGCCGCAAACCCTGCAACGGTTGTACTTCCGGGTGGAATACTTCGGCGTCGCGTTGGCTTTATTGATCATTGCTGTCGTTGCCATAAATCCTCACTTACTTCCTAAAGGGCATTCCAAATTTTGCCAGCAGGGCCTTGGCTTCCGCGTCAGTTTTCGCGGTCGTCACCATGTTGACATTCAAACCGGCAATCCGCTCGATTTTATCAAAATCGATTTCCGGAAAAATAATCTGCTCCGTGACACCCAAAGAATAATTCCCGTTTCCGTCAAATCCGTTGGGATTTACGCCGCGGAAATCCTTCACCCGGGGAAGAGCCACATTCACGAAGCGGTCCAGGAATTCGTACATCTTCGGCCCGCGCAACGTGACCATAACGCCGATTTCCTGCCCTTCACGGAGCTTGAAGTTCGCGATGCTTTTTCTGGCTTTCGTTTTCACCGCATCCTGCCCGGTAATCAAAGTCAGATCCTTCGCCGCTGCATCCAGAAGCTTTTTATTCGAAATTGCCTCGCCGATACCCATACTCAGAACAATCTTGGTCAGCTTCGGGGTCTGCATAACAGACTTATAACCCATTTCCTTGAAAAGCTCCGGCGCAATCTTCTCCACATACAGCTTTTTCAGCCGAGGTACATATGCAGCCATCAAAGCGCCTCCCCGCATTTCCGGCAGACACGCGTTTTCTTGTCGCCGTCGATTTTATAACCAATGCGCGTAGGACCGCATTTTTTACACACAATCATGACATTCGAAATGTGAATCGGCGCTTCGATTTCCACGATACCGCCGCGATCCTGCTGGTTTTTCCGGCGCATGGCTTTCTTTACCATATTGAGGCCAAGTACAATAACCCGGTCTTTGTCGCGGAGAATCCGCACCACGGATCCCCGTTTACCCTTGTCTTTACCGGCAATCACCTGAACCGTATCTTCTTTCCGGATTTTGAATTTCTTATTCATCACGCATTCTCCTCAAAGGACTTCCGGAGCAAGAGACACGATTTTCATGAAATCCATATCCCGGAGCTCCCTCGCAACGGGACCAAAAATCCGCTTCCCCTTCGGGTTTTTATTCGCATCAATGATTACGCAAGCATTGTCATCAAAGCGAATATAAGTTCCATCCGGACGGCGATATTCTTTGGAAACACGGACAACAACGGCTTTTTCCACTGTTCCTTTTTTGATCGAAGAAGTGGGCAGCGCATCTTTTACCGCAACAACAATCACATCGCCGATACCCGCGTAACGGCGGTGCGAGCCGCCGGGCACTTTGATGCATTCCACGATCTTTGCGCCGGAGTTGTCTGCAACATTCAATTTGGTTTGCATTTGAATCATGACAAAACTCCTGTTATTTCGCCCGTTCTACAATCTCCGCCAACCGCCAGCATTTCGTTTTGCTGATGGGACGGGCTTCCACAATTCTCACCGTATCGCCGATATGCGCTTCGTTCTGCTCGTCATGTGCATGATACTTCTTGCTTCGGGACACGTATTTCTTGTACAAACGGTGAAGTTTCTTGGTGTTCACCTGCACAACAATGGTTTTATCCATTTTGTCGCTGGTTACAATTCCAACAAACTCGCGGTTCCCGGATTTTTTTGCTTCTTCCACGGGCCTGCTCCTATTCATTTTCCTTGGCGGAAATCAGCGTATTGAGTCTTGCGATCTCCCTGCGCATATTCCGTTTCTGGAGGGGATTATCTACGTGTCCGACAACCATCTGGAAACGCAGATCCATATATTTTCTTGAAAGCTCATCGCGTTTTGCAATCAGCTCGGCGCAAGACAGATTTTTCATATCCTTCTTTTTCATAGAACGCCTCTTTACTCTTCACCTTTGCGTTCGGCAAATTTTGTCTTAAACGGCAGTTTGCTGCCGGCAAGATGCATAGCTGCCGAAGCAAGATCACGGTCCACACCGGTCATTTCAAACAGGATGGTTCCCGGCTTGATCACCGCCACCCAGGTTTCCGGCGCGCCTTTTCCTTTTCCCATGCGGGTTTCCGCCGGTTTTTTGGAATACGGTTTATCCGGGAAAATCCGGACCCAGACTTTTCCCCCACGGCGGATTTTCCGGTTAATGGCCACACGCGCAGCCTCAATCTGCCGGTTGGTCAGCCAAAAGGGTTCCAATGCAATCAGCGCATAATCACCGAAATCGATGGAATTGCACCGCGTGGCAGTTCCATTAATCCGTCCGCGCTGGACTTTTCTATGCTTGATTCTTTTCGGACTCAGTGCCATTTATCAAACCCTCTCTTCGGACGTAGCAGCATGCGGAGCCGGAGCACCTGCGTCTTTTGCCGGACGTTCATTGTGCGCACGGCGCTGGCGCTTCAGAAGAAGACCGGCGTCCTCTTTCTGCTCATGCCCGTACATCATGCCGTTGTAAATCCAAACTTTGACTCCGATTTTTCCGTACGTTGTATTGGCTTCGGAAAATCCGTAATCGATATCTGCACGGAGCGTATGCAAAGGTACATTGCCTTCTTTATGTTCCTCCGTACGCGACATATCGGCGCCGCCCAGCCGTCCGGAAATGCGGATTTTAATACCCTGCGCCCCGGCCTTCATTGCCAGCGAAGAAGCCTGCTTCAGCGCCTTGCGGAAAGAACCGCGGTTTGTCAGCTGTCTGGCGACATTCTGGGAAACCAAAGAAGCGTTTGTTTCAGCCCGTTTGATTTCCTTGATTTTAATCTGCACTTTCTTCGTGAAATGCCGCTGGATCTCCGCACCGATCTGTTCGATGTTGGCGCCTTTCACACCGATAATCACGCCCGGCCGGGCCGTATGAATCACAATCGTAATGCGCTGCGGATGACGGATGATTTCAATTTTCGCGATATCCGCATTCTTGCACTCCGGCAACGCCTGAATCATTTTACGGATTTTCAAATCTTCATGAAGCAAATCCGCATATTCCCGGCGGTCAGCATACCAACGGGAAGCCCAGGTTTTATTGATGCCAAGGCGCAAACCGATAGGATTAACTTTCTGTCCCATTATTTACCTGCCTTTTCGTCCACGACGACGGTGATGTGGCACATTCTTTTCAGGAGAACATCGGCACGGCCGCGGCCGCGGCACCAGATTCTCTTCAGTCTCGGACCGTCATCGATACGGATTTCCCGGACAACCAGCATATCCTCGTCCAAATTCTTATTGAGGTTCAGCGCATTGGCAGCGGCGGACTTCATCGTTTTGCGGATGAGCCGGGCGCCTTTATGGGGCATCTGCTCCAGCATAGCCATCGCTTCCGTATAACCTTTCCGCCGGACGATGTCCGCCACAGGCCGGACTTTTACGGGGGAGGCAATGATAAACTTTGAAACCGCTTTATATCCGATTTTATCAGCCATGATTCACCTACTTCCCTGCTTTTTTATCCGAACCCGCGTGCCCGCGGAAAATACGGGTGGGCGCGAATTCGCCGAGCTTATGGCCGACCAGGTTTTCCGTCACGTACACCGGAATCCACACTTTACCGTTGTACACGGAAATCGTATTTCCGACCATTTCCGGAATAATGGTAGAGCAGCGGGAATATGTTTTAATCATTTTCCGGTCGCTCGCCTTATTCATTTCAATGATTTTCTTGTAAAGGCTCTTTTCAATGAAAGGGCCTTTTTTTACCGATCTAGACACCTGCGCCTCCTACTTGCGTCTCTTGACAATAAACCGTGTGGAATTTTTCCGCTTGTTGCGGGTTTTGTACCCGCGGCACGGTTGACCCCAAGGCGTGACAGGGTTGCGTCCCTTTCCGGCGCCCTCGCCACCACCAAGCGGATGATCCACCGGGTTCATGGCCATACCGCGGACGGAAGGCCGGATACCTCTCCAGCGGGAACGGCCAGCCTTTCCCAAACTGGTATTAAAATGATCTTCATTGCCCACTTCCCCGATTGTGGCGTAACAACGTTTATGCACCATCCGCATTTCCCCGGAAGGCAGTTTCACCGTCACATAATCGCCGTCTTTTGCCGCAACCAGCGCAGATGCACCGGCAGAACGTGCCATCTGTCCGCCCTTTCCGATTGAAAGCTCGATATTGTGTACCGTAAAGCCCACCGGAATAGCTTCCAGAGGCAGGGCATTCGCCAGTGCAAGGGGCGCGTTCTCGCCGCTCATCACTTTCTGACCGACAGACAAGCCTTTCGGCGCCAGAATATAGCGCTTATCGCCGTCTGCATAAAACACGAGCGCGATATTCGCACTGCGGTTCGGATCATACTCAATCGTCCGCACCGTTCCGGGAACGCCGAACTTATTGCGCTTAAAATCAATCTCCCGGTAGCGCTGCTTGTGGCCGCCGCCCTGATGGCGGACGGAGATTCTTCCGCCCGCGCCCCGGCCGGCGTTGGATTTTTTTCCGCTCGTCAGGCGCTTTTCCGGCTTGTCTGCGGTGATTTCATCCTTCCGCAAATCAATACGCCCACGCGTTCCTGCCGTGATCGGTTTATAAACTTTAAGAGCCATCTTGGTCTCCTCTTCAGATCAAATCTCAAACACCTTCAAACACTTTAATCGTGTCGCCGGGTGCAAGACGAACGACCGCTTTTTTAAAACCGGACGTTCTTCCAGGACGGTTTCTGAGGCGCTTGACTTTCCCGCGCACATTGACCACCGTGCAGTCAACAACCTTCACATCAAAAAGCTTATGCACAGCTTCTTTGATTTCAATCTTATTGGCAGAAGGATGCACTTTAAACGTATACTTTCCCTGCTCACGCAATTCGTTGGACTTTTCCGACAAAACGGGAGCAATCAAAATATCTTCGTACTTCACGCTTCTCCTCCTTCTGCTTCAGCCGGTGCGTAAAATCCGGAAAGATTCTTTACTGCACTTTCCAGAATAATCAGCCGGCGGCCATAAAACAAGTCATGAGCCCGCAACCGGTTATAAGCAAGGAAAGAGAGACGGGGAATATTGCGTCCTGCACGTTTCAGCAGGGAATCATCCCCGCCGGTAATCAGAACCGTCCGTTCGTCTTTCATAAAATGATCCAGAATCTTCACCAGATCTTTTGTTTTTCCGCTTTCAACCGTAAAATCCTCTACCACTGTGATGCGGTCATCCTGCGCCTTCAGGCTGAGGATGGACATCATGGCCAAGCGTTTCATTTTTTTCGGCAGCGAATAGCTGTAATCCCGGGGCTTCGGCCCAAAAACAACACCGCCGCCCACAAGCAGCGGGGATTTTTTATCACCACGGCGGGCACGGCCGGTTCCTTTCTGTTTATACGGCTTTGCATTGGAACCATGCACTTCAGAGCGGGTTTTTGTGCAAGCCGTCCCCACACGTTTATTGGCCAGCTCATTATTGATGGCGTAATAAATCACGTCTTCGTTTACAGGAAGGCCGAAAACTCTGTCGTCAAGGGTGATCGTCCGCAGCTCCTTGCCGTCAATTGCATAGACATGTTTTTCCATTGTCCTCTCCTGCCACTAATTCTCTTTCTTCACCGCAGCCTTGACGATCAGCGTGCAGTTTTTCTTTCCAGGCACAGATCCGCGTACCATAACCACCTGCAGCTCCGGATCAATTTTCTGAATGCGGAGATTCTGCACCGTAACGCGGTTGCGTCCCATGCGGCCGGGCATCTTGGTATTCTTCATAGAATGCCCCGGCGTTGTGCACTGTCCGGTAGAACCGGGCTCCCGGTGGAATTTCGAACCGTGCGTCGCACGTCCGCCATGGAACCCCCAGCGCTTCATCACACCCTGAAAGCCTTTACCTTTGGAAATGGCGGTAACGTCCAAAAAGCGGACCGAATCAAAAATCTCAATCCCAACCTGATCCCCGACGGACACCTCGCGGTCAAAACCGCGGAATTCTTTCAGCTCACGCCTCGGCTCCACACCCTCTGCAAACTGCCCGCCGTATGGTTTCGACACCTTGGACGGCGCAATTCCGCCGAGACCGAGGACAACCGCGTCATACCCGGCTGTCTCTGCTTTTTTCAGCGACACAACCACATTCGGCTCAACGCGGATCACGGTAACCGGAATCAGATTACCGTTTTCGTCGAAAACCTGGGTCATGCCCACTTTCTTTGCTATCAGACCTGTCATTTCTGACACTCTCCTTCAAACCCTTACAAAATCCGGCGCGTCATCCCCTGATCCGGGGGATCGTCTGCCGCTCAAAATTACTGTTTGATCTCTACATCCACCCCGGCAGGGAGTTCCAGCTTGATCAGGGAATCCATTACCTCCGCCGAAGGTTCGATGATATCAATCAACCGCTTATGCGTCCGCATTTCGAACTGCTCGCGGGACTTTTTATTGACATGCGGCGAACGCAAAACGGTAACCTTATTGATTCTGGTCGGCAGCGGTATGGGACCGGAAACCTTGGCCCCGGCTTTTTGCACCGTCTGCACAATCGCTTTTGCGCTCTGATCGATCAGCTCCACATCAAACCCGCGCAGGTTGACCCGGATCTTTTCCTTTGTCATCTTTCCTCCAGAAAAACAACGCGGAACCAGCCAAGCCGGCTCCGCGCCGTATACAAACGGTTATTCAATAATCTCCGTAACCTGGCCGGAAGCCACCGTGCGGCCGCCCTCGCGGACAGCAAGCTTGAGACCTTTTTCCATGGCGATGGGATGAATCAGCTCACCGATAATTTCGGTGTTGTCACCCGGCTTCACCATATCCACGCCATCCGGAAGCGTAATCGTTCCCGTAATATCCGTGGTGCGGAAATAGAACTGCGGCCGGTATCCGGAGAAGAACGGGCTATGGCGTCCGCCTTCCTCTTTGGACAGAACGTAAATCTGCGCTTTGAATTTCGTGTGCGGCGTAATCGAGCCCGGTTTGACCACAACCTGACCGCGTTCAACCGATTTCTTTTCAATACCGCGCAGCAGCAGACCGACGTTATCGCCGGCAACACCCTGATCCAGCAGCTTGTTGAACATTTCGATACCGGTAACAACCGTCTTCTGCGTGGGACGGATACCGACAATCTCCACTTCTTCGTTCATATTGATGACACCGCGTTCCACACGGCCGGTAACAACCGTACCGCGGCCGGAAATCGTAAAGATATCCTCAATCGGCATCAAGAAGGGCTTGTCCGTGGCGCGTTCCGGATCCTTGAAGTAGCTGTCCATCGTCTGCAGCAGCTCTTCGATGCACTTCGTATCTTCGGCGCTGGCGCCATCGGCAAGAGCCTTAAAGGCAGAACCCTGGATAATCGGCGTATCTTCCGGGAAACCGTATTCTTTCACCACATCCCGGACTTCTTCCACAACCAGTTCCAGCAGATCCGGATCATCCACCAAGTCAACCTTGTTCAGGAAGACGATAATAGCCGGAACACCAACCTGACGGGCAAGCAGAAGGTGCTCACGGGTCTGCGGCATGACCGAGTCCGGAGCCGAAACAACAAGGATGGCGCCGTCCATCTGCGCGGCAC
>JADIMS010000005.1 GCA_017694555.1 Candidatus Avitreponema avistercoris
GTCCGGTCCTGTGCCGGAAACCCCGGCCGCGCCTGCGCCGGTTTCGGCTGAGCAGGAGCTGTCGTTTATCCGGGATTCGCTGGCCGTAATGTCACGGTTTTACGTTTCGCAGGTCAACGAAGACTGGGTGCGCAGCCGCTTCCGCGAATGGACGGATTTGCGCGGCGGGGACAATTTGCAGCTGCATACGCCGGAAGACGCTTCGCTGTTCCTTTCTGCGTTTGCTTCGCCGGATTCCGGTAGGCTGTGGTCGGATGCTTATATGAAAGAGGTTTCCTCTTTGCTTCCCGATAACACGGCAAAGCAGATTAACGTCTGGGACATCGGCTGCGGCAAAGGCTTTGAAGCGTATTCGGTTGCGGTTATGCTGCGGGAACGTTATCCGGGTGCGCGCGTGCGCATTTATGCCAACGATGTGGATTTGCTTGCGGTTTCCGGTGCGCCGCTGCTTACGGTTCCGGAACAGAATATTCCGGCTATGATCCGGCCGTATTTGACAAAAAATGTTTCCGGCGCGCTGGTGTTTATTCAGGAAATCCGGGATATGATCCTTTTTGAGTACCACGACTGCGCCAACCAGAATTCCCTGCCTTCGCTGGATTTTGTGGTTTGCCGCGACGTGCTTTCCTTTATGGAAGCGAAAAAGCAGTCCGCCGTCATTGCGGATATTGCGGAAAACCTGAAGGGGAACGGGCTGGTGCTGCTGGGTATGAACGAATCCATGCCCAAAAACACGGGCTGGCAGCGGAAAGAAAAAGGCAAAACCCCGGTTTTTGTGAAGGAATAGCCGTTTGAATAAAAAAATTACAGACAAATAGACAGAAGGAGAACATTATGCGGGTGGAGTATATCAATCCATTTGTGGAAGCTGCGTACAGCATTCTGAAAGACGTTCTGGACGACGAAGTCCGGCGCGGGGAGCTTTATCTCAAGGCGACGTCGATGCCGACGATGGGCGTTGCTGCCCTTGTGGGATTGGCGGGCGACGTGTCCGGACGGGTGGTCTTTGACATGGATATGCCTACAGCCATCAAAATTGCCGGCAGAATGAACCGCGAAGAATTTACGGTATTTGATGAAATGGCAAAGGCAACCATCACGGAGCTGGCAAACATGATTACCGCGCAGGCTGTGACCAAACTGTACGACCTCGGCTTCCGCTTTGACCTGACGCCGCCGGCGCTTTTTTCCGGGCAGAATCTGGAAATTTCGGATCATAATGTGGAGGCGCTGATTGTCCCGATTGAAACCAATTACGGTTGTCTGGAAGTCAACGTTGCCATCAGGGAAAAATCGGAGTAAGGGCCGGACTGGTTCTGACTGCAAAACGAGAGGAGTTTTACCATGATTTCAAAGCAAGACTTTCCGTCGATTAACGAAAGAGCACCGGAAGGACTCCGCCCTGACGGAACGCCGTACAAGATTCTCATCGTCGACGATTCGATTTTTGTCGCCAAGCAGATTGGTCAGATTCTGACGAGCGAAGGCTACGAGATTGTGGCCACGGCGGCAGACGGACTGGAGGGCGTGGAAAAATACAAGGAAATCGCCCCGAATGTCGATCTGGTGACAATGGACATCACGATGCCGAAAATGGACGGAATCGCCGCGCTGGAAAAAATCATGGCCTTTGATAAAACGGCAAAGGTCGTGATGATCAGCGCCCTCGGCAAAGAGGATCTGGTTAAGCAGGCGCTTTTGCTCGGCGCGAAGAACTATATTGTTAAGCCTCTGGACCGCAAGAAGGTTCTGGAGCGCATTGCGTCGGTTCTGAATAAATAAGCGTACTGCCGCTGCCGCGCCGTCTGTTTTTCCGGAGAGTCCGGGGCGGGCGGCGCGTTCCGGCGGCAAGCAGATAATACCGGCTGCCGGAAAAGACAATCCGGAACGGCTGTCCGGCACGTTTGCCGAGTTCCCGGCGGATTTTACTGACATAGCACTGGATATCGGCGCGGCGGCTGGACTGCGATTCCGGCCAGACGGTACGCTGGATGCTGTCCGGCGGGATGCCGTCTTTTCCTGCTTCCGCAATCAGGCGGAGGATTTCCCTGCATTTTTTGTGCCCGCAGAATGTCCGCAGCGCCTCGCCGGCGTTTAAGGCAGCCGTTTCCGTCCGCCGTGCGGGGATATGCTGCGGCTGCTGCATCCGTTCCTGCCCGGCCTGTGCTGCGTCTGCCGGAATCCGGAAAACAGGAAACCCGATCTGTGTGCGGAATTCCGGATGGCGGGCAATGGCTGCAAAACGCTGCCAGCCGGATTCGCCGATCCACAGCGCGTCGGCCCGCGTTTTCCGGCAGGCTGCAACCAGTTCCGAAAGCGAATGCAGGTTTACCAGCGTGATTTTTTCATGCCCGGCACGGGCGGCTTTTTCCAGGAAAGCGGATGCGGCGCAATCCGCATAGACCAGAACCGTTTTTGCCATCAGCAGTTCCTTGCCGTGGTGGAATCCGAAAGGAATGATGCCGGAAAGAGGGCAGAACCTCACTTGCGGTTGTTTCAGCATCGGCGGTTACGGGATTTCTCCGGAAGGGAATTGTGTAATTTCACCAGAAAGGGAGACGCAGACGGGAACGGTCCCTACGGGAATCGAACCCGTCTTTAAAGATTGAGAATCTTTTGTCCTAACCGATAGACGAAGGGACCTTTTCCCCAGGGAGGATTCGAACCCCCACAAGCAGAACCAGAATCTGCGGTGCTACCATTACACAACCGGGGAATGAAGTGTGCAGAGAATAACATACCCGTAGGATTCTGTCAACCGCCGTTCCGCATTGTTCCGCCGGTTTTTTTCTGTACGTATCCGCCTTTGCTTATTGAGAATAAATCGCAAAAAAGTTCCGGTTTGGGCTTCATTTTCCCGGCGGATTTTGCTATATTGACTGTATACTTCTCTCCGGAGAAAAAAACTGTCCGACAGGAGGATGACGATGAAAAAATGGGTTTGCCCGGTTTGCGGGTATGTGTACGAAGGGGATACCCCGCCTGCCAAATGCCCGCAGTGCGGCGTGGACGGATCGAAATTTACGGAGCAGGCCGGCGGCAAAACCTGGGCTGCCGAGCACGTTGTGGGTGTGGCGAAAGGCGCCCCGCAGGAAATTATTGACGGTCTCCGCGCGAATTTCACCGGCGAATGCACGGAAGTCGGGATGTATCTGGCGATGTCCCGTGTGGCACACCGCGAAGGCTATCCGGAAATCGGCGAATACTGGCGCCGGGCTGCGCTGGAAGAAGCGGAACATGCGGCCAAATTCGCCGAACTGCTGGGCGAGGTGCTGACCGATTCCACCAAGAAAAACCTGGAAATGCGCGTGGAAGCGGAAAACGGTGCGACTGCCGGTAAGGTTGATCTGGCAAAAATGGCAAAAGAGCACAATCTGGACGCCATCCACGATACCGTCCACGAAATGGCACGGGACGAGGCGCGGCACGGCAAAGCGTTTGAAGGACTGCTCAAGCGGTACTTCGGCTGATTGCCGGCTGCGGCCGGAAACGGAAAAAGCTGCCCGTTTTGCGGGCAGCTTTTTTTTTGCTGCGGTTATTCGCCCTGGTATTCGATGAGCGTAGTAACCGGAACGCCGTCCAGCACATCCGCATAGCGGAGGAACGGCAGCCCGATCACCCCGAAATAGCCTGCAACGGATGCGCCGCCCTGCGCAAGGACGTTTTTGGCTGCATTCAGCGTACCGCCGGTGGCGATGAGGTCATCGACAACCAGAATCCGTCCGCCGGCCGGTACATCCGCCTGGTGTACTTCCAGAACGGCGGTGCCGTATTCCAATTCATAGGAGCAGGAATATACTTCGCCGGGGAGCTTTCCTTTTTTGCGGATTAAAACCAGCGGGATTTTGCGCTGCAGGGCAAACGGGGCGGCAAAAACAAACCCGCGCGACTCCACAGCGGCTACGGCGTCAAGCGTTTCGCCGGCGTAGGCTTCTTCCATCCGTGCAAGGCACCAGCGGAACGCTTCCGGCGAAGCCAGCACGCCGGTGATGTCGTAAAACAGGATGCCGGGTTTGGGAAAATCCGGCACTTTGCGGATATAATCGTCCAAAGGAAACGAAGAATCGGTAAACCGTGTCATAATGGAAAAATGGTAAAGCATTCTGCGGCAGAAGTCAATGTTTTCCCTGTCCGGACGGAATCCGGCGTGCTGTCCGGCGCGGTTCCGGGCAGTCTGCGGACCGGAAAAAAGAAAAAAAAACGGCAGGAAAAAGAAAAACCGTAGCTTTTCCGGATATCCATGGTATAATAGCTCCACATTCCAAATCAGGAGAGGTTTGTTAAAATGAAGAAATTTTCTATCGTGCTGCTGGTTCTGCTTGTTCCGGTGATGCTGTTTGCCGGCGGCGGGAAAGATGCGGAGACTTCGGATTCTTTGCGTCCGACGGTCCGGCTGCTTACCGATGCAACGGGAATTGACGACAAGTCGTTCAATGCGGCGGCGTGGCGCGGTATCGTCCAGTTTTACGGCGATACGCTGGACAACACGGCGCACCGCGGTTCGCACTACGATGTGGTGACCGCCCAGACGCAGGATATGTATATCCCCAATTTGCGGCAGGCTGCGGATGAAGGTTACGATCTGATTGTGGTGACCGGCTTTACGTTTGCGGATGCGCTGAATCAGGTTGCGCCCCAATATCCCGACCAGAAATTCGCCATCATCGATGTGGATTATGTGCTGCATCCCAATGTCGTGGATTTTATCTATTCGGAAGAGCAGGGCTCGTATCTTGTCGGTATGGCTGCCGCCCTGCAGGCAAAGGAAGACGGCGTGGAGAATCCCAAATTCGGGTTTATCGGCGGTATTCCCGGCGCGACCATCACCAAATTCGAAATGGGGTATGTGCAGGGGATTTTGTCGGTATTCCCGGATGCGGAAATCGTGGACTACTACGCGAACGACTGGGGCAAGCCTGAATTGGCCAAGGCCACGGCGAAGAGCTGGTACGACAGCGGCGTGTACTGCATTTTCAGTGCGGCGGGCGGAACCGGAAACGGGACCATCGCGCAGGCAAAAGAATACCGCATGGCAGGCCGCAATGTGTGGGCGATCGGCGTGGACAGCGATCAGTATGAAGACGGAATCTATGAAGGCAACCAGAGCGCGGTTCTGACTTCGATGATTAAGCGCGTGGAGAATTCCACAATCAAGGCGCTGACGGATATTGAAAACGGCGTGTTCGCGGGCGGCGTGGTGAAAATGACGATGGAAGACGCCGGCGTCGATTATTCGACGGCGAACCCGGCCCTTTCCCCGGCGGTGATTGAGGAACTGGAAAACGCCAAGACCGAAATCATCAACGGCAGCATTACGGTGTATGCCACGTACCGGGATGCGCTGGCTGCCGGCGCCGTTCCGGAAGGTTTGTCCGCGCTGGACGACTGAGTATTTTTTGTAATTTGCAACCGGCGGAGCGTCCCTGCGGAGACGCTCCGCTGTATTTCTGCGGGTCTGTCCCGCAGGAAGACACAGGCGGCTTTTCAGGGGATTGACGTGTCGGATTATGCCATCGAAATGCTCGGGATTACCAAGACGTTTCCCGGGATTGTTGCCAACGACAATATTACGCTGCGCGTGCGGGAAGGCGAAATTCACGCGCTTTTGGGGGAAAACGGCGCCGGAAAGTCCACGCTGATGTCGGTGCTGTTCGGGGCATACAGTGCGGATTCCGGTTCCATCCGTATCCGCGGGCGGGATGTGGTAATCCGCAACCCGAATACCGCGACGGAGCTGGGCATCGGGATGGTGCACCAGCATTTCAAACTGGTGCAGAATTATACGGTGACCGAAAATATCGTACTGGGCACAGAGCCGGTCAACCGTTTTGGTATATTGGACTTGCGCCGGGCAAAAAAGCGCGTAATGGAAATTTCCGATTTATACGGGCTGGCCGTGGATCCGGACGCGCTGGTGGAAGATATCACGGTGGGACAGCAGCAGCGGGTGGAAATCCTCAAAACGCTGTACCGTGATGCAAATATCATCATTTTTGACGAACCGACGGCGGTACTTACACCGCAGGAAATTGATGAGCTGATGGGTATCCTGCACCGCCTGAAAAACGAGGGCAAGACCATCATCCTCATCACCCACAAACTGAAAGAAATCAAGATGGCTGCGGACCGCTGTACGGTTTTGCGCCGCGGCCGCTATATCGATACCATTGACGTGGCCGGTGTCAGCGAAATGCAGCTGGCAGAGATGATGGTGGGCCGCGCCGTGAAATTTGAAATTGAAAAGGCGCCGGCTTCGCCGGGGGAAGTGGTGCTTTCCGTCCGCAATCTCTGCGTGAAAGACAATATGGGAAACCGCAAGGTGCGCGATTTTACGCTGGACGTCCGTGCCGGGGAAATTGTCGGCATTGCCGGCGTGGACGGAAACGGACAGCGGGAGCTGCTGTATGCGCTTTCCGGACTTTCCCCGGCAGAAAGCGGCAGCATCTTTTTGGACGGCACGGACATTACGCACCTTTCCATCCGGCAGCGGATTGAGCTGGGGATGGGGCATATCCCCGAAGACCGGCATAAACACGGCATCGTGAGCGAATTTTCCATCAGCGAAAACTGCGTGCTGAAAGATTATTACAAAGAGCCGTTCAGCAGTCCGATGGGCTTACTGAACCGGGATGCGATGACGGAGCGCGCCGAAGGCCTGATCGGGCAGTTTGACATCCGTGCAGGGGAAGGCGCGCGCACGCCGGCGGGAAGCCTTTCCGGCGGCAACCAGCAGAAAGTGATTATTGCCCGGGAAATCCGGCTTTCCCCCAAGCTCCTTCTGGTGGCGCAGCCGACGCGGGGACTGGACGTCGGGGCAATCGAATATATCCGTAAGCGGATTATCGGGGAGCGGGACAAAGGGCGCGCGGTCCTGCTGGTTTCGTTTGAGCTGGACGAAATCATGAACCTCTGCGACCGGATTGCAACCATCAGCGACGGCGCGGTGGTCGCCGTGTGTGAAAGCGGATCGGTGTCGGAACACGAAATCGGCTTGATGATGGCCGGATCCAAAAAACAGGAGGCGGACGGCAATGCGTGAGCGTTTGAGACATCCGCGGGCGGCGGGAGATTCCGGCTCTTTTTTTGACCGGCTTTTGGCTTCGGACGGGGCGGTTTCCGTCCTGGTTATTCTGTTGGGATTTTTGTGCGGAACCATCCTGATATGGAGCGTGGGCCGCAATCCGCTGAATATGTACAAAGCCATTTTGCAGTCGCTGACCGGCTTTAATGTGGATAACGCCCGCAATCCGTGGAATATCCGCTACATCGGCGAGACGCTGAATTATTCCGTGCCGTTCATCCTGTGCGGCCTTTCGATGGCATTTGCCGCGCGTGTCGGCCTGTTCAACATCGGCGGCGAAGGACAGTACA
>JADIMS010000046.1 GCA_017694555.1 Candidatus Avitreponema avistercoris
GGACAGCGCCCGGGATGAAGGCGTGGAGCTGGAACTGGTGCAGGCAGACCTGCGCTCGTTCGTGCGTCCGGAAGCCTTTGACGCCGCCGTGAGCCTGTATACCAGTTTCGGCTACTGCGACACGGTGGAAGAAGATATGCGCATCCTGCGCAATATTGCCGCTTCGCTGCGGCCGGGCGGCTGGTTTATTCTGGAAATGACCGGACGTGAAATTGCGGTCCGCGATTTCACGGAAGGGGAATGGTTTGAGCGCGCCGGCTATACGGTGCTGACCGAATTTTCGGTTACCGGCGCCTGGGAAGCGCTCCGGTCCCGCTGGATTCTCCTGGACAGCGGGGGAGGCCGCACGGACCACACGTACGACCAGCGCCTGTATTCCGCCGTGGAGCTGAAGCGGCTTCTGCCTGCCTGCGGCTTTTCGTCGGCGGAAGTCTACGGGGATTTTGACTTCTCGCCGTATAACGAAAAGGCGCGCACCATGGTGCTGGTGGGCAGAAAATAGCGGGCGGCGCTACGGTTTCAGCAGTTCCGCGGCCGCCGTAACCAGGCCGGCCATATTCTGCATATCCGAGGGGATGATGATTTTTACGGCCTGCCCGTTCCCCACTTTCTCAAACGCTTCCAGGCTGCGCAGTTTGATTAACGCTTCGTCCGCCTGTACGGCTTTGACGCGGGCGAGTCCTTCCGCCGTTGCGGTTTGCAGGGCAAGAATCGCCTCCGCTTCGCCTTCGGCCTTCCGGATAGCCGCTTCTTTTTCGGCTTCGGCTTCCAGGATTTTCGCGGCCTTCTTTCCTTCTGCAACCAGAATGGCGGACTGTTTCTGTCCTTCGGCAATCAGGATGGATTCCCGGCGTTCACGCTCGGCCCGCATTTGCTTTTCCATCGCTTCCTGGATGGATTCCGGCGGAATGATGTTCTTCACTTCCACCCGGTTCACTTTGATGCCCCACGGGCCGGTGGCTTCGTCCAGAATGCTGCGCATCCGTGTGTTGATGACGTCGCGGCTCGTCAGGGTTCCGTCCAGCTCCAGTTCGCCGATGATATTCCGCAGCGTCGTGGCCGACAGGTTTTCGATGGCTTTGATGGGATTTTCCACCCCGTACGTGTACAGCTTCGGGTCGGTGATCTGGAAATAAATGACGGTGTCGATCATCATCGTGACGTTGTCTTTTGTGATAACCGGCTGGGGCTGGAAATCCAGCACCTGCTCTTTTTGGGAAACCCGGTTCGCCACGCGGTCAATCAGCGGGGTTTTGACATGCAGCCCCACAGACCACGTGGTCAGGTAGCCGCCCAGCCGCTCGATGACAAAGGCGTCGGACTGCGGGACGATCCGGATGTTTGTGATGACAACCAGTAAAATGAGGACGAGTACCGCGATGGTCAAGTAGATCATGTTTTCTCCTGATTTTCCCCGGGAATTCCGGCTGTCCCGTTCCCGGTATTTTTTTCTTCAGCGGCCACATACAGCGTGACGCCTTCCAGCCGCCGGATGACGCATACCGTTCCCGGCTCCAGTTCTTCTTTGCCGTCCGGGCGGGCGCTCCAGCTCAGGCCGTGCACCTTCACTTCGCCGTCGAATTCCGTGATTTTCCGCGTAACCTGCGCGCGTTCCCCGATGAGGCTGTCCGCATTGGTTTTTTCTTTGCCTACGCGCAGTCTGCGCACCGCCAGCGGCCGGGTAAAGGCAAGCAATGCCCCGGAAATCAGCAGGAAAAGAAGGACCTGCACCACCGGCGGAATGGGAAGCAGGGATAAAAAGACCATCACCAGCGCGCCCAGCGCAAACCAGACGGTCGTCAGCCCCAGCGTGAGCGCTTCAAACCCGGCGCAGAGTACGGTAACGGCAAACCACACCCAGGGCAGGTTGTCCAGAATCAGGGACGCCGTGTTCCCATTCATACACCGGAACCTTTGACGGCTGCCGCCAGCTCCCGTCCGCGTTCCCGCAGCGTGGCAAGATCTTCCGCCGAGGGGATCCCCTGCCATTCACAGGCCGGCAGATGGTTCCATTTCAGGCCGGCGGTTTTTTCTTCGTATTCTTTCTGCGCGCCGCCGATCCATCCCCAGCTGCCGATGCGCAGCGCCGTTTTGCCGGTAAAATGCTTGCGGGCAAACAGGTCCAGGATATGCGCCGCCGGCGGGAACATCTTGTATTCGTAGGTCGGCATGGCCAGCACAATCCCGGCGGCCGCATAGGCGTCCGCGAGCACAAAAGAGGCGTCGTCGTCCGGTACCCGGTGGACGCGCACCGGCACGCCTTCTGCAGCGATGCCTTCCAGCACGGCGTCCAGCCCGAGTTTCGTATAGCCGTACATCGATCCCCAGATGACGCAGATTTCTTTTTCCGGCGCGCTGCCGGTGTTGTATCCGGCGTATTTGGCATAACGGCGGATGATTTCCTGCGGGTTTTTACGCCAGATAATGCCGTGGCTGGGCGCCACAATCCGGATATCCAGTGCGGAAAGGCTTTCGACGGCTTTTTTCACAAACATACTGAAACTCGCCACGATATTTGCGTAGTAGCGGATGCATTCCTCTTCAAAAACGGCGTGCTCGGCTTCGGTGAGCTGGTCGTCAAACACTTTTCCGCCCAGACTTCCGTAGGAACCGAATGCATCGCAGCTGAACAGGATTTTGTCGCCGGGATCGTAGGTAACCATCGTTTCCGGCCAGTGCAGGTTCGGCGCTTCCGTGAACACCAGCTTTTTGCCGCCGCCCAAATCCAGTTCGTCGCCGGTTTTGACCGCCTGCAGGTTATCGGTGATTTTAAAGAAATTGCGCACCATGGCGGCGCCTTTTTCCGTTGCGAAAATCCGCACCGACGGATTCCGCTTCCGCAGTTCCGTGAGAAAAGCGGTATGATCGGGTTCCAGATGATTCAGGATGAGGAAGTCGATGGTTTCAAACGAAAGGCCGAGGGAAGAGAGCTGTTCCTCGAATTGTCCGACGGATCCGTCCCAGTCTTTCAGCAGGTCGATGAGCGCGGTTTTTTCCCCCCGCACAACATAGGAATTGAGGCTGACGCCGCGGGGAATCGGCCAGATTCCCTCAAAACGGTCCGCGCTTTTGATGTCGGCATGAATAGCCGCCACGCTGTTGGTCAAAGTACTCGCTTTCATGCGTCAAGTATATACGGAAAGAAACGCTCTGACAAGGTTCCGGCTCTTGCAGGACTTGCAGGAAAGGAAGAAAACGCGCTACTCTTTTTCCATGGAAACCCCGGAATCTGCGTCCCGGCATGAAGACGGACGCTTCCCCCGCCGTCCCTGCACGGCGCTTGCGCCCATGGCCACGCTTTCGCACGAGGCGCTGCGGCTGTTGATCCACAGTTTCGGCGACCCGGATTTTTACTACAGCGAGATGATCCACGCGCCGTCTTTGCTGGCCGGCGCGCGTTTTGAAGAATTTTACCTGCGTGCTGCGCCCTGTCCGGAGCGGATGGTATGGCAGCTGACGTCCCCGGATGCCGGAGCCATGGCGCGCGCCGTTCCTTTGGTTCTGGCTGCCGGCGGCGTTGGCGTCGATCTCAACATGGGCTGCTGCGCGCCTGCGATTGTCCGCACCGGCGCCGGAATTTCCTGGATGCTGCGTCCGTTGGAGGAGACTGCGGCGATGGTGCAGGGCGTGCGGCGCGCGCTGGACGCCTGGAACCGCGGAAAGCCGCAGGAAGAAGAGCGCCGCCTTTCGGTGAAACTGCGGCTGGGGGAAACGCTGTCTTTTCCGCGGCTTCTGGATTTTTGTTCTATGCTGGCTGCAGAAGGCGTGCAGCAGATTACGCTGCATCCCCGGCTGAAAAAAGAAAAATACAGCCGGCCGGCCCGCTGGGAAACGGTTGCCCGGCTGGCAGAATCCCTCCCGGTGCCGGTGTACGGAAACGGCGACTGTTTTTCGGCAGAGGATGCGGTTTCCCTTTTGCGGCGCTTTCCCTGCGCCGGACTGATGGCCGGGCGGGGCGCTGTACGCCGTCCGTGGCTTTTCCGCGGCATCCGCGCCGCATGGAGCGGAACCGTCCCGGACGGCGGGTTTCCTCCGGTTGATTTGCTGGAAACGGCGGAACTCTTTGTGCGCTTTCTAACGGAACGCCTGCCGCCGGAATTCCAAAACAGCCGTGCCCGGCGGTTTTTCTTCTATTTCTGTGACAATTTTACTTTTGCCCACTATGTACGCACGCAGGTGCTGAACGCCGCAACGCCGCCGGATATGCTGGAGGCGCTGCGTACATATTGCCGGCAAAACCCGCAGGAACGGTTCAGTTTTCCGGCGGAAAAACGGCCTTGAAATTTTCCAAAATGACTTCCGAAGCCGGGCGTGCGTCGATGTCTTTCAGCAGGTTCCTCTCCCGGTAATAGGCAATCAGCGGCGCCGTCTGCGCGCGGTACACGTCCAGCCGCTTGGAGATGGACTCGATTTTGTCATCTTCCCGCGTGAACAGTTCGCCGCCGCATTTGTCGCATACGCCTTCTTTTGTGGGTTTCATGTAGTCGGTATGGTAATTCTTGCCGCACGCTTTGCACACACGCCGGCCGGAAAGCCGGGAAACCACTTCCTCATCGGAGATGTCAAAATTGACGGCACAGTCGATGCCGATAATTTTGGCGAGCGCTTCCGCCTGCGCAATGGTGCGGGGGAATCCGTCCAAAATGAAACCGTTTTTCGCGTCGTCTTTTTCCAGACGCTCACGGACCAGTTCGATTGTTGTCTCGTCACTGACGAGCTGTCCGGAATCGATGATGGACTGGACTTTCAGTCCCAGCGGCGTTTTTTCCCGGATCGCCGCCCGGAAAATTTCGCCCGTGGAAATGTGCGGGATTTTGTA
Organism: Candidatus Avitreponema avistercoris; assembly: GCA_017694555.1. Classification (GTDB taxonomy): domain Bacteria; phylum Spirochaetota; class Spirochaetia; order Treponematales; family Treponemataceae; genus Avitreponema; species Avitreponema avistercoris. The sequence goes on from JADIMS010000046.1 coordinate 4,820, forward strand.
CACTTCGGAAACGACGGCTGCCAGCGTGCCTTTGCCCGCTCCTGGAGGACCCAAAAAGATTAGTTTCATATCCACTCCCCGTGCATCGGATGTTTAC
>JADIMS010000047.1 GCA_017694555.1 Candidatus Avitreponema avistercoris
CGATTGTGCAGGTTGCATCCGGACGTTTCGGCGTGCATGAAACGTACCTTAACGCGGCGGCGGCTATCGAAATCAAAATCGGACAGGGCGCAAAACCCGGAATCGGCGGGCATCTGACCGGCAAAAAAATCATCGGCGACATATCGAAAACCCGGATGGTGCCGGAAGGTCTTGACGCCATCAGCCCCGCGCCGCACCACGATATATACTCAATCGAAGACCTTGCCCAGCTTGTGATGTCGGTAAAAGAGGCGACGGACTATAAAAAACCCGTAATCGTAAAGGTCGCGGCCGTACACAATATCGCGCCTATCGCTTCGGGAATCGCCAGAAGCGGCGCGGACATTATCTCGATCGACGGCTTCAGGGGCGGGACAGGAGCCGCGCCCAAGCGCATCCGCGACAACGTCGGCATTCCGATTGAGCTTGCAGTCGCAGCCGTAGACCAGCGCCTCCGCGAAGAAAAAATCCGGGACCGCATCAGCGTCATCGCCGCAGGCGGCATACGCAATTCGGCGGACGCGGTTAAGGCGATTGCGCTTGGCGCAGACGCCGTTTCCGTCGGAACAGCCGCTCTGTGCGCGCTCGGCTGCCATATCTGCGCGTCCTGCCACACGGGAAAATGCGCGTGGGGGCTTGCGACGCAGGACGAAGAGCTCACAAAGCGCCTTGATCCCGAAAAAGGCGCGCGGCAGCTTGTAAACCTCGTCAACGCATGGACCCGTGAAATTAAGGAGATTATGGGCGGCATGGGAATCAACAGCATCGAGGCGCTGCGCGGAAACAGGATGGCGCTGCGCGGCGTTGATCTTAACCAAAAAGAGCTTGAAATACTCGGCATCAGATATGCGGGAGAATAGCAGGAGCAGAATATGCAGACAGTGGACATCAGAACAGAAGGACTTGCCGGAATAAAAAAACAAACAAACGGGGAAATCACGGTAACCGGCTGCATGGGCGAGCGGTATATCGGCTGCGGCATGAAAAGCGGCGTCCTGCATGTCGAAGGAACGCCGGGCAACGCCATCGCCGCCTATCTTGACGGCGGAACCGTGTATGTTGACGGCAATGTGCAGGACGCGGCGGCAGACACGATGAACGCAGGGCTCCTCGCCGTAAAAGGTTCCGCCGGAGACGCGCTCGCATACGGAATGCGCGGCGGCCGCGTATATATTCTTGGCGACGCGGGCTACCGCGCAGGCGTCCACATGAAAGCGTATGAAGACAACAGGAGTATTCTCGTCATCGGAGGAAGGACAGGCTCATTCCTCGGCGAGTATCTCGCCGGCGGCGTCATCGTCGTGCTCGGGCTCGGCGGTGCAGACACGGACATTACCGGATACTTCTGCGGCAACGGTATGTATGCCGGAACGATTTACCTGCGGACGCAAAATCCTCCGCTTAATCTTTCCGACAAGCTGGTCAGGCGCACGGTAACGGAAGAAGAAAAAGCGCAGGTTCTCAGCCCCATTATCGCAGACTTTGCGTCGGTGTTTTCCCTGCCGGCGGAGCGCTGCCTGGAGGGCGGTTTTACCGCCATCGAAGCGGACGCATCGAAACCATACAGCCAGCTTTATGCTGCGGTCTGAGAGGTTAAGCATATGTGTACAGTATTTGCATACCACGGCCAGGCAGTCGGACTGCCGCAGATACAGGCAATCCTGAAAAGGACGCAGAGACGGGGACCCGACGCGCAGCGGATTCTCACACCGGCAGAGGATGTGTACCTCGCTTTCCAGCGGCTTGCAATCATGGGCGCCGGTGAAAGCGGAATGCAGCCGTTTACATACAACGGCATGTACAGCATCACGAACGGCGAAATCTACGGATTCAGGGAGATACGCGCGCAGCTTGAAAAAGAAGGCTATGTATTCCATTCAGGCTCCGACTGCGAGACGGTGCTGTATCTCTATGAAAAACACCGCGAACAGATGTTCGCGCTTCTTGACGCGGAATTCGCATTGGTGCTCTACAGCGAAAAAGAAGGATTCACCGCGGCGCGCGATCCCATCGGCATCCGCCCGCTTTTTTACGGCTATGACAAGGACGGCAATATCGCGTTTGCAAGCGAAGCGTGCCTGCTTGTGCCGTTCTGCCGCGACGTGATCCCCTTCCCTCCCGGGCATTACTACAAAGACGGGCAGTTTGTATGCTACCGGGATATTTCTGCCGTAAACGCATACACGCACGGCAGTATCGGGGAGATAACGGCAAACATACGGGACAAGCTCATCAAAGCTGTAGAAAAGCGGCTTGATTCCGACACGCCGGTTGCATTCCTGTTATCAGGCGGGCTCGACAGTTCCCTTGTCTGTTCGATTGCGTCCCGCCTGTCGCCAAAACCGATCCGGACATTTTCCATCGGCATGGACATGGATCCGATAGATTCAAAATACGCCGAACGCACGGCGGCGTTTCTCGGTGCGGAACACACCAACGTGACGATGACGGCAGACGAGGTGATTGCGGTGCTGCCGGAAGTCATAAACACGCTGGCAACATACGACATTACGACAATCCGCGCAAGCATCGGGATGTATCTTTTGTGCAGATATATTCATGAGCATACGGACGTCAGGGTGCTGCTCACGGGAGAAGTATCCGACGAACTGTTCGGGTACAAGTATACGGATTTTGCCCCCGACGCGGAATCGTTTGAGCAGGAAAGCCAAAAGCGCGTACGTGAGCTGTACGCATACGACGTGCTTAGAGCCGACCGCTGCATTGCAGACAACAGCCTTGAAGCGCGCGTTCCCTTCGGCGACCTGGACTTTGCGTCGTATGTGCTTTCCATCGATCCGGAACTGAAGCTGAATAAGAGCGGCCACGGCAAGTACCTGCTCCGCAAGGCGTTCGAGACCGGAAACTGGCTCCCGGACGATATTCTCTGGCGGGAAAAAGCCGCGTTCAGCGACGCCGTGGGGCACAGCATGGTCGACGATCTCAAAGCCTATGCGGAAACATACTATGCGGGAAAGGATCTTGAAGCGGAATACCGCAAGTACCCGGAACAGGGAAGACCGTTCACGCCTGAATCGCTTTTGTACCGGGAAATCTTTGAACGCTTTTATCCGGGACAGTACCGGATGATTCCCGGATTCTGGATGCCGAACAGCAGCTGGACCGGCTGCAACGTGAACGACCCGTCCGCCCGCGTGCTTTCCAATTACGGAAAAAGCGGCGTGTAAGACTTACGCGCGCTGCGTGCGGCTGTAAAGCTGCACGCAGCGCGCGGTCCGTGCCAAAGAAAGTAAAATTATAATTCCCGCAAAGCCGCCCGGATAAAGCCGTCAAACAGCGGATGCACGCGGTTCGGGCGGCTTTTGAATTCCGGATGCGACTGCACGCCGACAAAGAAACGGCAGGACGGGTTCTCCACCGCCTCGACAAGTTTCCCGTCCGGACTCATTCCGCTGAAAACGATTCCGCCCGCGGCGATTCTGTCCCGGAATACCGGGGATACTTCATACCGGTGCCTGTGCCGTTCCTGCACGAGATCCTGTCCGTACAGCGTATGCAGCAAAGTTCCGCTGCGGATTGCACAAGGATAAGCCCCAAGCCGCATTGTCCCGCCTTTTGATACGATGTTGCGCTGCCCGTCCATGAGATCGATTACGCATTCCCCGCCGTCAGAATCAAATTCCCTGGAATTTGCATGAAGCAATCCGGACAGCGAACGGGCAGCTTCGATTACCGCTATCTGCATACCGAGACAGATACCGAAATACGGAACATCATTTTCACGCGCATAGCGTGCGCATTGTATCATTCCTTCAATTCCCCTTGAACCGAATCCGCCGGGAATCAGGATTCCGTCGGCATTTTTAAGCAACTGTACAGGGCCGTTCTTTTCCACTTCCTCCGTATCAACAAATAAAAGTTCCGCTTCTGCATCATTCCGGCATGCAGCATGATACAATGCTTCATTGATTGAAAGATACGCGTCATGAAGTTTTACATATTTGCCGCATATTGCAATTCTGACTTTACGCTTCTTTTCCCGTGTCATACGGTCAACAGCCGAACGCCAGGCTTCAAGATTGCATTCCCCGCACTCCAGGGAAAGTCTGGAAACAGCATAATCATCAAACCCGCGCCCGTGAAGCAGAAGCGGAAGGGCATAAACCGGATTGACATTTTCGTTCCCGATTACGGCGCGCTTTCCGGTATTACAAAACATGGCAATCTTTGCAAGAATACCGTCTTCAAGAATTTTATCAGACCGGGCAATGATGCAGTCCGGCATAATTCCCATACCCTGCAGTTCATGCACGGAATGCTGTGCCGGCTTTGTCTTGTATTCCCCGCTGCATGCAAGATACGGAACAAGCACGACATGGATAAACATGGTGTTTTCCGGTCCTGCTTCTGTACGGATTTGCCGCGCTGCTTCCAGAAATGGCTGGCTTTCTATATCCCCGATGGTTCCGCCGATTTCTGTAATCACCACATCTGCATCCGTCATTTCCCCGAGCGAATATACCGTCGATTTTATTTCATCGGTAACATGCGGGATTATCTGCACAGTCTTGCCAAGATATTCCCCTTTCCTTTCCCGGTTCAGAATATTCCAGAAAATCCTGCCGCTTGTCAGGTTGGATTTTTTGTTCAGATTTTCATCAATAAATCTTTCATAATGGCCGAGATCCAGATCCGTTTCCGCCCCGTCTTCCGTAACAAATACTTCCCCGTGCTGATACGGACTCATTGTTCCCGGATCCACATTCAGGTAAGGATCCAGTTTCTGTGCCGCCACCTTCAGTCCTCTTTGTTTTAACAGCAAACCGAGACTGGCGGCGCTTACGCCTTTGCCGAGTCCGGAAACAACCCCGCCCGTAACAAATATATATTTGCGGTCCATTCGTCCTCCCCCGGAGAATCCTTTCCAAAAACAAAAAAAAGACGCCTGTCCCGTCCGGGACAGACGCCTTTGTCCGATCCGCTTTTATTATATCATCCGGAGAAGAAAAAAGCAACGGCTGCCCTATATGCGCCGTCTCCGCAGCGCCGCTGTCCTTCCCAGTCACAGAGAGACACATGACAGCGCCGGCGGAGCGGTGTTAAGCGCGGTGTGCAGGCCCGGCTTTTGGAATACTTCTCCGCAAAGTGTGGAACCGCGTGGTTCCCGCGTAAAATACCGGGAAAGATGTATGCCGCTCAATCCGTATCACGGGACCGGTCCGGCGCATGTTCTATCACAAACTGATCCCTGCCGTTCTGCTTCGCCGTATACAAAGCCGAGTCCGCCTGCCGGTACACCGGATCCAGCGTGCTGTTATACGGAATCGGGCAGCAGCCGATGCTGCACGACACCGAGGTTTTTGCTTTTACCGTCCGCATAAAATGCGTAAGCACGCCGGTAAGCGCCGGCTGCGGGAGATTCTGCCGGATCAGGACTGCAAATTCGTCGCCGCCCATTCTGCCGGAAAAACCCAGCGGACCGAACTCCTGCTGCAGGCATTCTGCGAACGCGCACAGCGTCGCGTCCCCATGCGGATGCCCGAACGTATCATTGATTTGTTTGAACCGGTCCACATCCAGTATCAGGAAATAGCCGGGATACGGCTGTTTTTCTTTTTCAAAATACACGCGGCACTGTTCCAGGAAACCGCGCCGGTTTAACAGCTGCGTAAGTTCGTCCCGGTTTGCCTGTTCCTGTATATAGGATGAGTAGATATGATTGAGGGAAAGAAACAAATCAAGCAAAAAGACAATGGACAGAATCCCCATGCTGAATTGAATTTGCAGATGGGAAACCGAAGCCTGAATGTCGGCCGTAACCGGCGAGCCCAGCACTTGCAGGACGAACAGCGTCCGGTGGATAAAATAGACAGCGACGGCTCCCGTAACCACCAGCAGGGTGGCGCAGGCGGAAAGCAGGAACGCCCGGTATCTGTTCTTTTTTTCCGGCGACATCGGGGTGGCATAGCGGATTTCCCCGAGTGTCCGGAAAAACGGCAGGCGGCGCAATCCGCAGCAAAGCTGGATCAACAGGACGGAAAACAGCGCCTGGGCAATATTCCGCAGTGAACCGAAATCATTAAAAGCGTCCCGGATACTGAAACCATATTCCGGGAAAAGCGCGCCCATCGCCTGGAAAACCAGCAGCGAATGCAGCATTCTGCCGCACAGCGTTACAAGCAAAACTGCGGCCGGGGCGAAACGCTGCGCTTTTTTAGCCGCTGCATACAGCAAACCGATCAGCAGGCCGAACAGGGTACGGATTCCTACGCTCAGAAGGATGCTGGCCCACGGCCTTCCGCTGTAAAAGGGCGAAAACAGGTGGTCGATTTCGGCAACATAGGGGGCAGAGGCTTTCCAGAGACTGGCCAGCCCGAAAACAAATCCGGTTATGACCGAGCTCACCGGGCCGAGCAAATATCCGGCGAGCATAACCGGAATATAGGCAAACGTGACGGAAAGCGGCCCGACATGCAGATAGCCTAAAAATGAAAACGACATCAATATTTCAAGGGCAATCAAACCGCCCAGAATATACCAAGTACTCCAGTGGCGGCGGATCCGGCCAAGGGGTTTTATTCCTGTGTTTTCCCTGCTTTCCACAACTGTATAGTGTATACGCGGAAGCGGGGGTTTGTACAGAAAAAAACAGAATAATGAATAATATTTAAAGAGAGGATACGGCAAAAATAACAGAAAAATGACCAACTGCCGCCTTGCCGTACCGGAAGCACGGCGGAAACCGGTGCAGGCGGCGTCTCCGGAACGGCGCGCGTGCAGATTCCCGGCGCAGGGGAACCCGCACGCCAGCGCCATACGGCAATTTTATTTTTTTCCGGCCAGCGCCGCTCCCAGTTCCCGGCACGCCGCCAAAGCGTCATCATCCGGAGCCCCGTTGCAAATCACGCTGTCACAAACCAGATTCACCCCGGCGACGCGGCACCGCTCTTCCCAGTTGCGCATCCATTCCCCGTCGCCCCAGCCGTAGGAGCCGAACAGGGCGGTATTCTTTCCGCGCAACCTGTCCTCGCAGGCGGAGAACATCGGTTCGAATTCGGTTTCCTCCAACTGTTCCGCTCCCATAGAAGGACAGCCAAAAGCGATGGCATCGTAAGCGCCGGTCTGATCTGCCGAAAAGCCGGAAGCGGTAAAAAGATCCGCTTCCGAACCGTTTTTCCTGACACCTTCTGCAACCGCGCCGGCCATTGCTTCCGTATTGCCGGTACCGCTCCAATAAACAATTGCGATTTTACCCATACCACAACCTTCCTTTTATTTTGTATTATGAAAACATCAACCAGCTACAGTAAGCTGCTCGATGGATTTTCCCTGCTGCCATAACTGAAAATAAGTTTTACTGCATACATTGTATTTCTCAAACGTATTCTTTGCCTTCTGTTCGTCTCCGTACACTTTCCAACACCCCGAACATTTATGGCCGCATGCGTTGTTGCGGATAAAACCCAGAACGTCTTCCGGAGGATAACTTAAAAACAGTCCGATCTCATGAGGAAATTCTCCTGCAGACCGGATACGGCGGATCAAATGCAATACACAAGCGCGGGGATTTTCCGGCCTGTAACCGTATTGCAGAAGTAAATCCCTGGCACACGGATTTTCCAGATCACGCTTCAATGCATGCAGACGGTAGACATAAATCAATGCGCGGTTCCTGCAAACCCTGAGCGGCAGAATGCAAATTCCTTTAGACGTCAGTTTTTTATTTAAATCGGACAAACCTTTAATCAAATCTTTTAAGCAGGGACAAACACAGGAAAAAAGATTCCCGGTTTTAATCCCTGCTAAAGTAGGGGAACAATGACGGACTACCAAATATTCTGACACATGCGCCTCCTGTACTGCGGACCACGGAAAAGAAAATCCGATCTTTCCGATTTGGTTAGCATATACTAACCAAATATAAAAAAATAAAACTTACAACTTTGTATAGTTAGCTTTAGCTAACTTGTAATCATTATATCCTGAAATTTATACTTGTCAAGAGAAAAATATTGCATAATGAATTGCGCAACACAAAACACAACCCCGTCAATGTCTGTGCAGGACATTCTGTGTTATAATAATTATGGAAAGGTTCTTTTTCATTACGGGGGTTCGTATGGCAATTCATGAATCAGGACAGATGTATCTGGAAACCATTTATATTCTTTCGCAAAGTAATCCCTATGTCCGGGCAATTGACGTAGGCGGACGGATGGGGTTTTCCAAACCCAGTGTCAGCAGGGCTTTATCTATTTTAAAAAGAGACGGTTATGTAAAGATTGGGGACAACGGCGCAATCATCCTGACAAAAAGCGGGCGCACGGTTGCACAAACCATGTACACCCGCCATACAGTATTGTCACAAATGCTGATGAATTTAGGTGTAGACGGGAAAACGGCGGCAGAAGACGCCTGCCGGATCGAACATGTAATCAGTGAAAAATCCTTTAAAGCGTTACAGGCGCATCTGGAGCAGGTGTCCAAAATACGGCGGAAACGCCGCAGACCGTGAAGCGGACACAGAAAGCGGCGGCCGCACGCACGTGATTTTTCATGTACTATTCATGACGCAAAACATACGGTGTAAAATTCAGCCGAATAGTCCTTTTTTTGTATACGGCTCTTTCTGAATTTCCCCGACTTCATATCCTGTGCCGCGGATCGTTTCCGCCAACGCCGCTGTATCCAACTCCGTTTCAGAAAGAACAACGGTTTGTTTTTTTCCGCGGGAAGAAGTTACCTTTTTAACCGGAAACGCCTTCCGCACAGCGTCGTTTATATGTACCCCGCACATTCCGCACATCATGCCGTTTACTTCGATTGTATATTTCCACACTGCCATCCCCCCCTGTTTCAAAAGGTGCGCTTTCAACCGCAGTAATGTTAGTTATTGCTAACTAACATTAAGAATAATACGTCCTCCCCGGATTGTCAAGCTGCTGTTTTACACGCCCAGCTTCCACTGTGCTGTTTCTCTTTGGAGTTCCACCATACGGCGGTAAAGACCGCCCTGTTCCATCAGTTCTGCCGGAGTTCCCTGTTGAGCTACATGACCATCCTCCAGCACTACAATGTGGTCGGCACCAGCCACAGTACGCATTCGGTGAGCGATGACCAGCACCGTCTTGCCCTGGAGCAGACGGGAGAGAGCTTCCTGCACGGCGCTCTCGTTCTCCACATCCAGGCTGGCGGTGGCTTCATCCAGAAGGATCACAGGCGCGTCTTTTAATAGGGCACGGGCGATGGAAATCCGCTGGCGTTCACCGCCGGAGAGGGTGGAGCCGTTTTCTCCGATATTGGTCTGCCATCCATCCGGCAGTTTTTCTGCAAATTCATCCACATTGGCAAGCTTTGCAGCCGCAATGACCTGTTCATCTGTGGCGTCTTTGTTTCCGATTCGGATATTTTCCAGGATCGTATTGTCAAACAGGGTAACATCCTGAAATACGATGGAATACAGAGAAAGCAGTGTTTCCGGATCAATTCTGGATATATCCATGCCGCCCACAGTAATCTTTCCTCTGTTAATATCCCAGAACCTTGCTGCCAGCCGGGATACGGTTGTTTTCCCGCCGCCTGATGGGCCCACCAAAGCCGTAACCTCTCCCTGTTTTGCCGTAAAGGAAACATCTTTCAATACCGTTTCTCCGGTATTGTAGGCAAACCCAACATGGTCAAAGACAATATCATACCCCTGATTGGAAAGCCTGTCGCTGCCTTGCTGGATGGGATGATCGAGAATCTCATTCATACGGGCAATGTTGGTTCGTGTACTGATGACTGCCGCAAGATTCTGGAGTGCGCCCTGCAGAGGGTCATATAAACGGGATACTACCAGAAGGAACAGAAAGAATGTAAGCACGGAGAGGCTTCCCTGTATGAGCAGAACAGCTCCTGCCAGCGCAACCGTTGCAATACCAAGCTTCAGTACCAGTGACGCGGAAACCACAAAAGCAGCAAGGCCAAATTCGTTGAGGATGGAACGATGCTCCACGGCACGGATCTTCTTTTCCAGACCTTTTAAATATGCCTGCTCCGCGTTGTTTGCTTTCAGGTCACGAACCGTTTCAATACACTCCTGTATCCCATCTGCGCATGCCATCTTCACGTCCATGGCTTTCTGATTCAGATTTTCCTGAATCTTTGCGGAAAATCCCACAATCGCAAAGGCAACCGGCAGAACCCATAAGGCAGCCAGCGCCATTCTCCAATCCGTAAAGAGAAGACCGATGGAAATCAGAACCGTAGAAATAATTGAACCCGCAAGCTCAGGGATAAAATGCGAAAAACTCTGTTCCAGGAAGGTACAGTCCGCCATAATCGTGCTGGTAAGATCGGCTAAATCCTTTTTCCCGAAAAAGGAAAGGGGGATTTTGCGCAGATGCTCTGCCAGGGTAATGCGGCGGATACCGCTTTCTTTGTAGGTGGCAAAATAGGTGGCATTGTATTGAAAGAAAGTGGTCAGCAGAATCAAGCCGATACACACCACGCAGCCTGCCACATAAAATGGAATTTTCCCACCGGGAACACCCCCGTTCATCAGATCGCTGACCAGGTAATATAAAAGTCCTACCGGGAACATAAAAGACAGATTCTGAAGGACACAGGCCAGGCAGCCTTTGATCAGGTCTTTTGCTCCCTGTTCAGACAGGGCATATTTTTTCTGCAGTTTTTTTATCATATCACTGTACCTCCTTTGTTACCTTCCATTGCACGGAAGTCTGGTAATTTTTCCACATACGGCTGAATATACCGTCTTTTGCAAGCAATTCGCGGCTGTTTCCGCACTCGGCAACCCGTCCGTCGCAAATGACAAAAATCTGATCCACATTTGTTACGGTAGAAAGCCTATGGGCAATCATAATCACCGTCTTTCCCTGGGAAAGTTTTGAGAAAGCAGCCTGTACACGGCTTTCGTTATCCGGGTCAGCAAAGGCAGTGGCTTCATCCAGAATGATAATCGGAGCATTTTTCAGCATCACACGGGCAATGGCAATCCGTTGCTGCTCGCCACCGGAAAGATAGATCCCTTTTGTACCGATGACCGTATCCGCACCCTGTGGGAGTTTTTCCAGAATATCATCGCATTGGGCGTGATGAAGGGCAGCCAGAACTTCCTCACGGGTAGCTTCCGGTTTCCCTATACGCACATTTTCCAGAATGGACGCCTTGATGAGACGGCTGTTCTGAAATACGAAAGACACCGTATTCATGAGTTCCTCTTTTGGGATGTCTTTCACATTAACACCACCGATTTTTACCATTCCGCTCTGGGGATCAAAGAATCGGGAAATCAGGTTGGCAAGGGTTGTCTTACCACCGCCGGACGGGCCTACAAAAGCTACCGTCTGCCCTGCAGGAATGGTCAGTGAAATATCTTTTAATACTTCTTTTTCTCCATCATAGCTGAAATG
>JADIMS010000048.1 GCA_017694555.1 Candidatus Avitreponema avistercoris
GATTGCCGCAGAAAATCCGGATATTAAGGTCTGCAAGGTGAATATCGACGATGAACCGGATTTGGCATCCCGCTTCGGTGTGATGAGTATTCCCACGTTAATTGTATTCAAAAACGGAGCCGCGGCGGATCAGCGCGTGGGCGTTCTGCCGAAAGAAGATATTCTGGCTATGATCCGGTAAGCGGACTGGGAATGCGGCCGTCAGCGGATGGCGTGCAGACAAAAAAAAACGCGCAAAAACTGCGCGTTTTTTTTGTCTGCGGCGGAAATATCTCCCGGCAGATTTATGCCGCTGCGATAGACGCAGATACCGGAAGTTTCCGTCCGCAGTTTTTTCCGTTATTCCGCCTTGATGGTTGTGTTTTTGACAATTACATCGTGCGAGGCGCCTTCCGTAATGGAAGCAGAGGAAACCAAAGTGATTTTGGCATTTTTCTGTAAATCCGGGATCGAAAGGCAACCGCAGTTGCACATGGTGTGCTTGATTTTGCTGAGGGTTGCATTTACGTTGTCGTGCAGGGAGCCGGCATAGGGGACATAAGCGTCAACACCTTCTTCAAATGCAAGCTTGTTTCCTCCGCCCAGATCATAGCGCTGCCAGTTCCGTGCGCGGTTGGAGCCTTCGCCCCAATATTCTTTTACGTAATTGCCGTTGACATTCAGCTTGTTTGTCGGACTTTCATCAAAACGGGAGAAATACCGCCCGAGCATGACGAAATCTGCGCCCATGGCCAGCGCCAGCGTGATGTGGTAATCGTAGACAATCCCGCCGTCCGAGCAGACCGGAATATAGACGCCGGTTTCCCGGAAGTATTCATCCCGGGCCGCAGCTACTTCGATGAGCGCGGTTGCCTGTCCGCGGCCGATACCCTTTTGTTCGCGGGTGATGCAGATGGAACCGCCGCCGATACCGACTTTTACAAAATCGGCGCCGGCTTCTGCAAGAAACAGAAAGCCGTCACGGTCCACCACATTCCCTGCGCCGACCCGGATGTCCTTGCCCCATGTGCCGTGGATATCCTGCAGCGCCCGGCGCTGCCATTCTGAAAATCCTTCGGAAGAATCGAGGCAGAGAACGTCGGCGCCGGCCTGCAGCAGCGCCGGCACGCGCTCCATGTAGTCCCGTGTGTTGATTCCTGCGCCGACCATGTAGCGCCGCTTTGTATCAAGAAGTTCAAGCGGATGCTCTTCGTGGGTGGAGTAATCCTTGCGGAATACGAGATACTTCAGGTTTTGGTTGGCGTCTACAACCGGAAGCGTATTGAGTTTGTGCTGCCAAATGAGATCGTGCGCCTGGGAAAGCGTGATTCCGTCTTCCCCGTAAATCAGATCTTCGAATTTCGTCATATATGCGGAAACTTTTTCTTCCGGACTGACGTGGGTCAGACGGAAATCCCGGCTGGTGATGATTCCGAGAAGCTTCCCGTTCGGCGATCCGTCTTCGGTCACGGCGATGGTCGAGTGTCCTGATTTTTCTTTCAGCGCAATCACGTCTTTCAGCGGCTGATCCGGCTTGATGTTTGAGTCGGACGTAACAAAACCCGCCTTGTACGATTTAACGCGGGAAATCATCGCGGCTTCATCTTCGATAGTTTGTGAGCCGTAAATGAATGAAAGGCCGCCTTCTTTTGCCAGTGCAACCGCCATTGTATCGTTGGAAACTGACTGCATAATTGCAGAGACCAGCGGGATATTGATGGAGAGCGGACACGTTTCGTCTTTTCTGAATTTTACAAGCGGTGTGGAAAGCCGGACGTTTTCAGGAATGCATTCGGGCGAGGTATACCCCGGAACCAGAAGATATTCGCCGAATGTTCTGGAAGGTTCTTCGTAAAAAAAAGCCATTGATAACCCCTTTTTACTGTATAGTTATAACGAAAAAAGAACTTCCGTGTCAATCTGCGTGCGCGCGGCTGCGGAACCCGTCAGATTTCGATTTCGCCGGTGTACACCAATTCCGTCGGACCGGTGAGGAAAACCGTTGAGCCGGTATAGCGGACAATCAGTTCGCCGCCGCGGACTTTCACCGTGATGTTTTCATCCAGCGGGCAAAAGCCATTCAGGACCGCTGCAATGGCTGCCGCGCAGGCGCCGGTTCCGCAAGCGGGGGTTTCGCCGTTGCCCCGTTCCCATACGCGCATTTTCAGGCTGTTCCGTCCGGCTACGCGCACAAATTCCGTATTTACCCGGTTCGGGAAATCGGGGTGGTTTTCAAACATCGGGCCGATTTTGCCTGTGTCGATTTTATCCACAAAATCGCTGAATACAACGCAATGCGGCGTGCTGACCGAGAGAACCGTAACGGCGCATTGTATTCCGTCCACGGTGATTTCCCGGTTGACAATGGCTTCTGCCGGCAGTTTCCCGCTGCGGATATTTGCTTCCCCGGCGGCGGAGTCCGGAATTTCGCCGGCATCTGTTTGTACGCCGGTACGGAATGCGCCGCCGTGCAGGATTCTGAAACCGTCCGGTCTGCCGCTGACCGGCTGTGCCTGCAGCCGGGTAGGAATGGATTCCGGCGCGAATTCCGGGCAGCCCATGTCTACCGTAACGGACGACACCTTGCCGCTTTGTTTGTAGGCGGTCAGATGCTTGATACCGCCTGCCGTTTCAATTTCCAGGGAAGCAGTGTGCACGGACGCCGGCCGGCCGGCGCATTTTGCCACGGTTCCGTTGATGTCGTTATCGTACAAATACTTTGCGACGCAGCGGATGGCATTTCCGGCCATTTTTCCTTCGGATCCGTCCCGGTTGAAAAAACGCATTCCGGCGTCGGCTTTTCCGGATTCTGTAATCAGCACGAGGGAATCCGCGCCGATGCCCTTGCGCCGGTCGCACAGTCGGACGCTCAGTCCTTCGGGGTTAATGATTTCCTGTCCAATGGCGTTGAACACGATAAAATCGTTGCCGGTGCTCTGCATCTTGGCAAAGCGCAGGCGGATTTTCTCGCTGTGCAGCCGGTTGATGTCCACAAGTTCCAGACTTTCAGGCGTATAGCGGCTCAGAAGGCTGTTGGCAATGGCGTTCGCCGTGTCGATGGATGTAAGGCAGGGAATATCGCGTTCCACGGCTTTCCGGCGCAGTTTTACGCTGTCGGTTGTCGGCAGCCTGCCTTTTGCGGATGTGGAAATCACGTAGTCGATTTTTCCCGTATCCAGCAGCGTCAGGGTATTGTCGGCGGGGTTTTCGTGAATCTTGTTTACCGTTTGGACTTCCATGCCGAAACTTTCCAGCACGCGGGAAGTCCCTTCCGTTGCGTACAGGCGGAATCCCAGATCATAGAATTTCCGCGCGGTGTCGGCAATTTCAAACTGATCGTTTTTGCGGACGGTAATCAAAACACCGCCGCTTTTCTTCATTTTATACCCGGCGGCAATCAGCCCTTTATACAAAGCTTCGTCCAGCGTTCTGGCGATGCCCAGCACTTCGCCGGTGGACTTCATTTCCGGGCCGAGATGCGTATCCACATCGATGAGTTTTTCAAAACTGAAAACCGGTACCTTTACTGCAACGTACGGCGGAATCTTATACAGCCCGGCGCCGAATTCCATGTCACGGAGTTTTTCGCCGAGCATCGCGCGCACGGCCAGCTCGACCATCGGTACGCCGGTAACTTTGCTGATGTAAGGAATGGTCCGGCTGGAACGCGGATTCACTTCGATGATGTACAGTTCGTTGTCGTAAATCAGATACTGGATGTTGACCAGCCCTTTTGTGCCGAGGGCGAGCGCGAGTTCCCGCGAGTGGTTGATGATTTTTTCGGTCAGAATATCGTTCAGGTTCCACGCCGGATAAACCGCGATGGAATCCCCCGAATGAATGCCTGTGCGCTCGATGTGTTCCATGATGCCGGGAATCAGAATGTCTTCGCCGTCGCAGATGGCGTCCACTTCCAGTTCGGTGCCCATAAGGTATTTGTCCACCAGAACCGGGTTTTCGATATTCTGCGCCAGAATAATGCCCATGTATTCCCGGACGTCTTCTTCCGTGAAGGCAATAATCATATTCTGCCCGCCGAGAACGTAAGACGGACGCAGGAGAACCGGATAGCCGATTTTTTCCGCCGCAGAAAGGGCTTCTTCCATGGTGAGGACAGATTCGCCTTTCGGCCGCCGGATGCCCAGCCGCTCCAGCAGCGCGTCAAATTTTTCCCGGTCTTCCGCCGTGTCAATGGATTCCGCGCTGGTGCCTAAAATGCGGATGCCCTGTTCATGCAGGAATTTGGTAAGCTTGATTGCCGTTTGTCCGCCGAAAGCCACAACCACGCCCAGCGGCTGTTCCGTGCGGATAATGCCCATGACGTCTTCCGGTGTGAGCGGCTCAAAGTACAGCCTGTCTGCGGTATCAAAATCGGTGGAAACGGTTTCCGGGTTATTGTTGACAATGGCGACTTCATACCCGAGTTTTTTCAGCGCCCATACGCATTGTACGGAAGCATAGTCGAATTCTATTCCCTGTCCGATGCGGATCGGGCCGGATCCCAGCACAAGAATCCGCCGGGCGGAATTGCCCTGATGTTCGGCGAGAAATGCCGCCGCTTCGTTTTCTTCGCCGTAGGAAGCGTAAAAGTAAGGCGTTTCCGCCTGGAATTCTCCGGCGCAGGTATCCACCATGCGGTAACCGGCCGGAATGTGATGCGCTTTTCCTGCCGCCTCCGCTGCGCGGATCTGTTCTGCTGCTGCCGGGGAAAGATCGCCGGATTCACCGGGAACGGGTTTTCCGGATAATTCCCGGATACTTTTATCCGTATAGCCGAGCCGTTTGGCTTCCAGATAAAGCTCCGGATCCAGCTCCGGCGCGGCGGCCAGCCGGCGGTCCATAGCGGTCAGCCGCTGCAGTTTGGCAAGGAACCAGCGGTCGATTTTGGTGGCCGCGTGAATTTCATCTATGGACAGAATATCCCGGCTCAGCGCTTCGTACACGGCAAACAGCCGCTGGTCCGTGCATTCGTTTACGCGGGCTTTAATCTTGCTGTCGGATTCGGCCGCAAAAGGCGGATACCGGCAGGTGGAAAGGGAAATTTCCGCACCGCGGACGGCTTTCATCAGCGCCTGCTCGAAGCTGTCGCCGATGGCCATCACTTCGCCTGTCGCCTTCATTTGGGTTCCCAGTGTCCGTTTTGCGTAGACGAATTTATCAAACGGCCATTTGGGGAATTTTACGACAACGTAATCCAGGACAGGCTCAAAGCAGGCAGCCGTTTTTCCGGTAACCGCATTGGGGATTTCGTCCAGCCGGTAACCGACAGCGATTAAAGCCGCCACTTTGGCAATGGGATAGCCGGTCGCTTTGGAAGCCAGCGCGGAAGAACGCGAAACCCTGGGATTCACCTCGATGACGGCATATTCAAAAGAATCCGGATTTAAGGCAAACTGGCAGTTGCATCCGCCTTCTACCTGCAGGGCAGAAATAATATTCAGCGCCGCAGAGCGCAGCATTTGGTATTCTTTGTCCGAAAGCGTTACGGTGGGCGCGATGACGATACTGTCCCCGGTATGTACGCCGACCGGATCGAAGTTTTCCATCGAACAGACGGTGATGACATTTCCTGCGCCGTCGCGGATTACTTCGAATTCGATTTCCTTCCATCCGGAGATACATTTTTCCACGAGAATCTGATGGATGGGGGAACGGTGCAGGCCGTTTTGCGCGATTTCCCGCAGTTCCGCTTCCGTTGCCGCAATACCGCCGCCCGTACCGCCCAGCGTAAAGGCAGGGCGGACAATAACCGGGTAGGAGATTTCAGCGGCAAAATCCAGCGCATCCTGCAAACCGGTTACGACTTTGGAAGGAATGCACGGTTCGCCGATGGATTCCATCGTATCTTTGAACAGCTGTCTGTCTTCGGCTTTGTCGATGGTATCCGGACGGGCTCCCAGCAGTTTGACGCCGTGCGATTCAAGAAAGCCTTCTTTTGCAAGCTGCATGGAAAGCGTCAGTCCGGTTTGCCCGCCCAGTGTGGAAAGCAGGCTGTCCGGTTTTTCCTTTTCGATGATGCGCTTGACGGTTTCGGGAATCAGCGGTTCGATGTAAATGGCGTCCGCCATCGTATTGTCCGTCATCAGTGTAGCCGGATTCGAGTTAACGAGAACGACTTCCAGCCCCTGCTCTTTCAGCGCTTTGCAGGCCTGCGTGCCGGCGTAGTCGAATTCCGCTGCCTGCCCGATGACAATCGGCCCGGAGCCGATAACCATAACTTTCCGGATATCAGGATTCCGCGGCATAGGTTCCTCCCGTGCGGTTAATCAGATGGATGAAGCGGTCGAACAGGAACGCCGTGTCCAGCGGTCCGGCAGAGGCTTCCGGATGAAATTGCACGGAGAAACCCGGAAAATCCGTGTATTCCACGCCTTCGCAGGTTCCGTCGTTGGTGTTGACAAAGGAAAGCGACGCGTGCGCCGGAAGGGATCCGGACACCACCGCGTATCCGTGGTTCTGGCTGGAAATATAAACCCTGCCGGTAGCCAGTTCTTTGACCGGCTGGTTGGCGCCGCGGTGGCCGTATTTCAGTTTTTCGGTTTCGGCGCCCCGGGCCAGTGCCAGAAGCTGGTGTCCGAGACAGATGCCGAAAACCGGTACGCCGCTTTCGGTGAGCGCCCGCAGTTCCCGGATAATGCCGGTGTTTTCTGCCGGATCGCCCGGCCCGTTGGAAAGCAGCACTCCGTCGGGTTTTTGCGCCAGAATATCCCGGCAGGTGGTTCCGGCGTGCACCGGAATCACTTCCGCGCCGCGTTTCAGCAGTTCGCGGCGGATGTTGGCCTTTGCGCCGAAGTCCCATAGCACGATGCGTTTTCCCCGGCCTGCGGCAGCCGCTTTTCCGGCGTCGTTGCATTTCAGGCCGCGTTCGTTGACCGGAACCGCCCGGTAAGCTGCGGATTCGGCGAACACGCGCGCTGCCGGTTTTTCGATGGCGTCTGCGGCGCCGGTTACGGAGGCAACCGCGTTTGTGATGGTGAACGCGCGGATACCTGCCAGCATGGTTTCAAAGGCGGCGGTGTGCTCTCCGTGCATGGCGCGTTCCGCCGCTCCGGCTTCTGCCAGCGCAGACGGGTCGGTTCCGTCCGGGGCAAGAATACGGGCGTTCATGACGCCGGATTCCCGGATGATTTTTGTCAGCGTTCTGGTGTCTACGCCGTACAGGCCGACGATGCCGTGTGTTTGCAGAAAAGAGTGTAAACTGCCCTGGCTGCGGAAATTGGAAGGGTTTTCGCACCATTCGTGGACAATATAACCTTTGACGTGCGGCTGTGCGCTTTCAAAATCGTCAGGAATGATGCCGTAATTTCCGATGAGCGGGAAGGTTTGCATCACGATTTGTCCGAAATAACTGGGGTCGGTAAGGGTCTCCAGGTAACCGGTCATGCCGGTGGTAAAGACCGCTTCTCCGGTTGTGCAGCCGGAAGCCCCGAAGGAATTACCGGCAAATACTTTTCCGTTTGCGAGCACAATATACGCTTTTCTTTTCATACCGGGAAATTATTGTAACGGATTTCCGGAAAAAAAGTAAGGGGTATGGTTCCGTATACGGCGGAACCGTTTGGTTTTTACGCGTTATACCTGCTGTTATGCCGCGGCTTTTGTTTTTTCCCGTTTTTGGTTGCCCAAATGGACAGCCGATGCGGCGAGAAAGACTGCGCCTGCCGTGACTACCGTCATGGCTCCGGCGGGAACGTCCAGCCACCAGCCAAGGGCAAGGCCGGCAATAGAAAACACTTCTGAAAATACGACGCCCCAAAACATCATTTGTGCCAGATTTTTTGCACCGAATCCGGCTGTCCCGGCAGGAAGCGTCAGCATAGCGATAACCATCACGATGCCGACAAACGTTTGCAGCATGACTACAGAAATGGCTGTCAGAATCAGGATAGCCAGAAAAAGGAAATCCGTGCGGATGCCGCGGACACGCGCGAATTCTTCGTCAAAAGCGCTGGCTTCTATTTGCGGATAAAATTTCCAGGCCAGAAAAATTGCAGCGGCGTCCAGCACCGCCAGAAATTTCAGGTCCGCGGCTGAAACCAGCAGGATATTGCCGAACAGGTAGCTGGACGGATCCGTGTAACCCGGCGTTTTGGCCATAAACAGAACGCCGGCGCTCATACCGATTGCCCAGATTGCCTGAATGACGGTATCTTCCCGCTGTTTTGCTTTCAGCGAGACAAAGCCAATTAACAGCGCTGCGGCAACGGCAAAAACCACCGCGCCTGCCTGCGGCGGAACGCCGGGAAGAACGCCGCTGGCGGAGAAAAAAAGCGCCATGCCGATTCCGCCGAGCGCCGCATGGGAAATTGCGCCGGCAAGTCCGGCAATCCGCTTCACGGTGACTACTGCGCCGAGGATTCCGAACAGAACCGACGAAAGAATCCCGGCTGCCAATGCATTCCGTAAAAAAGCGAATTGCGGGTCGAAAAGCGAACGGAAAAATGAAATCATGGTTCTCCTTTTCTCCGGATTCCGGAAACAAAATCCAATGCGCTCAATGCCCGGCGCAATGACAGTCCGGAAGCCGCGTTTCGTGATGCACCAGCCGGGCGTTTCCTGCCGGTTCGGTCCGGTGCCGGACAACGGAATCTGCCGCTCCGGTTTCCCCGTGGCCGATACAAAGCACTTCGTCCGTGAGCGCCGAAACAAAATCCGAGTCATGCGTTACCAGCAAAATCGTGGTTTTTCCTTTCAGGGAAGCCAGCACCGAAGAAAGCCGGTTTTCGCTGTCTTCATCCATGTTTGCCGTGGGTTCATCCAAAATCAGCATTTCCGGCCCGGAAGCCAGTGCGCGGGCGACAAGTACCCGCCGCCGCTGTCCCCCGGATAAGGCAGAATACGGCCGTCCGGCAAGGTTTTCCGTTTCTGTCTGGCGCAAAGCGTCCTGTACCGCCGCAAAATCTTCCTGCGTAAATTTGCGGGAAAACGGACGGACGCGCCCCATGCGCACAACTTCCTGCACAGGAACCGGAAAAGCCGGGTCAAAGTTTGCCTGCTGGGGGACGTAGCCGATCCGGTGGCGCTGCTGTCCGGCCGGTTTCCCGAACAGCGTAATTTCCCCCGCAGCCGGTTTTTCCAGTCCGAGAATCAGTTTCAGGATTGTCGTCTTTCCTGCGCCGTTTTTTCCGGTCAGCGCCGTTACGGTTTTTTCATGCACATGAAAGGAAATATTCCGGAGTACCGGCAGTTTTCCGTAAGAAAACGACACGCCGCGGAATTCAAGCACCGCTCCGGGATGCCCGGTCTGCGCGCCGGAGTCCGTTTTGCTTCTGTCCGCCATATTATTCCTGCTC
>JADIMS010000049.1 GCA_017694555.1 Candidatus Avitreponema avistercoris
GGCTGAACGTGCCGCCGCCCGGGAAGCCGAACGGATTGCGCAGGAAGAGGAAGCGGCGCGCAAAAGCGAAGAATTGCGCCGCAAAGTGGATGCGGTCAATGCGCTTGTGGACCGGGGCGCTGCTGCGGTGGCTTCCGGGAATTTACGTTCCGCGCTTTCCAATTTTGACCGGGCGGCGGAACAGCTGCCCGCAGATGATCCGGTTTTTGCTTCCCAAAAATACACGGAAATGGCGGAATCGCTGCTGGAAATTGCCCGCAAGAGCACGGACAGCACGGTACGCAATGAAGCGCTTTCCTCTGCCTTGGAGTACGCCGGGCGCGCGGTGCAGGCGGATGCAGAAAATGCGGCAGCCCGGTTTGCACGTGCCGGCATTTATAAAGAGCTGGGGGACGGCGGTGCGGCTCTTGCCGATTTGGAAGAAGCAGTCCGGTTGGACGGCGGGAATTATGTTTACGTGTATGAATTGGGGAAAACATATTATGAAGACCGCCGCTATCCGGAGGCGGAAAACTGCTTTGTACGGACTGTCGAGCTGAATCCTTCCCTGGAAACCGGCTATTTCAATCTCGGGATGACGCAGAAAGCCCTCGGTTCTTATCCGGACGCCGTCGGTTCGTTTCAACAGGCCATCGCGCTCCGTCCTTCGTATCCGCGGGCTTATCTGGAAATCGGAAGGATTTTGAACCGGACCGGGGATTTCAACGGTTCGATCGAAAACTATCTGCAGGCTGTCCGGGAAGATCCCGGCAATGTTTCTGCCCTGCGGGAGCTGGGCGCGGTGTACAGCGCCGCCGGAAATTTTACGGAAGCCGAACGCTATTTCCGGGAAGCCATTGCGCTTGGCGCTTCGGACGCCCAGACGAATTACAATATGGCGTCGGTTTTGCTTGAGCTGGGGGAAAACAGCCGTGCGCTGGATTATGCCAAAAAAGCTGCGGAGGACGGTAAATCTCCGGTGTTTTTGTACACGTACGGGCTGGCGGCGGAACGGAACGGAATGAAGGACGTTGCGCTCACCCAGTATGCGGCGGCCATTGCGGCAGATCCGAAATACGTGAAACCGCGGATCAATTTGGGGAATATTTATCTCGACGCCGGACGGACGGACGAGGCGCTGACGCAGTTTACCGCGGCATACGGTATTGAGAAAGATAATCTGGAAGTGAATAACAATCTGGGAAAGGTGTACGGCCTGAAGGGGCAGTACAGCCAGTCCGTGGAGCATTATGCCAGGGCGGTGCAGTTGTCGCCTGCTGACGCCGGTATCCGCATGAATTTGGCGTCGGCTTACGTCAGTGCCGGTTTGCCGGAAAAGGCACGGGACTGTTATTTGGAAGTGCTGCAGGAAAATGCGGAATATTGGGACGCTTCGTTTGAGCTTGGTAAAATTTACGTCACGCTGGGGGACCGTGCCGCTGCAAAGTCGGCTCTGCAGAATTTGCTGGACAAAAACCCCGGGTATCCTGCTGCGGACGAAGTGCGCGCACTGCTGATGACACTGTGAACTACGTCCGTTTGACGCGGCGGAACAGCTCTTCCTTCGTAATGACCGTGTAAACCGGCCGTCCGTGCGGGCAAAACGGTTCCGGCAGGGCCAAAGCCTGCGCGGCAATTTTCCGGGCTGTCTGCGGATCCAGAATGTCTCCGTCTTTGCATGCACGCCGGCAGGCTTCGGCGGCATACAGCCGGGAAACCAGGTTTTCCGGTTCTGCGGCGCCGGATAAAAGTTCTTCGCGGAGTTCTTTTTCGGAACCGCTCCAGCGCGCAGGCACCGCAGTGACCAGCCAGAATCCGTCGCCGTCATCTTTCAGGATAAAGCCGGCTTCGGCAAGTCCGCGCTTTTTCTGCCGCAGGCTCCGGTCGGCAGCGTCGTCCGGGGCATCGATACGGTAAGGCACGAGCAGTTCCTGTATTTCGCCCCGGTGTGAAAGAATCTCATTGTACATGATGCGTTCATGTGCGGCGTGCTGGTCAATCAGCAGGAGACTGCCGCCGGTTTCCACCGCCAGGAATGTACCGAGAATTTGCCCCAGATAGCGGAAATCCGGCTCCCCGGATGCCGGTCCTGTTTCCGGCCGGATAAATCCGCTCCGGTATTCCGGTCCGTTTTCCGCTGCCGTTTGTATGTCAGGGAAATGTACGGGCATCTTGCCGGTTGTATGCTGTGCAGGCCCCGCGTCCGGGAATCCGCCGGGGAACAGCGTCCGGGGTTCCGGGGCAGGTCCGGCTGCTTCGTGCGCCGTTTGCGCAAAAACGCCGGAATCCGCCGTTCCGCTGCCCTGCGTATGGGAAAACAAAACGTTGTGGCGGTAAAAATCCCTGCATACGGAACTGACTGCATGATGGATGGCGCCCGGATCGCGGAAGCGGACTTCCCGTTTTGCCGGGTGGATATTGAAATCGGCGGTATCCGGATCCACCTGGAGAAAAAGACAAAAAAACGGATGCAGACCGTTCGGGAACCGTCCTTCCGCGCCGAATTCCACTGCCTGCCGTAACGCAAATTCATCAATCCGCCTGCCGTTGACAAATACAAACTGGCTGCGCCGGTCGCGGCGGACAACTTCGGGACCTCCAAGGACAAGGGTAAAACGGAAGGTTCCGCCGCTTCCGGTAATCTCATGGAAAAAAAGCGCGCTTTCCGGCGGCTGCAGCGCATCCAGACAGCGTGTTTTCAGGGAATCCGCCGGTGAAAGCAGGAACCGCAGCGTTCCGTCCGTGACCAGCCGGAATTCGATTTGCGGCCATGGCAGCGCTTTGTCCAAAAAAGCCTGCCGGCACAATGCGGTTTCTGCCGCCGGGCGTTTCAGGAATTGCTTACGGGCGGGGAAGGTATCAAAAATTCCGTCTGCCTGAATCAGCGTTCCTTTGGCCCGCACGGCCGGCACAATCTGTCCGCCGGGCAGGCTCTTGTACGCGCTGCCCCCGCGGGCGGATGTGATTTCCATGCGGCAGACAGCGTGAATGGAAGCCAGCGCTTCGCCGCGGAAGCCCAGCGTGCGGACCGCCAGCAAATCCTGTGCAGAAGTGATTTTACTTGTGCTGTGGTTTTTCCGGCAGACGGCAAGATCTTCTTTTGTCATACCGTATCCGTCGTCGCTTACCCGGATCCGGTCAATTCCGCCCTTATCGGTTTCAACGGAAATTTTCCGTGCGCCGGCGTCAATGGCGTTGTCCAGCAATTCCCGTACAACGGCTGCGGGCCGGTCGATGACTTCTCCCGCTGCAATTTTCTGTGCTGTTTCTTCCGGAAGCGTCCGCACCGGCGGCAGCGTTTCCGGCATTCCGGCTCCGCTGTTCATACCTGTCCGCTTCCGTCATCCGGCAGGGAAGAAAACAAATCCAGTTCCGGCTTTTCTTCCGGTTTTTTGGGATTGTTAATCAGAATTTGGATTTTGCTTTCGATGCGGGACAATTCTTCTTCCAGGGATTTTGCCAGTCCGATTCCTTCTTCAAAAATCGAGAGCGCCTGTTCCAGCCCTGTTTCCGGATTCTTGATTTCCTCCGATAATACCTGCAGCCGGGCAAGCTTTTCCTCAAATCCGGCGGATTTTTCCTGCGCATGGTTTTTCCGTTCTTTAGCCATGTCTTCCTCCATACATTCAATGCTGCGGAAATCTTTCCCGGCTCTGCGAAAGAACCGAAGCTGAAATACTTCCTTTTGCCGGCGTGATGATAAGGCGGGCGCCGGTCCGGACGGCGGCGCTGTCGGCGACAATTTTCCCGTCTGCGGCGTTTTTGACAATGGAAAAGCCGCGCGCCAGGATGGATTCCGGGTCGGCGCTTTGCAGTTTTTCTTTTTGCAATAAAAGCGCATGGCGCGCGGCGGCGGCTTTTTCGCGGATGTTCTGGATCATTTCTTCTTTTACGCTGTCAAAATGCAGCATGACGGGCTGGGATATGCGGCGGAACAGCATTTCCATGCCTTCCGGGGAAAACAACGCCATGCGGGCCCTGGTGTTTTCCAGCCTCCGTTCCATTTCCCGCCGGATATCCGCCTGCGCATCCGCGACGGCGTCCGTGATTTCACACAGCGGGGCGCTGGCCAGTTCCGCTGCTGCCGAAGGCGTGGGCGCGCGGACGTCTGCCGCAAAATCGCACAGCGACCAGTCAATTTCGTGGCCGACCGCGCTGATTACGGGGATAGCGGAATCCGCTACAGCCCGCACCAGTGTTTCATCCGAAAATGCCAGCAGGTCTTCCAATGATCCGCCGCCCCGCCCGAGAATTATGGTATCGGCCATGCGGTAACGGTTTGCGGTTTCAAGCTGGCTGCGCAGGGCATCTGCGGCGTCCGGTCCCTGTACGGCCGCCGGCAGGACGACAATGGAAACCGCAGGATTCCGCCGGGAAAGAATTTGCAGGATATCCCGGATGGCAGCTCCGGTCGGGCTGGTAATGACGGCAACGGTATGCGGAAACCGTACCGGCTGCCGTTTGCGGCTTTCGCGGAACAAACCTTCTGCGGCCAGCCGGCGTTTCCGCTCTTCCAGCATTTTCAGGATTCCGCCTTCGCCGGACGGTTCCATTTCTTCCACAATAATCTGATAGGTTCCCCGTGCGGCATACACCGACAGGGTTCCGGATACGCGTACCAGATCCCCGTTTTTTGGCGTAAATTGCAGTATTTTTGCCCGTCCGCGGAACATAACGGCAGAAATGGCGCTGGCGTCGTCTTTCAGTGTAAAATAGAGATGGCCGGAACTGGCCGGTTTGCAGTTGGAGATTTCCCCTTCCGCTTCCACCAGCGGAAAACGGTCTTCCAGAATACTTTTGATTTGGACTGTGAGTTCGCTGATGGTCATAACTTTTCCGCCGGACATAGGCAGAGAGTACCACTCCGCCGGAGTTTCCTCAAGCCGTTTCCGCTCAGGCCGATATTATAAGATATGGACAAAGTGAAAACTATTGGGGAACAAAAGGCGGACGGCCCGGCTTTGGCTGTTCTGTTTGCCGGCGGAATTTCCGCGCACGCTTTTGAGCCGCTGGCCGGCGGGGAGTGTGCGTTTGTGCGTGCGCTGACTGCCGTTTTTTCTTTCCCGGCGGTAAAAGAGGCGGTGGTTTTGCTTCCGCCCGGAGAAACGCCTTCCGCTGCCTCTGTCCGGGATATTTGCGGCAAAATGGATGCAAAACCGCTGCGTTTTTTTTCTCCGGCGGATTTTGGCTGTGAGTCCGGATCCTGGAGCGAAGCGCTGCTGTGTGCGGCATTGGCTGAACTGTCCGGCGGCGCGCCGCATATGTATTTTCTGTGGGCGGATTTGCCTTTCGTAGACTGTACGTTTACGGCAGAACTGTTTGAACGCCACATCCGCTATGCGGCAGAATATACGTTTGCCGACTGTTATCCGTACGGTCTGGCGCCGGAAATTTTCGCCGCCGGTATTTTGCCGGTTTTGGCAAAAATGGCAGAGGGCAGGGAAAAATTTCCTGTCCGGGATTCGCTGTTTTCCGTCATACAAAAAGACATCAACTCGTTTGATATTGAAACGGACGTAGCCGGCGAAGACGTCCGTATGCTGCGTGTTTCTTTGGCCTGCGATACGCTGCGCAACCGGGAAATCTGCGAAGGCCTTTCCGGCATCCGGGCGTCCAATTTTGCGCAGATATTGGCGGAACGGCAATCCGTTCTGCGCAGCCGTCCGGCGTTTTTCGCATTCCAGGTGAGCGGCCGGTGTCCGTTCCTGTGCCCCCATTGTCCGTATCCGGATTTCTGCGCTTCAGGAGCAGGAAGGAGTCCCGGCATTCCGGCTGTTTCCCGGCAGGATTTTATGCGCCCGGAAGATTTCCGGCTGGCGGCAGAAAAAATCGCAGAGTGGTCGGAAGACGCCGTGATTTCCCTTTCGCTTTGGGGGGAATGCGCGTTTCATCCGGAAATTGCAGAATTGGTACGCACAGCCCTTTCTTTTCCGTCCTTTTCCGTCCTGATCGAAACGACCGGTATCGGCTGGCAGCGTGCCGTGTTGGAAAATATCCGCGCTGAAGTTTCGCGCGTGCAGCCGTCCGGACGTCCGGCCGGAACCGTAAACTGGATTGTTTCTTTGGATGCGGTAACGGCGGAAATGTACGGCAAAATGCACGGTTTGTCCGGACCGGAGGCTGCGGAGCGTTTTCAGGAAGCGCTTGCGTTTGTGGAAACGGCGTCCCAATTGTTTCCGGAAAGCGTCTACCCGCAGTTTTTGCGGACGAAAAAAAATGAATGCGAACTGGAAGACTTTTTCCGCTTTTGGAAGGAAAAAAACGGCCGGCAGATTATCCTGAAATACGATTCTTTTTGTTCCACAAGACCGGATGAACGTCCGGCAGATCTTTCGCCGCTGGTTAGACAGCCGTGCTGGCATTTAAAGCGGGATATTTCAATTTTACCGGACGGAACGGTTCCGTTTTGCCGGGAAGATGTGTTTGCTTCGACGGTTTGCGGGAATATCTTTACCGGAAACCTGCCGGATATTTTCGGAAAAAACCAATCCCTTTACGAAGCGCACATCCATCACGATTATAAAGGAATGTGCGGGAACTGCGATGAATACTATACCTTTAACTTTTGACGGCTGGGAAATTCCGTATTCGGTAATTCAGGGATCCGTTTGCGGGGATCCGGAATCCGGGTGCGCGGAACCCGCTCTGTCGGTTGTACTGCTGAACCGCGGCGGGAAATATTACCGGACTTCGGTGTTCCGGGATTTGGAAGATTCCGGATTTTCTTCGGTTCTGTCGGTGGAAAACACGCCGGAACCGTACGATGTTGAAAACCTTTCCCCGCGTTTTCCGGCGGTGAAATTTCTGATTCCGCAAAGAAAACTGACTGTCGGGGAAATGATCAACGCCGGCATCGCGGAGAGTACTTCGCGTTTCGTACTGGTCATGTGGAACGATCAGCGCCTCAGTCCGCAAGGACTGCCGGAATCCGTCCTTTCGCAGCTTGCATCCGAAAATCTGTTTTGCTGTGCGCCGTTCCTTTCCGGCGATACGTTCGGTTCGCTGCCTGTCCAGATGATCCCGCAGGCAGATAAAAAGAAATTCAACATCCAGCCGTTCCCGTGTGTCCGGGATAATGAACGCACAGTGTACCCGTTTGATTTTACCGGTATTTACGACCGCGCGAAATTCGTGGAGTACGGCGGTTTTGATTCTTCAATCCGGAATCCCTATTGGCAGAACGCGGATTTCGGTTTCCGGGTGAATTTATGGGGCGAAGAAATCCGGATTTTCAGTCATTTCAAAATGGTATACGAATCTGAAGTTCCCACAGAGGATGTCGCTGCCGATATTTCTTACCTGCAATTTTATCTGAAAAATCTGGCGCCGGTCCGGAAAGGCGCATTCGCCGTACTGCCTTTCCGGCGCTTTTTCCCGTTTATGGGAAAGTCCGGGCTGAACGTTTTTGACAGCTGGCGGATGTTCCGGAGCGCGTCCAAATGGGTTGCCGTCAACGCGCCGCGTTTTGTGACGGACGCGGCGTCTTTGGCTGCCGCCTGGGAGCCCTCCGTTTTATGACTTCTGCCCTCATTCTGCAGGCCCGTATGGATTCTTCCCGGCTGCCCGGGAAAGCGATGCTGGATTTTTCCGGTAAACCGGTAATTTTCCGCGTGATGGAAAACCTGAAAACCGTACCGGCGGATGCGCATATTCTTGCCTGCGATGAAGCTTCATTTCCGGTTTTTGCACCCGTTGCAAAAGAAGCCGGCTTTCTGTGTGTCTGCGGACCGAAAGAGGATGTGCTGCGCCGGTTTTGTCTGGCGCTGGAATCGCTTCCGTTTCCGGCCGATGCGGTTTTGCGTGCAACCGGCGATAACCCCTTTTTGTTTGCGGATGCGGCGGAGGCAAGTCTCCGGCGGTTTGCAGAAATCCGCCGCGCCGGAGTCCCCGCGGACTATTTTACGTATACCGGTCTTCCGCACGGGAGCGGCGTCGAAGTATTTTCCGCGCGGGCTTTGCAAAACGCTTCCCTGAAACAATTATCCGCTTATGAATGTGAACATGTTGGTCCGGCATTGTATTTGCATCCGGAAGAGTATTTGTGCGTATTCGAGAAAGCGCCGGACGCCTGGACAGCGCCGGATTTGCGTACCACAATCGATACGGCTGCCGATTACGCCGCCGCGCGTTCTGCAGCTGCGTTCCTGTTGGCACGGAACCTGCATTTCCCGTTTTCCTCCGGCAGCGTAATCCGCGCTTTTTCTTTTCTTTCCCGCGCGGTTGTTTTTGTTCCGGCTGCGGGGGAAGGTCAGGGGACGGGACATTTGCGCCGGTGCCTGTACGCGGTTTTGGCTTTACGCGGGCGGTGGAATTGTTTTATCCTGCTGGACGGCAAACAGGAAAAATGTGCGCGGGAAAAAGTACGGCGTATCCTTTCTTCGGAAATGAACAAAGACGATGCGGATTTTCTCTCTGAACGGATTCTGTCCGCCGCGGATTTTGCGGAAGAAGAAATCCGCGTACACCGCTTTGTAACGGATTGTTTCCGCAGCGGAAAACAGGAAATGCTGTCGCTGCTGCGTACTGCGCCGGTGATTGCCGTGGACGACGGCGGTAGCGGCCGCCGGTTTGCAGATTATGTCCTGGATGTGATTCCTTCGCTGCTGCACACAAAAAAACGGTTTTTCCGCCGCCGTGCACAGGACCGGGAAAACGCTTTCCTCCCCGGATGTCTTTTCCCGTCCCCGGAGACTTTTGCTGCGCGGAAAGGAGAAGCAGAAACGCTGTCCGGCGTTCCGCCTGCGGATATCCGGGTTTTGGTTGCTGCCGGCGGCGCGGATGAACAGAACGCTGCTGTCCGGCTGGGACAATGTTTCGCCGGCGCCGGATTCCCCGTTACGGTCCTCTCACCGCACGCTGCGGATTTTTCCGCAGCGGAATGCGGATACCCGAATTTGTCCTGTACGGAATCCATACCGGCTCTTTCCGCCCGCCTTTTCGGATATTCCCTTGTTGTGACGCATTTCGGGTTTACAGCGTTTGAAGCGCTGGCTGCCGGCTGCCGCGTTCTGTTGTTTTCCCCAAGCCGCTATCATAAACGGCTTGCGCGTGCCTGCGGATTTCCGCTGCTGCCGGACGGGCCGGTTTTGCATAATCCGGATGCCCTCCGCCGTTTTGTGGATGGATTGCTGTGCAGACCGGCAGCAGACGGCTTTCCCGCCGGTTTTTTGTCCGGCAGCCGTGCGGAACAACAGGACTATGCCGGTACGCTGGATTCCCTTTTGCAGGGTAATGCATTTCCCTGCGCGTGCTGCGGAAGTATGTTCCCGCCGGATTCCGGCAAGCGGAATTCCCGGAAAACAAAAACTGCGGTTTGGCGCGATCCGGAAAAAACCATACAGGTTTGTCCGGTGTGCGGTATGCCTTTTTTGCGCTACCGGATTTCCCCGCCGCAGCGCTACGGCCGGAGTTATTTTTTTGAAGAGTACCGCCGGCAATACGGAAAAACATACCTGGAAGATTTCGCCCCGATCCGTGCGGCAGGGGAAAAACGTATGCGCCGGATTTCTGCGCTTGCTGCGCGCCGCTTCCCGCCTTTTTCTGAAAAAACCGTTTTGGATGCGGGCTGCGCCTACGGGCCTTTTTTGGCGGCCGCCGCAGATGCCGGCTGGAAACCGTTCGGTGTGGATTTGTGTGAAGACGCGGCGGCTTATGTGCGGGATACGCTGGGTTTTCCTGCCGTTGCAGCTTCTTTTCCCGATGAAGGCGTTGCGTTCCGCAGTGCCGGATTTCCTGCCCGTTTCACTGCGGTCACATTCTGGTACGTCATCGAACATTTTCCGTCGCTGCCCGCTGTGTTTGCCAAAGTTTCCGCGCTTTTGGAGCCGGGCGGAATTCTGGCCCTTGCCACTCCGTCGTGTGCAGGAATTTCCGCGCGGAAAAACAAACCGGAATTTTTCCGTGCAAGTCCGGCAGATCATTTTTCGGTCTGGAATCCCCGCCGCGTAAAAAAGTATCTGGCCCGTTTCGGATTCCGTGTGCGGAAAATTGTCATCACCGGTCACCATCCGGAACGTTTCCCGCACGCTTTTCTTCCCGCGTGGCTGCTTCCGCCGTATTTTGCTTTATGCGGCGCCGTGTCCAGGATTTTCGGGCTGGGCGATACATTTGAAGTGTACGCCGAAAAACAGGCAGACAATAATCCGCCAAAGGATGGTTCCCCGTGAAGGCAAAAAAACGGATATTGATTCTGGGCGCCGGTTTTATGCAGGGCAGGGCAATCCGCGCGGCG
This sequence comes from Candidatus Avitreponema avistercoris, assembly GCA_017694555.1. Classification (GTDB taxonomy): domain Bacteria; phylum Spirochaetota; class Spirochaetia; order Treponematales; family Treponemataceae; genus Avitreponema; species Avitreponema avistercoris. The sequence continues at coordinate 10,211 of JADIMS010000049.1, forward strand.
CAAAAGAAAGGATGGCATGTGACTGCCGTGGACGGAAATCCGGAAGCATGCTGCGCGTCCCTGGCAGACCGCTTCCAGCCGATCGATCTGAAAGAAAAAGAACGCATCGCAGAATTCGCCCTCCGCCTGCAGGCTGACGAAGGTCTGGACGGTGTGTTCACCTGCGCCACGGATTTTTCGCTTTCCGTTGCCTGGGTTGCCGCCCGCTGCGGTCTTCCGTCGCATTCGGTGGATGCGGCGCGCGCCGCCAGCAACAAAGCGGAAATGCGCAGGCGGTTTGCCGCCGCCGGAGTACCGTCGCCGCTTTTTGCGGTCATTCCGCCGGATAAACATCCGGATGCGTTGGACGTACTGCGCGCCGCCGGCGTGGATTTTCCCGTTGTGCTCAAGCCGGTGGACAATATGGGCGCGCGCGGATGCTGCAAGGTTTCCTCCGCTCCGGAATTTTTGCTCCGGCTTCCGCTTTCTGCCGCTTTTTCCCGCACGGGAACCGTGATTGCCGAAGAATATATGGAAGGGCCTGAATTTTCGCTGGAAGCGCTTGTTTTTGACGGTTCTTTTCATGAAACCGGTTTTGCTGACCGGCACATTTTTTTCCCGCCGTATTTTATTGAGATGGGCCACACCATTCCGTCCGCAGTCTCCGGCACGGACCGGGACCGCCTGCTGGCAGTATTCCGGGACGGCGTGCGCGCCCTCGGTCTGGATTACGGCGCGGTGAAAGGCGACATCAAGCTTACGCCCCGCGGGCCGATGGTGGGCGAAATTGCCGGACGCCTTTCCGGCGGATATATGTCCGGCTGGACATTCCCGTATTCCTCCGGCATAGACCTGACGTCCGCAGCCCTCGATCTGTGCGCCGGTATCCGGCCCGATCCGGCGTCCCTGCTTCCGGTTTCCCGTGCCGTCTCCGCGGAACGCGCCTGGATTTCCGTTCCCGGCACGGTGCGTTCTGTTTCCGGACTGGATGCAGCCCGGCGGGTTCCGTTTGTACGGGATGTCTTCCCGCTGAAACAAGCCGGGGACGCAGCGGTTTTCCCCCGCAGCAATGTAGAAAAATGCGGCAACTGCATCGCCGCCGTACCGCAGGAAGACGCCTCCGCCGGGAGTTACCGTGACGCCCGGCAGCGCGCTGTTTCCGCCGCAGAGGAAGCC
>JADIMS010000050.1 GCA_017694555.1 Candidatus Avitreponema avistercoris
GTTATCGGCATGGGACGGTTCGGCACATTCTGGGCTGAATTCCTTTCGCAGGACTTTACCGTAGCCGGTTTTTCCTCCAGCGGAAAAAACCCGGGCTTTCCTCCCCTGCGCACGCTGGAAGAAGTATGCGCCATGCAGACCGTGTTCCTCTGCGTCCCCATCCGCGCCATGCCCGCCATGCTGGCCCGGATCGCGCCGCTGGTCGGGCCGGAAACGCTTGTCGCGGACACCTGCTCCGTCAAAACGCTGCCCGTGCGCTGGATGCGGGAAATCCTGCGCCCGGAAACCAAAATCCTGGCAACACACCCGATGTTCGGCCCGGAATCTGCCAAATTCGGCCTACAGGGGCTGCCGGTTGTCCTGCACGGCGAACGGCTGCCGGATACAGAACTGGAATTCTGGAAATCTTACTTCCGGCGCAGGACGCTGACGGTGATCACGCTCACCCCGGAAGAACACGACCGCGAAGCCGCCAAAACCCAGGCGCTGACCCATATGGTCGGCCGGACGCTCAGCCGCATGGGCGTACAGGATTCCCCCATCGGTACGTTGTGGTACCGGAAACTGGTGTCCATCTGCCGGCAGGTGGACAAGGATTCCCCGGAACTGTTCAGCGATATGCAGCATTTGAATCCGTTTGCGGCAGCCGTGCGCAAACAATTTGCGGACGTCTGGCTTGCCACTTCCGCTGAGCTGGAACGCGACATTCCTCCCGCCTGTCTTGACCCGGACGGCATTCACGGATAATATTGGAAAGATATGGCAGAAAACAACGACAACGATATTCTCGATCTGGACGAAGAAGATTACAGCACGGTTCTTGCCCCGGACATTGAATTCAACGGGCTCATCGAATTTTCCGATCCCCTCATGATCCGGGGAAAAGTGGACGGCCGCATCCATGCCACCAGCGATCTTCTGGTCGATACCGGCGCAGTGGTCAACGCAGACATCCACGCCCGCCGGGTGGTTATCAAAGGCTCTGTACGCGGCAATATTGTGGCCGGGAAAATCGTCCGCGTTTTCAGCACCGGGAAACTCAACGGCGATATTACCGCGCCGGAAGTGGTTCTGGACACCGGCTGCTTTTTTTCCGGCTCGTGTACCATGAACCGGGAAGCGGACGCATGAATACAAAATCCGGCGCCGGCCGGCATTTCCCTGCGGTTTTCCTGCTTTTTTTCAGCCTGTGCTGCTTTTTCCTTCCGTTTCCGTCCCCCGCACAGACAAAACCCGACGCGCTGGTGCTTTACCGCCAGCAGCAATATGCGCAGGCCATTGAAGTCTGCCTCGGGGAATTGGAAGCAGACAGCACCAACACCGACAGCTATGTGGTTCTCTGCTGGGCGCTGGTAAAAACCGGGCGCTACGCAGAAGCCGAGAACTGGGCGGCGCGGGGGCGCGGCGTTTCCCGTTATGATCCCCGCCTGATTGAAATTGCCGCAGAAGCCCGGTATTTCCAGGGCAAAAACGAAGGCGCGCTTTCGCTGTTCCAGGAATATATTTCCTACGCGCCGAACGGCTCCCGCCTGACGGAAGCCTACGATTTTATGGGCGAAATTTTCATGCGGCTGGGCAAGTACCGGCATGCAGACATCGCTTTTTCCGCATCCCTCCAGTATGACCGGGCAAACCCTGCGCGGTGGATTAAACTCGGTTACGCGCGGGAAATGGCGCTTGATTTCCGTTATTCGCTTGACGCATACAACCAGGCGCTCCAGATGGATCCCAACAATCCGGATGCCGCGCGGGGAAGAAACCGCGTCATCGCCAAAATGAACTGAAATGACGGCAGCGGATTTTTGGGTCCGGTTCGACACCCTGGGATGCAGGCTCAATCAGATGGAAACCGAAGCGGCCGCCGGCCGTTTCCTGGCAGAAGGTTTCAGCATTGCAAGCGGAAACCCGGACACACTTTCAGCCGGTTCCCCAGAAACAGCCGGGAAACCGCCCGTGCTGTGTGTAATCAACACCTGCGCCGTCACCGCCAAAGCGGAACAAAAAGCCCGGCGGCTCATCCGCCTGCTGCGGAAGCACTATCCGCAAACCGCCGTCCTGGTAACCGGCTGTTATGCCCAAACCGACCGCGCGGCGATTTCCGCCATGGACAGCGCGTTAATTGTCCTGCCGGGAAAACGCAAAGACATCCTTCTCCGTCTGCCGCCCGTATTAAAAGCCGCATTGGAAAACGGTCCGGCGGATCCCGGCGCGGCGGCGCGCGCGGTGCGGGAATTCTGCCGGACGGAAATTGCCGCAGCAGGACCGGAGGCGCCGGATCTTTCCGGTTCTGCATGGCCGGCGGAACCTGCGGACAATCTTTCCGCAGAAAGCGCACGCGCGCTTTCGTTTCATTCCCGGGCGTTCGTTAAAATCCAGGACGGATGTTCCAACCGCTGTACATTCTGCAAAACCCGGCTGGCCCGCGGGCCTTCCCGTTCCGTCCCCGCTGAAACCATCCTGTCCAGGGTACGGGCCCTCGAAAACGCCGGATGGGGGGAAGCCGTCCTGACCGGCGTCAACCTCCGGCAATACCGGGATCCCGGATCCGGCGCAGACCTCGGCGGATTGCTGCGCTGCCTGCTGGACGGTACCAGCCGCATTTTTCTGCGTATTTCCAGCCTGTATCCGGAAAGCGTAACGCCGGAACTGGCAGGCATTCTCCGCGCGGAACGCATTTGCCCGTTTTTCCATCTGTCCGTCCAATCCGGAAGCCCGTCCGTACTGCAAAACATGGGACGCACTTACGGCCCGGACCAGGTACGGGAAGCGGTCCGCCTGCTGCGGGAAGCCAAAACCGATCCGTTCCTTTCCTGCGACATCATTACCGGCTTTCCCGGGGAAAGCGGCGGGGATTTTTTGCTGACGGAAAACCTGTGCCGGGATCTCGATTTTGCGCACATCCACATTTTTCCCTTTTCCCCCCGGCCGGGAACGGAAGCAGCCGGCATGAAACCCTGCGTTCCGCAGCGGATTGCCCGGGAACGGGCGGACAGACTGGAAACGCTTTCGCAGGACGGATTTGCCCGCTATATCCGGCGCTGGAGCGGGAAACGGCTGGCAGGTATTTTTCAGTATTCCGGGAAAACAAAGCGGCCGGAAGTATTCACCGTCAACGCC
>JADIMS010000051.1 GCA_017694555.1 Candidatus Avitreponema avistercoris
ACCACATTTTTTCCGGATTTTGGTTTGTTTTTTTTCTTATCCGGTTTGTTTTTTTTCGACACCCGCGCCAACCGGCGGATTTCCGCTGCCCGCTGGAAATCCGCCGTACTTTTGGCTACAATAGCAGCCGGAAGCGGAAATACCATGGCGTTTACGATTGAAGAAATGCCGGGCACGGCTTTTTTGGCCTTTCCCGGCGCCGGACACTTTCTTGCGCAGGAACTGGAGGAGCGGCTCGGCCTTTCCGTCCGGGACGCGCAGGAATACGGGGACTTGCTGTATTTTCCCGCGCTTTCCCCGGAAGAATGCGCCGCCAAAAGCGGGGGCGCAAGGGAAAGCGCCGCTTACTGGAGCGCATGCACGCTGTACAAACCGCTGCGCATCTGCTTCGGTTCCGTCGGGGAGGCGGCTTCCGCCCTGCGCTCCATACAGCGGAACTGGGCGTTTTACCCGCTGAGCCTGTTCCGGCGCGGCAGCCTTATTTTGCAGAAGCTTCCATATATACACCGCGGGATTAAAACATTTCCGTACGAAATTCCCGCCAGCCCGATGGGATTTTTCTGCCTTCTTGACCGGAACGCCATGCTGGCTTCCGCGGCGACATCCAGCCCGCTGCCGCTGGGACTTCTGGAGCTGGAAGAAGACCATGAAAACCCGCCCAGCCGGGCCTACCGCAAATTGCAGGAAGCGCTGTGCCGCAGCCATTTTCTGCTGGGTTCGCCTTTCCCTGCGGCAAACGAACGCGGACTGGATGCAGGCGCCTGTCCCGGCGGCTGGACCTGGGTTCTGGCGGAAGCGGGATGCAGCGTGCTGGCCGTTGACCGCACACCGCTGCATCCGTCCTTGATGCGCCGCCGCGGCGTTTCCTTTTTACGCCATGACGCCTTCACCCTTCCGCCGCAGGAACTGGGGGAATTCGACTGGGTGCTGAGCGACGTCATCTGCTACCCGGAGCGGCTTTTGGATTGGGTACACCGCTGGCTGGATTCCGGCCTGTGCCGGCGCATGATCTGCACCGTCAAAATGCAGGGCGCAGCCGACTGGGGCTTGCTGGAGGAATTTGCCCGTCTTCCGGACAGCAGGCTGATCCACTTGAATACCAACAAGCACGAACTCACCTTCCTGCACGTCCGGAACCCGCTTCCCGGCACGGAAGAAAACAGCCGGACGGCACAGAACGCTTAACGGCTAAAAGCGTTTAAAACATCCAGAGGACGGCCGTCAAAATCAAACAGCGCCTGATTTTCCCACGTAGAACCGTCCGGCGGCGGCGTGGCGGCGCCATACGCAATCCACTCGCCGCCCCAGTAGAATACGCCCCAGCCGCCGTTTACCCGCGTAACTTCCATTACCGCTTCCACAACGCTGCGCTGGCCGGCCGGAGAAGCGGCGGGAATCCCGCCGTCCATCACGATACCGGGATATTGCAAATTGTCCGCCGCATCCTGCTGGTAAGCCCCGGCCGCATCAGCCGGAGAAGCCCCGCAGACATTGTCCGTCCAATCCTTCCAGCCGTTTGTCCACGGCCAGCTGGTTTCCGCGACGACCACTTCTTTGCCGGATGCGGCAAAATAGCGGATATTTTCGCCAAGCTCCCGGATTGTGCCGTGATCCGTGTACCACGGATACCAGGAAAGACCGATCACGTCGTACCAACTGTTGCCGTAACCGCCGCTTCCGGCGGAAAAGAAATTCTGTAAGGAAGCGTCCCCGCCTCTGGCAATATGAATCATCACCCGGATACCGGAATCAAACTCTTTGACCGCCCGGCAGCCTGCTTCCAGATACATTTGCAGATTCGTCCGGTCCGACGTTGTCCCGACGCACATTCCGCTGTTGACTTCGTTGCCGACCTGCACCATATCCGGAACAAGCCCGGCGCTTTTCAGTTCCTGCAAAACCTCCGTGGTGTAAGAAGCGATTTTTTCCGCCATCGGCTCCCCGGCGGCAATCCCGCTCCAGGAAGCCGGAACAATCTGCTGCCCCGGATGCGTCCAGGTATCGCTGTAATGGAAATCCAAAAGCCAGCGCAGGCCGGCGGCCTCGGCACGGCGCGCCAGCGCCTGCACCGTTTCCAAATCACAAAGCCCCTGCGGATAACGCGCATAATTATTGGCGGGACCTTCCGCCGCCGCGAACGTATGCGGATCCACCCACAGCCGGAAGCGCGCCCAGTTTACGCCGTATGCCTTGCAAATCCGGAAAAAGTCGCCGGGCGTACCGTCGGCGTATTTGTAAATGCCGCCGTGTTTTTCGGTAAACTGAACCATGGAAGCATCCACGCCGCGGATCCGGGCGGACATCTCTTCCTGCGTATAAGACACGCCGTCGCCCGGCCGGACGCCTCCGCCCGTTCCCGTCCCGTTTCCGGCGCCCGTCCCGCTGTCTGTAACCGTCCCGCCTCCCGCGGAACACGCCGCGAGAAACAGAACGGACACAGAAAGGCGGAGAAGGCGGCGCAGCGTTTTTCCGTAAAAAGCCATCCTTGCCGCCTCCTTTCAGCGTACCGTGTAGGAGAGCGCCCTGCTCATGTCGATGGAGAGCACCGTATCATTGTTAGATGTAGAACTTATTGCCGCAGCAGGAATCCCGTCTTTCAGAGCAACACTCCCGTCGCTCCAGATATTTGAAACCGCAGCGAATACCTTGATTTCCGTTCCCGGCGCAGGATTTCCCAAATCGGCCATCGGAATCACAAATCCAATCGAATTTGTTTCCAACCCTACCGCATATACCAATGATTCCGGTCCGCCTGTAAATTCATTTTCGTCCCACGAAATACGGGATGTTTTCATATTTTCAAGACTTTGCAGCCACGGTACGGTTTTGGATCCGGAATAACCGTCGTCGCTTTGCCAAACGGAGAAAGACCAGGCATAATCGGCGGAAACTGAAGCTGAACTAGCTATTCCATACTGATATTCATTTGCTCCGTCCTCTGCACTTGAAGCGCCGTTTTTTGAAACATCGATGTTTTTGTTTTGTCCGGCATTGATAACGACACTGATCCGATCGTTACTCCACAAAAGAATCTCATCGGTCAGAAATTCAACATCCACATAAAGATAATTGTCGGTATTGTCTACTTCCAGCGAAGCAATGTCATAAGTAATCATTCCGCTTTGGTCTGATACATTTTCCCACGAATCCGTGGAAACGGCAGGACCGGAAGAAGACGTCCCGCTGCCCGGTGTTCCGCCGGATACGCCCGGCGTACCGGAACCGCCATCCGTGAACGCGCCGTCCGAAGATCCGCCGCCGTTTCCGGTATCGCACGCCGCAAAGAACCCGATCACCGCCGCGGCAAAAATTACGGCGGAAAACGCCGGGAGTTTTTTCTGCTTTTTCATTTCCTTCCCCCCTGATTTATTGCACGGTGTAAGAAAGCGCACTGCCGAAATCCACGGAAAACGCGCCGCGCAGCGTCATAGACAACGCGGACGCCGGGTGGCAGTCCTGGACGGTAATGACGGGTGAACCGGTTTCATCGTTCCATTCGTAAGACGAAACTGCGGTGAAAATCCGCAGGCTGCTTCCGGCGGAAACGCCGCCGCCTATTGCAGAGAGGGGAATGGAAACGGTTACGGAGCGTCCGCCGTCAGCGGGCGTGTATGCCCAGCTGTCGATTTTCCAGGCGGAAGGGGATACGGAAACGCCGTCCGGCGTACATTCCGGAGAAGGCGCGGACGCGGCGTTTTCCTCTTCGCTCTTATATTCAGGGAAAAGAACCTCCGCATAACAGTCTGCGCCGGATGCGGTAACGGTGTTGGCGATTCCGTGCCAACCGTCGGACGGCAAAACTGAAGCGGAAGGAGTTGCGGCGGGATCGTCGATCAGGATCCCGATACGGCCCCGGTGCCAGATGGCAGGCGGGTTTTCAAATGTCAGGCTGACATGCAGGTCGGACGCGTCATTGCTGACGGAGACCGAAGCCAGGTCATAGCCCGAAAATCCTCCGTCCGGCGTCCATGTATCCGCCGCAGGCGCAGGATCCGACGAGCAGGAGCAAAGTACGGCTGCCAGAACAAACAGACAGCATACCCCCCCCTTCAGATGTTCCGGTAAAAACCTCCGCCGTCCGGCGGCGTTCCCCATTGTCTTCTTCATTTCAATCCTCCTTTTCCTGTTAATTGTCCAGATAGAATTCCACGTCGTCAAAGTTGCCCCAGTTGCCGCCGTTCGCGTCAATCGAAATGCCGATGGTGCATTTGCCGCCGCGGACTTCGATGCCGCTGACGGTGTACTGTTTCCAGACTTTCCAGCCGGTGTTCACCACTTCCGCAGAAACGCGCGGCCCGCCGTAGTTTTCCGCAAACAGTTCGATGGCGTTTTCCCCGCCGCCGCCCATCGCATACAGCGAAAGCGTGTATGTGCCGTCCGGGATTCCGGTAAACGTGCGCGTCAGCGTGCTTTTGAATGGATCCGACCACCAGTATTTGTATGTCCACGATCCGCTGTACGCATTGGATTTGTTGTTTTCCACAAAGCAATATTTACCGTTTCCGTCCAGCTTCCATCCGCCGAGCGTACCGCTTTCCCAAGAGGGATCGGTAACCAGATTCACTTTCCGGCTGACGGAAATTTCCGCTTCCACCGGGAAACCGCCGTCCCGCGTGCGTCCGGCAAGCGTAAACACCCGTTCCTGCGTTTCCGCCGTAA